>JAFWZZ010000029.1 GCA_017522185.1 Bacillota bacterium | reverse complement strand
TGCTGCTGCTGTTCCAAAGCTTCCTGCTTTGCAGCTTCTTCCGCAGCTTTCTTTTCTTCTTCCTGTTTCTTCTTGATAGCCGCATCATCGGACCACTTCTTATTCTTGCTGATTGGATATTTGCCTGGATCCGGATTATGCTTGTGGCAGTAAACCTTAGGAATCTTCTTCTTGGCATCGCCGTAATTTAAGAACTTTTTCTTTTCGGTATCAGGACAGTTTGGTGTTGCCAAATAGCCGGTGTCTTCACAGACTGTTAATTTCTTTTCTAAATCCTTCTTCTTTGGAACGCCGCCCTTGGTACCGCTGATGTAGTATTCTCCGCCGGAGTAAACCACATTAGAAGGTGCGCCAGGGTAGGAGCCTTTCTTTGCACCGTCGATTTGATCCATGATGGTACCCCACAGAGCAGCTGCAGGACCAGACATGCTGTCCAGCTCGAAGTTCTGATCGTTACCGATCCAAAGTGCTGCGGAGTAGGATGGTGTGAAACCGTCGAACCAGATATCGAATTCGTTATCTGTAGTACCGGTCTTACCGCCGACTCTCACGCCGGAAATCGCCGCACCGCTTCCGGTACCGCCGGAGACTACGCCGTGGAGCAGGTCTCTCATAATGAATGCAACGCCTGCATCCAGAACACGGGTTGACTTTGTCTTAGCTCTGTTGAGGAGAACGTTGCCGTCTCTGTCAACAACCTTGATATATGGAGTGGTTTCATGTCTGGTACCGTTGTTTGGATATACGGTATAGGCACTTGCCATATCTAATGTCGTAACACCTTCTGTCATACCACCCAGCGCCAGTGCAGCAGGGTTGATATCGTTTACATCGCCCTTCGTATCTAAAGTGGAGATGCCGTATTTGTCTACCAGTTTTGCAGAGTATTCCGGAGTAACCTGCAGGATAATCTTTACCGCACAGGTGTTGATAGACTGCTGAATTGCGGTTCTGAATGTCTGTATGCCGGAGAATCCAGCACCTGCGTTATAAGGCCATACTCTTCCGTCGATAGTTGTCTTTTCGTCAACTACGATGGAGCCTGCTGTGATATAGTGACCCCAGAGGTCGTCACCCTGCTGGTCAATATTGAAGTCCTTGAAGTCGTGTTTCTTGCCGGCTTCAGCTTCTTCGCAGCTCTGTTGCAGGGCAGCGGAGTATACGCCTAACGGCTTGATAGAGGAACCCGGTTGCTGTGGGCTGATGGCTCTGTTGTGGAGCTGTCTGCCGTAAGTAGAACGTCCGCCTACCATGGCTTTGATGTAACCGGTATCGTTTTCTACGATGGTCATGGCTGCCTGCGGCTGTACAACACTCTGCTGCAGGGTGTAGGAACTGCTTGGTACGGAGATGGTACCGTTCTTGTTGAAGATAAAGAAGTCTTCGTACAGTTCGTTTTCCATCATTTCAGCTGCGATTACGATATCACCGTCTTTGTTCATGGTCTTGTATTCCTGTGGAATGTTGACGAAACCGCCGGAGATGGAATACAGTTCTCCGTTGATTTCCTTGTACATCGGTTTGAACTCGATGCTGTAATCTACAGCGCCGTTTACTTCTGTTTCGTAGATGTTCAGACGTTTGCCGTATTTGATGATGAAGGAACCGTCATCGTTCTTCTTGATTTCACTCTTCTTAAATGTGAAGGTTCCCTTTTTGTTGAAGTAGTTATCATAATCCAGAAGGGTAACTTCACCATGCTGGTTCAGCAGGTTGCCGTTCTTGTCCTTGACGATGGAAACACCAGGGAAGTTGGAATCGTCTTCAAATTCCTTTTCGATGACTTCCTGTGCCTGCTTATCCATGGTGGAGTAGATTTCCACGCCGCCCTGGTAAACCGTAGTCCAGGCTTCATCATAAGTCATATCCTTTTCTTCCATCAGGTCATCGATAACTTCGGAGATGACATAATCCTGGAAGTAGGTTGCTTTTGCGGAAGAGTTGCTGTAAGTAGGATCCAGCATCTTCTTCAGAGGGACTGCAACAGCCTTGTCATGCTGTTCCTGCGTGATGTAACCCTGATCTAACATCAGTGCCAGACAGGTTTCTCTACGGCCTTTACTTGTGTCGTTTGCAAGGTAAGTACCGTTGGCTGTTTCTTTCAGAATCATCTTCTTGTCTGCATCGGTTACTTCGTTATTGTCTACCAGCATAACCAGCTGATAGCCTGTCGGTTTTTGTGGCATAGCTGCCAGTGCTGCGCATTCTTCCAGAGTCAGCTCACCGATATCTTTGGAGAAGTATGCCTGGGAAGCTGCCTGTACACCGTATGCACTAAAACCGAAATAAACGGTATTGCAGTACGTTTCGATAATCTGTTCCTTCGTCAGTTCTCTCTCAAGAATGATAGAATAGTAAGCTTCCTGAATCTTTCTCACGTAGGAACGGTCGAACTGGGTTTCCTGCAGGAACAGGTTACGCGCCAGCTGCTGTGTCAGGGTAGAAGTACCGCCGATATCACCGCCGGTAAACACTGCCTGTACGATGGCACCGCCGATACGGATAAAGTTGAAACCGTTATGATCCCAGAAGGTCTTGTCTTCCAGAGCAACCAGTGCGTTGACCATGTTGTCAGGCAAATCTTCGAACTTCACGTTGGTTCGGTTGTTTTCTGCGAAGACAGTATCGACCTCGTTGCCTTTATCGTCGTAGATAATCGTACTTTCTGTGAGGATTTCTGCGATTTTGTCGGTCTCGATGCTTGGTGTTTTCGCAATGATGACACCGACCGCCGTGCAGCCGATGATGCCGATTGCTACGCATCCGATAAGCAGAATCTTCAGCACCTTCTTCTTATTTAAGCCTTTCAGATTGAAGCCTTTCAGGCTGAATTTTTTGTCCTTCTTTTCTCTTACAGGCTTTTCTGCAGGGGCCTTGTCACTTCGCTTTTCGGTGACATTTGGCTCATTACCGGAAATCTTATCGTAAAATTTCTGGGTTCTGCTGCCTTTCTTTTGTCTCTTGTTATTACCCATGTATTTGTAATCCTTTCTTTTCAGAATGACCTCATAGTATTATACCATATGTGCGGTGTAAAGTTAATCAATATTTCTAGTTTTCACAAAATATTAAGAAATGGTTGAATAAATTCCAAAAATACCATAAAATGGAAAAGAAGCTGAGCGTATATTTTGAACATGAGAAGAAAACTATTTGTTTATACCCTGGCCTTCATGGCGGGGCTTGTGCTCTGTGATGCATTGGGCAAAACGGTCTTGTTTTTGGTGGTGGCGTACCTGTTATACTGTATCGGACATCGTACTGACGGCAGGCAGTATCTGATTTTTTTCCTGGCCGGAATGCTGTTGTTTCTGATGTTTCAATTTCAGTTTAACCATGGAGTTTATCATGATACAAAAGGAGAGCGTGCGGTCACAGGCGTTGTCCTTGACACAGAGCAGAAAGAGGAGGAAACCTGTCGCTTTACCGTCGATGCAGGAGGCGAACGGATTCTGCTGACCTGCTATCGGAACATGGAAAATCCGTGGATTCTGATTGGAGAAACCATCACCTTTTGGGGAGAGGTCATGCTGCCTCCGGAGCCCGGGAATCCCAGGACCTTTGATTACAGACGCTATCTTTTGACCAGAGGCATTGAATATGTTTGTGTGACAGACGATATTTCCGTGAGGCAGGGACGCACGTCGCTATACTATCGCATCAAAAAAGGCATCATAGAAAAGAGAGAGGCGTATCTTCAGGCGCTTTCCGTGGACAAAGAGGCCGAAGGCGTTTTGCGGGGGATTCTGTTTGGAGACAAGAGCCGGATGGATGAGGACACCTATGATGCCTTTCGAAAGAATGGAACAGCCCATGTGCTGGCGGTCAGCGGCCTTCACGTGGGAATGCTGTATGGCATATACAGATGGCTTTATACAAGATGGAAAAAGCGGATTCTGACAGCGGCATTCCTTGCGTTTCTTTTTCTTTACGGGACTGCAGCGCTCTGGGCGGTTTCCGTAACCAGAGCAGTCGGTCTGATCGTACTGGTCGTTTTGGGCCGCACTGCTGACAGAAGATACGATCTACTTACCGCACTTTCGGCCATGGCATTGTTTTCCATGGTCAAAAACCCTTATGTCGTCTTTGGAGCAGGATTTCAGATGTCTTTCCTGGCGGTTCTGTCCATCGTGTTTCTGCAGCGGCCCTTTGCAAAAATCATAGGAGAGAAATGGGCTGTCCCCCTTGCCGTGCAGGCCGGACTGCTGCCATATATGGCATATACCTTCAATTATGTCTCCTTCACAGGGATTCTCTGCAACGTGCCGGTAATCTTCCTGACATCCCTTCTCGTTCCGACGGGAATAGCCGGATTCATGGTATATCTGTGTTTCGGAAGACTGCTTCCCGGGCTTTCACAGATGCTGGAAGCAGTAACCAGTCTGATGGTCTGGTGTAACGGGCTGTTTGAGGCAGAAGGGATGTTATCCTTTGACGTTATCTCGCCACCTCTTTGGATCGTAATTATAATTTACGGAATGCTTTTTTTCTGCGCATCGGAATACTTTCATATCTATTATCACCGGAAGGCATGGCAGAAAATGCTGGGACCGGTCCTTCTGATTATAGTCTGCATTTTTGCGGGTGCATGGGCGGACTGGACGTCTTTTGATAAAGCAGAACTGGTTTTCGTCGATGTGGGGCAGGGGGACTGCCTGCACCTGAAGACATCGGAAGAACGACATATCCTTATCGACGGCGGGGGAAAGTATGGGTACAATACGGGGGAAAAGACGCTGAAACCATATCTGCTTAAGAACCGCATCACTGAGATTGATCTTGCTGCGGCGACCCATCTTCATCTGGATCATTATGCAGGCCTTGCGGAACTGGCGGCGTGCTATCCGGTAAAGCGGATGCTGACGGAAGGAAAGGCCGGACAGCAGGTCATATTGGAAGACAGATACCGGTTGGAAATCCTCTGGCCCAGGGAACAGAATCCGGATACTGATGATGAAAATGAGAACAGCCTGATCTTCATGGTGCACCACAACGGTCTGAAAACCCTGGTCACAGGGGATATTACAGAAGAAGGGGAAGAAATGCTTCTGAAGGCATACCGTGACACTGACAAATTACAGGCAGATATTTTGAAAATCGCACACCACGGCAGCCCCTACAGCACCAGCGATGCTTTCCTGAACGCGGTGCAGCCCAAGGTTGCGGTCATCAGCGTTGGACGGAACAATTACGGACACCCTTCGGAGATAGTCATTGAAAAACTGGAGCAAAAAGGTATAATGGTATTTAGGACTGACCTGGACGGGGCAGTCGGGATTATCAACAGAAAAGGAATTATTTCGGTATGTACAGAAAAGCAGCGGTAAAACACAGTTTCAAGGTGTTTTCCGAGAATCTGAAAACAGGAAATATAGAGAAGGTCATTCTGATGCACGGCGTAGAACAGTATCTGGTGAAATGGGCCGTGGAAACGCTGGTAAAGAAGTATGTAAATCCGGCAGTAAAATCCATGGACTACCAGCTGCTGGACGATGATGCCAGCTGCAGTCAGGTGATAGAGGCAGCGGAAACCTTTACCATGTTCTCCGAGCGCCGTGTGGTCTGGGTGCGGGATTTCAAGCCCCTTTCCGGCGACAGCCCGCGGGGATACAGCAAAGATGAAATCAAAGAGCTGGCAGATTACCTGCAGAACAGCAATGACAGCACGATACTCATTTTCTCTGCAGAAGAAATCAAGGCTTCGGCAGTACTTACTTCGGCGCTGAAGAAACTGGGACAGGTCTATGACTTTGCACCAATTGATAAGCCGGATCTGGTATCCTTTGCCCGCAAGCGGTTTCAGGCCGCAGGCATTGATATTACGCCAGGCGGCGTGAACGCTTTGATCGATGCAACCGGGTATTACCACAAAGAGAGTGATTACAGACTTTTTCACTTCGCCAACGATATCCAGAAGATCATCGCCCACAGTGACGGCATCCGCGTGACGGAAAAAGATATTATGGAAACCGTCAGCGGAGACATGGATACCTTTGTCTTCGATATGCTGGACGGCATCAGTAACAACCAGAAGGAGAAGGCTTTTTCCATTCTATACAATATGCTCCATGGCGGAAGCGATGCATTTTCCATCATCGGCGCCATCGTCAGCCAGTTTGAGATGATGCTGTCTGTGAAACAGATGCGGGAAGAGGGGCTTGACCTTGGGGCAATCCACAAGAAGCTGGGCGGCAGTGAGTTTCGTATTAAGAAGATGCTGCCTTATGCCAACCGCTACTCCGTGGAGAAACTGAAGTCCATTCTGTCCTCTATCTATGAGGTTGATCGCAATATCAAGACCGGTGTGCTGGAGCCGCAGCTGGCCCTTGAGATGTTTATTGCCGGAATATAAAGAAAAAAGAACAATAAATGTATAGAAAGAAGCCTGAGAATGGCTTCTTTTTTGTACGCGAATGCTTTACTTTGTTAAATTTTTAATTGGTGTAAAATCATTGATTTTATGTCAGAAAATTCGTATAATGAAATGGTATAGGTTTCGGCCGGTACAACAAGAGTGAATAACCCGTTTGGGATAAAAAAGGAGAGCAGGAGGAGACAGACATGAGTGAAAAATGTTGCTGCTGCGGCACTCAGAACAAAGAACAGTTCAAGGAACTGGAACCTGTTTTAGAGAAGTACGCAAAGGTTCCTGGAAGCCTGATTACAATTTTACAGAAGGCACAGGACATTTACGGTTATTTATCCATTGACACGATCAACCATATTTCAGAGGCGACAGGCATCAAGCCTGCGAAGATTTATGGCGTGGCTACTTTCTATGCACAGTTCAGATTACAGCCAATCGGCAAGTATCTGATTATGCTGTGTCAGGGTACAGCCTGTCATGTAAATGGTTCTGAAATAATTGAAGAAGCAGTATGCGAATACTTAGGTATTCAGGATGGTGAGACAACAGAGGACGGCCTGTTTACTTTGAATAATGTAGCCTGTCTGGGATGTTGTTCCCTGGCGCCAGTTATGATGATTCAGAGTGCTGACGGAGATGAGACTTATGGCAACCTGACAAAGGACAAAGTCGTTCAGATCCTGGCTGAAATCAGAGAAAGAGCTTAGGGGGTGCACAGAATGAAGGTAATAATCGGACAGGGCAGCTGTGGTATCGCTACAGGTGCAAAGAAGACCCAGGCAGAGTTTGAGGCACAGATCGCCGCAAAAGGCGTAAACGTAGAAATCGACTTCACAGGCTGCGTAGGCACCTGCTATCTGGAACCAATCGTTGACGTCTATGAAGACAATGGCGACATGACCAGATACGTCAAGGTACAGCCTGACAGAGTAGAAAGAATCGTAGAAGAACATCTGGTTGGCGGCAAGGTGGTAGAAGAATATGCCATCGCACCAGAAGACCAGCAATTCCTGGATAAACAGCAGAGAGTCGTTCTTAGACACTGCGGTTTAATCAATCCGGAAAAAATCGAAGAATACCTGGCCGTGGGCGGATACGAAGCAACCCAAAGGGTTGTAACATCCATGACTCAGGACGAAGTTATAGAAGAAATCAAGGTTTCCGGTCTGAGAGGCCGTGGCGGCGCAGGCTTCCCTACATGGTTTAAGTGGAATGCCGCAAAAGGAAACCCTGGTAAGAATAAATATATCGTATGTAATGCCGACGAGGGCGACCCGGGCGCATTCATGGACAGATCCGTCCTGGAAGGTGACCCACACTCCCTAATCGAAGGTATGATCATCGGCGGTTTTGCCATGGGCGCTACAGAAGGCGTAATCTATTGCCGTGCTGAATATCCACTGGCAATCAAGAGACTGGAAATCGCCATGGCACAGGCAAGAGAAAAAGGCTTCTTAGGAAAGGACATCTTTGGTAGCGGCTATGACTTTGATCTTAGAATCAAAGCCGGTGCAGGTGCTTTCGTGTGCGGGGAAGAAACTGCGCTGATTGCATCCCTGGAAGGCGAAAGAGGCATGCCTAGACTGAAGCCTCCATTCCCTGCAGCAAAGGGCTACTGGCAGCAGCCTACAAACATCAACAACGTAGAAACCTTTGCAAACGTTGCATGGATTATCAATAACGGCGGTGCTGCATTTGGCGCGATGGGAACCCAGCAGTCCAAGGGTACCAAGGTATTCGCGCTGGCCGGCAAGATTAAGAAGGGCGGCCTGGTTGAAGTTCCTATGGGTCTGGCTCTGAAAGATGTAATCTTCGGCATCGGCGGCGGTATCAAGCAGGATAAGCAGTTTAAGGCTGTACAGATGGGTGGCCCGTCCGGCGGCTGTATCCCTGCAGACCTGATCGAAACACCTGTTACATACGAAGACATCAACAAGACCGGTGCCATCGTAGGTTCCGGCGGTATGATCGTTATGGACGAAGACACCTGCATGGTAGACATGGCAAGATACTTCCTGGATTTCACCAGAAAGGAATCCTGCGGCAAGTGTAACTACTGCAGAATCGGTACCAAGAGAATGCTGGAAATCCTGGAAAGAATCACCCGCGGAGAAGGCCAGGACGGCGATATCGAACTGCTGGAAGAACTGGCAGCAAAGATCAAAGACGGCTCCATGTGCGGCCTGGGACAGACAGCACCAAACCCTGTACTGACAACCATCAGATATTTCAGAAACGAATACGAAGACCATATTTACAACCATACATGCACTGCAAAATCCTGTAAGGAGCTGATCAGCTATGAAATTACAGACAAGTGCGTA
This sequence comes from Bacillota bacterium, assembly GCA_017522185.1. GTDB lineage: Bacteria > Bacillota > Clostridia > Peptostreptococcales > Anaerovoracaceae > Senimuribacter. The sequence goes on along the minus strand of JAFWZZ010000029.1, from coordinate 271,555 downwards.
GGCTGTACCGCATGCTCCAGAAAGTGTCCTGTCGGCGCAATCAGCGGAGAAGTGAAGGGCCAGCACGTCATCGACAAAGAAAAGTGCATTAAGTGCGGCAAGTGCTTAGAAACATGTAAGTTTGGTGCGATTGTCAAGAAATAGGGAGGGAGAATACGATGAAAAAATTCAGATTGAATATTGACGGCAAAGAAGTATTGGGCCTTCCTGGTCAGACCATTTTAGAAGTAGCCAGAGAGAATGATATCTTCATTCCGACTCTTTGCTTTGATGAAAGAACAGAAATCTATGGTTCCTGTGGACTTTGCGTTGTAGAAGTTGAAGGAAACCCTAAATTATGTAAGGCCTGTGCAACAGAAATCGCACCGGGCATGGTTGTTATGACCAACACAGACAGAGTCGTAGAATCCAGAAAAACAAACCTGGAACTGCTGATTTCCAATCATAACGGCGACTGTAAGGCACCTTGTGTCAAGGCATGTCCTGCAGGCACAGACTGCCAGGGCTATGTAGGTCTGGTAGCAAACGGCGAGTTTGAGCTGGCTCATGAACTGGTAAAGGATAGGATTCCGCTGCCTGCATCCATCGGCCGCGTATGTCCACACCCTTGTGAAGATGCCTGCAGAAGAGGACTGGTAGACGAACCAATCAGCATCGCTGCAATCAAGAGATTCTTAGCAGATACTGACATGATGTCTGATCAGCAGTTCATTCCTGAAATCGATGAAGAAACAGGCAAGTCTGTTGCAATCATCGGTGGTGGTCCTATGGGTCTGTCTGCTGCATATTTCTTAAGACAGATGGGCCACGACATTACCATCTTTGATGCAATGCCAAAGCTGGGCGGTATGCTGAGATACGGTATTCCTGAGTACAGACTGCCAAAGGAAGTGCTGGATGCAGAAATTGCAGTAATTGAAGCGATGGGTGTTGAACTGGTTCCAAACACAAAGATTGGCGAAGACATCAGCTTTGAAACCATTCAGGGCGACTTTGATGCTGTTCTTCTGGCTATTGGTGCATGGGTATCCACAGGCGTTGGCTGTCCTGGCGAAGATGCAGATGGTGTCATCGGCGGTATCGACTTCCTGAGAAAAGTTGTTAGAAACGAATATATCGACTTCGGTGAAAAGGTTGCTATCGTTGGTGGTGGTAACACTGCGATGGACGCTTGCAGAACTGCTGTAAGATTAGGCGCAAAGGAAGTATACAACATCTACAGAAGAACAAAGGATGAAATGCCTGCTGACAGACTGGAAATCGAAGAAGGCGAAGAAGAAGGCGTTATCTTTAAGAACCTGACAAATCCTTTAGAATTCGTGAAGGACGAAAACGGTCACGTAAGACAGGTGGTACTGCAGGTAATGGAACTGGGTGAACCGGATGCTTCCGGCAGAAGAAAACCTGTTGCTGTAGAAGGTAAGACAGAAGTACTGGATGTAGATACTGTAATTCTGGCAATCGGTCAGGCAGTAGATGCAACACCATTTGATTTAGAAAAGACAAAGAAGAATGCAATCGCATACGATGAAAATACATTCATGACCAGCATCCCTGGCGTATTTGCCGGCGGTGACTGCGGTAATGACAAGATTTCCATTGCAGTAGAAGCCATTGCAGATGCAAATAAGGCTGCGATTGTAATCGATTCTTACTTAAATGGCGAAGCCGTAAGCTACGAAGCGCCATATTACGTAGAAAGAACAGATGTAACAGAAAAGACATTCGAAGACAGAGAAAGACTGTGCAGAGAAAAGGCAGATCAGCTGACTGCGGCAGAAAGAAAAGACAACTTCTCCGAAGTTGTTTACGATGGTCTGACTGATGAACAGGCAGTACGGGAATCTTCCAGATGTCTGGAATGCGGTTGCCACGACTACTTTGAATGTAAGCTGATCGATTATGCGAACCAGTATGATGTTGAGCCGGAAAGATTCGAAGGCGATAAGAACATGGTGGAATTCGTCGACGATCATCCGTTTATCGTAAGAGATCCGAACAAGTGTATCCTTTGCGGTCTTTGCGTGAGAGTCTGTGACGAAGTCATGGGCGTAGGCGCGCTGGGTCTGGTAAACAGAGGCTTTGATACTGTGGTAAAACCAAACCTGGAAAAGCCGCTGGCTGAATCCGGTTGCGAATCCTGCGGTCAGTGTGTCAGCGTTTGTCCGGTAGGCGCACTGCAGGAAAGACAGACTGTACAGAAGGAAGTTCCGCTGGAAACAGCAGTAACCGGCACGACATGTTCCTACTGTTCCGTTGGCTGCTCCTTAGAAATCGAAAACTACGGTGATATGCTGATTAAGGCTAACCCTGATAAGGAAGGCGTTGTCAACGAAGGCATTTGCTGTGGTAAGGGCAAATGGGGCTTTGATATCTCCGTATTAGAAGGCAAGGAAGTAGATCCTAAGATTAAGGATGGAGAAGACTTCAGACTGACTGATTATCATGAAGCTGTTGTCATGGTTGCAAAGAAGATGGAAGCTGTAAAGGTGAGAAACGGCAGAGACGCCATCGCTGTTGCAATTTCCGACAGATACACCAACGAAGAAATGTATGTGATGAAGAGCCTGGCACAGGTTATGGGTGCAAAGGTATTCTCCTTCAACAACAGACAGAATGCGCTTGCAGATGTTCTGGGCGTTGATGCTTCTCCAAATACAATTGACGAACTGCTGTCCACAGAAGTGATTCTGGTTCCTGGCTTCATCAAGAAGAACAATCCTGTCATCTGGAATAAGATCAAGCAGGCTGCAAAGAACGGTGCAAAGGTTGTTGTCATCAATACAGATGGTGCATGTGACGCATTTGACTTTGCAGAAAAGATGGTTTGCACAGAAAACAGCACAGCATTCCTGAAGGGTATGGCGAAGGCTCTGATCGACATGGGTAAGACTTCTGCGGTAGAAGGCTTTGATGCATTTGCTGCTTCTGTTGCAGATGTGGAAGTATGCGAAGAAATGAAGGCGGTTGCTGAACTTTATGGTAACGCAAAGAAGGTAATGATTGTATTCCAGCAGAATGTTCTGTCCGTAGAAGCTGCAACCTTACTGGCTGATATCGCATTATTATCCGGCCACATCGGCGGTCCAAGAAACGGTATCTTAGAAGTTAAGGCAAAGAACAACTCTCAGGGTCTGGTTGACTTAGGCATTACAGCTGGTGCTGAAGCACTGGAAGGCGTAAAGGGTCTGTTAATCTTCGGTGAAGATCCTGCCGCTTATGACCTGTCCGGACTGGAATTCTTAGCAGTTTGTGATATCTACATGACAGAAACAGCAGCAAAGGCTGATGTATTCTTACCAGGTACCGGTGCAATCTGTGCCAACGGTACTTACACCAATACAGAAAGAAGACTGATGGCAGTAGAAGCTGTTGTAGAAGAAGACGTAGATTTCAATAACTGGGAAGTTGCCTGTGAAATCGCCAATGTATACGAAGAAGACTTCGGATTCGATGAAGAAGCTGACATTTCTGATGAAATGGACGATGTTCTGCCACTGTACAAGTACGCAGAAATCGATGAAATTCTGGGTGGCGTATTATCACCGGTTGATCCTAAGTTCGTTGTTGCTGCAGATGCAAAGATGGTAGATGAATTACCATGTGCAGATGCACTGATGAACATGATGGCAGACAGACTGCCTGATGTTGTGAAGGCAACTGAATAAACAGAATTGATGAAATCCCGGCTGCTGGATGCGGTCGGGATTTTTTATGCCATTGTAGTTTCGGTGAAATGTCCTAATATTCATGTTTTCGCCGAACTACGTCTTTGGATACAAAGCATATGAAGTCCCAAAATTCTATAGCTTCTTTCTTTGTTGCCTGCATATACTTTGAGGTAGGAAGAAGGAGGAAAGCATGGAGAAAATCAAAATTGGAATCTTAGGCTACGGGAACCTGGGAAAGGGCGTAGAAAAAGCGGTGTGTAAACAGCCGGATATGGAGCTTACAGGGATTTATTCACGAAGGACACTGGTGCATCCGTTATATAAGTCGGTAGATGTCCTTTCTGAAGGAGAAGACCTCGACCTGCTGATTCTTTGCGGGGGCAGTGCAACGGATTTACCGGTGCAGACACCGCAGTTTGCGAGGCTGTATAACGTGATAGATTCTTTCGATCATCATCAGCAGATTCCGCAGCATTACGCTGCTGTAGATCAGGCTGCAAGAGAAGGGGGCAGGCTGGCGCTGATTTCCTGTGGCTGGGATCCTGGTCTGTTTTCCATGATGCGGGCGATGCTTACCGCACTCCTGCCCGATGCAGATGTCTTTACCTTTTGGGGCAGGGGCATCAGCCAGGGGCATTCCGATGCCATACGGCGTATCAAAGGCGTCAAAGATGCCAGACAGTACACGGTACCGCTGGAACATGCGATAGAGGCGGTGAAGTCCGGTCTGGCAGAAGCCGAAGATATGAAGCCAGAGAAGATGCATCGCAGGGAGTGTTTTGTAGTTGCAGAAGAGGGAGCAGACAAAAATCGCATTACATATGAAATCGAGAATATGCCTGACTATTTTACAGGCTACGAAACCACGGTCCACTATATTTCCCAGGAAAAAATGGATGCGGAACACAGAGGTTTTCCTCACGGTGGTACGGTGATTGGAACAGGGAAAGAAGCAGCTGGATCCTTCCAATTAGACCTGTCATCCAATCCGAAGTTTACGGCCGGTGTGCTTGTCGCCTACGCCAGAGCGGTGTGCAAAATGGGGCAAAAAGGCGAAACGGGATGCAGAACCATGTTGGAAATCCCAGTGTCTCTTCTGTGTGAGGAAATGTTTATGCATATGTGAGCATATTTCTCTTCCATTTAATGGTAGGGTTATCCACTTGTGCAAAACTTGTGCAAATATGTGGATAACTTTCCCCTTGACAAAGACAAGGAAATATGGCCATATTGAAATTTCAACGTTTTTTGGCTATAAAGTTATCCACATAAAATTGTTGAAAAAAATTGTAGAATTGTATACGATTTTGATTTTTTTGTGAAGAATGCCCCAAAACCTCTAAATTTAGGGGTTTACGCGTTGTGGACAAATCCTTTGCTGTGTGAAAGTTTTTGTCGATTTTTCTCCGGTTTTGTCGCATGATAAAAAAAGATTTTTCTGACAATTAGAAAAGCTGACCCCGTATGTGGAGTCAGCTTTTGTCAGTTATGCATAATGTTATTTCACGGAGGCCATCAGCTCGCGTGCGCTGAGTCGTGTAGTCTCAGTGATGGTTTCTCCGCCGAGAAGTCTTGCGATTTCATCTACAACCTCGGATTCGGACAGCCGGTCTACATGGGTGTAGGTGCTGTCGTCGTCAGATTCTTTGTGGATGCGGTAGTTGGCATCACCACAGGCAGCAATCTGCGGCAGGTGTGTGATACAGATGACCTGATGGTTCTCTGCGATTTCACGCAGTTTTCTGCCTACGATGCTGGCTGTAATACCACTGATGCCGGCGTCTATTTCGTCAAAGATCATAGTTGGAATCCGGTCATATGTACCGGTAATGTTTTTGATAGCCAGCATGATTCTGGAAACTTCACCGCCGGAAGCGATTCTGACCAGGGGCTTCAGCGGTTCGCCTTTGTTGGTGGAAATGAAAATCTCAACCAGGTCGTTACCGTCAGCGCCGATGGTTTCCGGTACTTCAAAACGAATGGAAAGTTCCGCGTTGCCGAAGTTCAGGTCGTGAAGTTCAGCCTCAATAGCTGCAGAAAGCGCAGAAGCAGAGTCCTTACGCACAGAGGTGAGGGCAGCCGCCTTTTCCTGCAGATCCGCGTGGGCGGCGTTCAGGTCTCTTTCCAATGCAGCCTTCACGTCATCGTAGTTTTCTATCTGTTCCAGTTCCAGCGTAATCTTGTCGCAGTAGGTGAGGATTTCTTCGATGGAACCACCGTATTTCTTCTTCAGTTTTTCAATCTGATCCAGACGGGAGATAGCCGTATCCAGTTCGTCAGGGGAGAAGGTGATGCTTTCTCTAATGTCACGCAGGGATGAGGAGATGTCTTCCAGTCGATAGTACATATCGGCAAACTCCTCCGTCATCTCAGCAATCTCCTTGGAATAGGCGCTGATGTCCTGCAGGGCGTGAAGACCGTTTCCTAAGTTAGTCAGGGCACTTGCAGAACCGTCACGCAGACAGCTGTATGCCGTTTCGATACCGCCAAAGATTTTCTCGCTGTTCTGCAGGATGGATATGCGTTCTTCCAATGTCTCGTCTTCGCCTGGTTTCAGATCTGCAGCATCGATTTCCGCTTTTTCGTAGCGGTAAAAGTCCAGTTTTCTCTGGTTGTCAGATTCCAGGGCCAGTAGGTTTCTCCACTTTGTACGGATTTCACCGTAAGCAGCAAAACTGGCATCAAAAGCAATCCGCACAGGGCGGATCTCTTCCTCATGATAACTGTCTACCAGACGGATGTGATTGTCCGGATTTAATAGAGACTGATTGTCGTACTGGCCGTGAATATCAGCCAGGCGGCGGCAGGTTTCCGTCAGCTCACCTAGTGTTACCAGCTGTCCGTTCAGTTTACAAAGGTTCTTGCCTGCAGCGGAGACTTCTCTGGTGATGATGATTTCTTCGCCATCCAGTTCGCCTGCCAGCTGGACAATCGCCTTTTTTTCTCCATGGCGTACAAATGTAGAATCAGCCCTGCTGCCAAGAGCAAGGCTGATTGCTTCGATTACGATGGATTTACCGCTGCCTGTTTCACCGGTAATGATGTTCAGACCTTCTTCAAAATCAATCTCTGTATTCTCGATAATTGCAAAATTGCGAATACTGATGTGATTGATCATAATCCTTTAGACCTCATAATTAACATATCATTAAAAATAGATAGGATTTCTTCTACATTGTCTTCGTGATCCACGATTAACAGCAGGGTGTTGTCTCCGGCAATGGATCCAACTACGTGTGGCAGCCCGATGCAGTCGATGGCTTCACCGGCAGCAGGGCCGCATCCTGAAAGTGTCTTGATTACGATAAGATTCTGTGCAGAAGCGAAAGATGTGATGGTTTCTCTGAAAATCTTAATAAATCGATCCGAAATTGGTGTATCCTGATGGGTACTTACGGCGTATTTATACTTTCCGGATGCTGCAAGAACTTTAATTAACTGTAATTCTTTAATGTCGCGGGAAATGGTTGCCTGAGTGACTTCAAAGCCTTCGTTTTTCAGTAGGGCAGCCAGTTTATCCTGGGTTTCAATCTCATTGTTTGCAATGAGTTCTAAAATTTTGTTTTGTCTCGAGTAACGCATGCTACATCTCCTATCTTGTAAACCTATGCACTAATGTTGCGATGCCGAATATGCACCGTCACAGCATAATTATACCACGAACCTTAACGAATTAAAAGTATAAAAAAAGTTTCTCGAAAGTAGACAAACAAATGTTCTTATGCTATACTATTAACGATTATGACCGGCGGCCGGCATTGACGGCGGCTGGCAGGAAAGTAAGGAAACAGCAATGCGGATTTTGGGAATCGACCCCGGATATGCCATCTTGGGATGGGGGGTCCTGGATTTAAAAGGGAATCATTTTTCTGTTGTAGACTATGGTGCCATCACCACTGATGCGAAGATGGAGATGCCATATCGTCTGCAGCATCTATATACGGAGCTGAGCGCGGTGATTCAGCAGTACAAGCCGGAGGCGGCATCTATCGAAGAACTGTTCTTCAATAACAACGCCAAGACGGCTATCATGGTTGGACAGGCCAGAGGCGTAGCGGTTCTTGCCTGTGTCAATGGTGGACTGGAAATCAACGAGTATACGCCGCTGCAGATTAAGCAGGCACTGGTTGGCTACGGTCGTGCGGACAAGAAACAGGTACAGGCCATGGTAAAGGCCATTCTCAACCTGAGCGAAGTGCCGAAACCGGACGATACGGCCGATGCCGTTGCGGCAGCCATCTGCCACGGTCATGCGGCAGGAAACCGTGTGCGGAAAATCTTAGGAAAATAAGAGGAAGAGATTATGATACGATTTATCAAAGGCATTTTTCATCCCGGCCTTAACGGCGAGGTTATCGTGGAATCGGCATCCGGCCTGGGATTCGAAATACACATACCGGCAAACTCTCCGCTGTATAAGAAGCTGGAAGGGGAAGAAGTCAAAGTCTTTACTTCCATGATTGTCAAAGAGGACGATGTCAGCCTTTACGGCTTCTCTGACAGAGAGAGCCTGGAGCTGTTCGAACTTCTGATTACCGTCAACGGCGTCGGTGCCAAGGCCGGCATGTCTATCATGAGCGCATTGCCGCCGGCAGAACTGAAGAGCGCCATCGCCATGGGAGATGCCAAGTCCATTTCCAAGGCCAATGGTGTTGGAAAGAAGACGGCCGAACGCATTATTTTGGAATTGAAGGATAAGGTTGGAAGTTTTGATGCCAACGCCGTGTCCTTCGGTGACGTGGCTCCGGTTGTAACAGGAGACGAACGCAGCGAAGCCGTGGCTGCTTTGATGGCTCTCGGATACAGCAAGAACGAGGCTGCAGGTGCCATCGGCAAGGTGGCCGACGACAGCCTGACCTGCGAGGAATATATCAAGCAGGCATTGAAGAATTTGTTTTAGAGGATAGATTATGTTTGAAGAAAGAATTACACAGTCCGCGGCGGTAAGTCCCATGGAGGAACGACAGGAGACGACTCTGCGTCCCCAGAAACTGGACGACTTCATCGGACAGAAGAATGTAAAGGAAAACCTAAAGATCTTTATCGAGGCGGCGAAGCTTCGCGGTGAGCCACTGGATCATGTGCTGTTCTACGGTCCGCCGGGACTGGGAAAGACGACCCTGGCTGGTATTATCGCCAACGAGCTGGGGGTAGACATTAAGATCACTTCCGGACCTGCCATTGAAAGAGCGGGAGATTTGGCGGCCATTTTGACCAATCTCAATGAAAACGACGTTTTGTTTATCGATGAAATCCATCGTCTCAACCGTTCCGTGGAAGAAGTGCTGTATTCCGCCATGGAAGACTATGCTCTGGATATTATTATAGGCAAGGGGCCGTCCGCACGTTCTATCAGACTGGACATCGCAAAGTTTACTCTGATTGGTGCGACGACCAGAGCCGGCAGTTTATCTGCTCCGCTTCGTGACCGTTTCGGCGTTATCAGCAAGTTTGAGTTATATGATTACGATGAATTATCCCATATTATCGGCCGTTCTGCCGGTCTTCTCGGCGTGCAGTGCGACGATGCCTCCCTCATGGAGATGGCAAAGTGTTCCCGCGGCACACCCCGTGTTGCCAACAGACTGCTGAAACGAATCCGTGACTTTTCCCAGGTGCGTCACGACGGCGTGATCACACCGGAGGTAACCAAGTTAGGTCTGAAGGCGCTGGGTATCGATGAGCTGGGACTGGAACGCCTGGACAGAGAAATCCTGGAGTCTATCATCCACAGATTTAACGGCGGTCCTGTAGGTATCGATACCATCGCGGCTTCCATTGGCGAAGAACGCGTTACTATTGAGGATGCCTACGAGCCGTATCTGATTCAGTCAGGATTGTTATATCGTACCCAGAAGGGCAGAATGGTGTCAAAGTTAGGCTATCATCATATGGGTCTTGATTTCCCGGGTGATGAGGAGAAGGCCGATCGTTCGGAAGAACAACAGAAATTAGAAATAACACTCTGACCCGCGCACGAAGGAGCGGCTAGGCAGAGTTTATGCTAAAAATGCCCAAATCTCTGATTTGGTTGCATTTTGTCGTATAAAGGAGAATAATACATGAGAATTGACGAATTTGATTATACTTTACCGGAAGATTTGATTGCCCAGCGCCCGTCAGAAAAGCGTGATATCTGCCGTTTGATGGTGCTGGACATGGAAGAAAAGTCGGTTGACCATAAACGTTTTTACGACGTCTTGGATTATCTTCACGAAGGGGACTGTCTGGTGCTGAATAACTCCAAGGTTCTACCGGCAAGACTCTTCGGTGAGAAGGTTGGAACCGGTGCAAAGGTTGAATTTCTGCTGATTAAGCGCCTCGAGGGCGACAAGTGGGAGACCATGGTGAGACCAGGTAGAAGACTGAAACCGGGAGACTCCGTAGCCTTTGGAGAAAACTTTGTAGCGCATATTTTAGACTATGGCGAAGACGGCACCCGTATTGTGGAGTTCGAATACGAAGGTATCTTCATGGAACGCCTGGAAGAGCTGGGTAAGATGCCGCTGCCGCCATACATCGAACGTGAAAGCACATTAGAAGATAAGGATATGTACCAGACCGTGTACTGTAAGGAAGAAGGATCTGTTGCTGCACCGACTGCAGGCCTGCACTTCACAGAGGAACTTTTGGAACAGGCGCAGGCAAAGGGCGTCAAGCTGGCTTATGTGACACTTCACGTAGGTATCGGCACTTTCAGACCTGTAAAATGCGAAAACGTGGAAGACCACCACATGCATTTCGAAGAATACTTCATCGATGCGGATACTGCTGCGGTAATCAACGACACGATTCTGTCCGGCGGACGCATTGTTTCCGTAGGCACAACTTCTACCAGAACCCTGGAAAGTGCAGCATACTTAGATGAAGCATCCGGTAAATACCTGGTGAAGTCCGGTGCAGACAGCACAGGCATTTTCATCTATCCGGGCTATAAGTTCAAAATCGTGGAAGCTTTGATTACCAACTTCCATCTGCCAAAATCTACATTGCTGATGCTGATTTCCGCGTTGTACGACCGGGAAGAAATCCTGAAGGCATACGAGATTGCGGTGGAAGAGAAGTACCGGTTCTTTAGTTACGGGGATGCGATGATGATTCAATAACCTCAATCTGTCACTCACAGAAAGCTTGTGCATTTGACAATCATAGACGACATACTCAAGGTCTTTGGGAAGTTTGATGAAACTCCATCACAACTTCAGCCAAAGACCTTTTTTCGTATATCGTATGATTGTAACAAATGCACAAGAAAACTGCTCGTAACAGATTATATTACTGAATGTGATACGGTATAGTCAAAATTCACTCGAAAAGTCTCTTATAGCTGGATACAGCTTATTGAAATGAATCGCAAATCCCCGAGATGTCTTCAACCGCCATAGAGCTATGTTAATGGTTGAGTTTTTCTCATTTTAAGTGTATAATAAATTGGTTACAAACCAACACAAAACAACGTAGAAAGGAAGCAATCACATGAAACATGCGGTTACTTATGAACTGATAAAGAAAGACACAAGAACCAAGGCCCGTCGCGGCGTGGTGCACACACCTCACGGCGACATTCAGACACCGGTTTTCATGCCGGTAGGCACCCAGGCTACTGTAAAAGCCATGAGACCGGAACAGGTGAAGGAGATGGGGGCTAACATCATCCTGTCCAACACATATCATCTGTACCTGAGACCTGGCCACGAGCTGATCAAAGAAGCAGGCGGTCTCCACAAGTTTATGAACTGGGACAGAGCCATCTTAACAGACAGCGGCGGATTCCAGGTATTCTCCTTAGGCAAGATGAGAAAGATCACCGAAGAAGGGGTGAAGTTCCAGAGCCATATCGACGGCTCCAGACACATCCTGACGCCGGAAAAGGCTATGGAAATCCAGAATGCACTGGGCTCCGACATCATGATGGCCTTTGATGAATGTATTCCTTGGCCGGCTGACAGAAGATACGTCAAGGATTCCTTGGAAAGAACGACCAGATGGCTGAAGCGCTGCAAGGAAGCACATACAAACATCGAAAAACAGTCCCTCTTCGGCATCATGCAGGGGGGCATGTACAAGGACCTGCGTAAGCAGAGTGCGGAAGAAATCGTAGAGCTGGATTTACCAGGCTACGCTATTGGCGGATTATCCGTAGGGGAACCGAAGGAAATCATGCTGGACGTGCTGGATGACTGTGTAGATTATCTGCCGGAAGACAAGGCAAGATATCTTATGGGCGTAGGCAGCCCGGACTACCTGTTCGAAGGCGTCGAGCGGGGCATCGATATGTTCGACTGCGTGCTGCCGACCAGAATCGCAAGACACGGGCTTTGTACAACCAGCCACGGCAGAGTCAACATCAAAAACAAGAAGTATGAGAAGGACTTTACGCCGCTGGATCCGGAATGCGACTGCTACACATGCAGAAACTATTCCAAGGCTTACCTGAGACACCTCTTCAAAGCCGACGAACTGCTTTCTCATATGCTGCTGACCAACCACAACATCCACTTCCTGCTGAAGATGATGGAAAACATCAGAACAGCCATCGAGGAAGACAGATTCTTAGAATATAAGAAGGAGTTTTATGATAAATATGGAAGATTTTAAGACTTGCGTCCACGACGAATTCTGTGGCGGTTGCGTGTACCAGGGCGTATCCTACGAAGACCAGCTTGCTAACAAAGAAGGTGAAGTCAAAGGCCTTCTGAAGGAAAGAGGCGTTTGGCCTGAGGTTTTCGATGGCATCGAAGGCTGCCCGGACGAACACAGATACAGATATAGAAATAAGATGGAATACACCTTTGGCGATATGGTCAAAGACGGTCCTACCTGTCTGGGCATGCATAAGAAGAAAAACTACATGTCCATCGTGACGGTAGATCAGTGCCAGCTGGTTGACGAGGATTACAACAAAATCCTTCGCTACACCCTGGATTTTGCCATGGAAAAGGGCTATTCCCATTACCATAAGAAGAGCCACAAAGGTTTGCTCCGTAACCTGATTATCCGTAAGGGTATCCGTACAAAGGAGCTTCTCGTCAACATCGTAACGACCAGAGAAGAAGGTTTTGACGAACAGGCTTTCACAGATGGTCTTCTGGCACTGCCGCTGGATAACAACGTCATCGGCGTGCTGAGAACCTTAAACGACAACATCGCTGACAAAGTGACACCGGAAGAGGTAAAGATCCTTTACGGCCGTGACTACTATATGGAAGAAATTCTGGGACTGAAGTTCAAGGTCAGCGCTTTTTCATTCTTCCAGACCAGCGTGGAAGCGGTGGAACGCTTATACAGCGAAGCACTGGCGCTGATTGATGACTTTGATGGCAAGATGGCCTTTGACCTGTATTGCGGAACGGGCACCATCAGCCAGGTACTGGCGTTAAAAGCAAAAAACGTAGTTGGCGTAGAACTGGTGGAAGAAGCTGTCGAAGCAGCAAAGGAAAACGCTAAGCTGAATAACCTGGACAATTGCGAATTCATCGCAGGCGACGTGTTCAAGGTACTGCAAACGGTAAACGAAAAACCGGAAGTTATCGTGGTAGACCCGCCGAGAGTAGGGATGTCCATGGATGCGGTAGAGAAAATCGCAGGTTACGGCGTAGACCAGATCGTCTACATTTCCTGCAATCCGAAGACCCTGGCTATGAACCTGCTGCAGTTTAAGTACCTGAACTACGACATCAAGTACGTGAAGGCTTTTGACAATTTCCCTTTTACCAAACATACAGAATGCATCTGCCTTCTGCAGAAAAGAGGTAGGTAATTATGATCAGACCTATTATGAGAGACGTGACCTTTCTGGCAAAACCGTCTGTTCCGGCAACGCCGGAAGACAAGCAGATTGCCTTCGACCTGCTGGAAACGCTGAAACATAACGAAGAGGCCTGTGTCGGTATGGCTGCCAATATGATTGGCATCAGCAAGCGCATCATCGCGGTGAATATGGGATTTATGAACATGGCCATGTTTAATCCGGTCATCGTCAGCAGGAAGGGCCCATACGAAACAGAAGAGGGCTGCCTGTCTTTGATCGGTCAGCGCAAGACCACCCGCTACGAAGAAATCGAAGTGGAGTACGAAGACATGCAGTTCCAAAAACAAAGACAAAAATTCTCCGGCTGGATCGCGCAGATTATTCAACACGAATGTGATCACCTGGAAGGAATTATTATTTAACGAGGGGAAAGGGAATGGATTTTTTCAAAGAAAAACTTTTGCCGGCTTATCGTCAGAGCCACGATATCATGGAAAACTACCGTATTGAAGATACATACTACGATGCTTACGGATTCTGCAATATCACCAATGCCAAATACGTGCTGGTAAAAAAGGCAGAGCTGTGGCGTGCATTGAATTTTGAACATGTCTTCTTCAAAACTGTGGATTTCCTGGAAGCTGGAGACGTCGATGGTTTCAGGAAACAGCTGAAGGAATACATCGAACCGAACCTTGTCCGCAAAGGCGGAAAAACCATGGAGAAGGATCATATGTCCACTCATGTAGACTGTATTTTTCTTTGTGAGAAGGGGATTATGCCAGACGCGGCAAAGGCGGTAAAGAAGGCCAGGTTTTTCAAGGACTATATGATGTCCATCAGGGGATTTTGTGATTTGAGAGTGGTGGCAGTGGACCTTGCAAATGGCAGGGTCATTGGAAATAGTGCTGCCAGAGATCTCGTCAAATACTACGAAAATTTGTTATAACTTAGGAGGAAAGATTTATGAACGCAATTGTAATTCTTTTAATCGGTGTTGCCGTCCTCGTCATTGGTTACATTACTTATGGTAAGTGGCTGGCAAACCAGTGGGGAATCGATGAAAAACAGGTTACCCCTGCACACGTGTTACAGGACGGTATGGACTATGTGCCTGCGAAAGCGCCTGTATTATTAGGACATCACTTCTCATCCATCGCAGGTGCAGGCCCGATTAACGGACCGATTCAGGCAGCTGTATTCGGATGGGTTCCCGTATTCTTATGGGTTTTAGTCGGCGGTATCTTCTTCGGTGCAGCCCACGACTTCGGTGCGCTGTTCGCATCCATTAGAAACAAGGGACAGTCCATCGGTGAGGTTATTTCCAGCGCCATGGGTCTGAGAGCAAAGAGATTATTCATCATCTTCTCTTATCTGACACTGATTTTGGTAGTTGCTGCTTTTGCATCCATCGTTGCCAATACGTTTATGGCTACATATGACGCAACCGGTGCTGTTGATATTGCAGCAAGCAGCGCAAACGCATCCACTGCGATGATCTCCATTCTGTTCATTGTTGTAGCGATTATCTTCGGTATCTTTGTATATCGTAAGAATGCACCGCTTCTGGTTGCATCTGTTATCGGTGTACTTGCTATCATCGCCTGCATGGCAATCGGTCTCCACTGGCACCCATTATATCTGAGCCAGCCGGTGTGGATGATTATCGTTGGCGTATATATCACGGTAGCATCTGTTACACCGGTATGGATTCTCCTGCAGCCTAGAGATTATCTGAGCTCTTTCCTGTTATATGGAATGATGATTGTTGCTGTAGTAGGCATCTTCGGAGCTGGTTTAACTGGTAACGCGAATCTGGAGATTCCGGCATTTACCGGTTTTGTTGACTCCGCAGCTCACGGTTCCGGCGTGTCTTTAGGCGCTTTATTCCCGGCACTGTTCATTACCATCGCATGTGGTGCCATCTCCGGTTTCCATTCTCTGGTTGGCTCCGGTACAACAGCAAAACAACTGGATAACGAAAAAGATGCCCGCCCAATCGCATACGGCGGTATGCTGATTGAATGCGGTCTTGCTGTCGTCTCCTTATGTGCAGTAGGTTATATCTGGAACAGTTACGTTCCAGGCGGCATCACAACCCCGACTGCGGTATTTGCAACAGGTATTTCCGAAATGTGTGCAACCCTGCCAATTCTGGCAGGTGCGAAGGATGTCATTTATGCATTGTTAATCCTTGCAGTGTCTGCATTCTGCCTGACCTCTTTAGATACAGCAACAAGACTGGCCAGATATATGTTCCAGGAATTCTGGCTGAAGCCAGGTGAATCCATGGAGGATTTGACAGGCATTAGAAGCTTTCTGGTGAAGCCGCTGGTGGCAACTGTGATTACTGTAGTTGCAGGTGTTGCGCTGGGTATGACTGGCTATGCGAAAATCTGGCCTTTGTTCGGTGCTGCAAACCAGCTGCTGGCTGCATTAGGTCTGATGGCTGTTGCAACATGGCTGGGTAAGATTGGCAGAAACAATAAGATGTTCTTTATTCCAATGGTATTCATGCTGGTTGTAACGATTTCTTCTCTGGCACTGACCATTAAGGCAAAGTACCTTGCATGGATGGCAGGAGATACCTGGGCGGCATTACTGGTTGTACTGGCAGTACTGTTAATCGTATTGGCATGCGTACTGGCAGTAGAAGGCTTCAGAACTTTAAAAGGACAGAAAAACTAATTAATTTGGGGTATTAAAGTATGAATGTATTAACAAAAACAACGGAACTGGCAATGGAAATCACATTGCAGTATGTGAGAGAAGGTGACTATGTCATCGACGCGACCTGCGGCAACGGCAACGATACGTTGTCCCTGGCAAAAGCAGTTGGGCCTAATGGTGACATTCTGGCCCTGGATATCCAGAGAGAAGCCATCGATGCATCCAAGAAGCTGATGAGCGAAAACGACATCAAAAATGTCTGCTTTGGTCAGAGCAATTTTACAGGCATGCAGAAGTTCTCAGGCTTCGCATTCCCGGATAGAGCGCCATCTGCCATTATCTTTAACTTAGGATATCTGCCAGGCGGCGATAAGTCCATCACTACGACCATGGAAGATTCTTTGGTTGGAATCAAGGAAGCTCTGGAACTGGTAGCTTTTGACGGCATCGTAACTGTTGTACTGTACAGCGGTCACGAAGAAGGCGCCAGAGAAAAGGAAGCTATCCTGGAGTTTGTAAGTATGCTGCCATCTGATGTATTCCACGTGGTTTACAGCCAGATGCTGAATCAGAAGAACAATCCGCCGGAAGTATTGTGGATAACAAAGAAAAATTAAAATATTATGACAATTTTACGTGTTTGTGGTACAATAAAACATGATAGATAATTTTTTGTCAAAGAAAGGAATGATTGATATGGATTATACAAAAGAATATCAGCAGAAATTAATGACACCTGCAGAAGCAGTAAAGCTGGTTAAAGATGGCGACTGGGTAGACTACAGTCAGGTTTGTACATTCCCAATCGAGCTGGACAACGCTTTAGGTGACAGAGCAGGTGAATTAAAGGACGTTAAGGTTCGTCATGCGATTTCCATGAGACCTGTACAGGTTGTAGAAAAGGACCCAAATCAGGAATCCTTCACTTACAACTTATGGCACTGCTCCGGTTTAGACCGTAAGTATGTTGATGCGGGCAGAGCTTACTACGAACCAATGCTGTTCAGACACTGCGGTCCATACTACACAAAGGGTTACGCAGAAGTAGACGTTGCGATGATTACCGTTGCGCCAATGGACAGATTCGGTAACTTCAACTTCGGTCTGACCAACTGTGCACAGCAGGAAATGCTGGACAGAGCAAAGATTATCATCGTAGAAGTTAATGAATCCATGCCAGTCATCTTTGGTAAGACAAATGACCATATTCATATTTCCCAGGTTGATGCAATCGTAGAATGCAGCCAGCCAATCGCAGTAACACCTCCAAGTGCACCTGCGACAGCAGAAGATATTGCCATTGCAAACCACATCTTCCCATACTTAGAAGATGAAATTACACTGCAGTTGGGTATCGGCGGTATGCCTGATACACTGGGTAACCTGATTGCAGAATCTGACCTGAAAGACTTAGGTATGCATACAGAACTATTATCCAACGCATATCTGAAGCTGTATGAAACAGGTAAGATTAACGACAGAAAGAAGGCTATTGACAGAGGTAAGGGCGTATTCGGTATCTGTAATGGTACAAGAGAATTATATGATTTCTTACACATGAACTCCAACGTGCTGACTGCGCCAATGTCTTACATCAATGACCCTGCAGTGATCAAACAGCACCACAAGTTCGTATCCATCAACAGCTGTATCAATATGGACCTGTATGGACAGATCGGTTCCGAATCTTCCGGTATCAGACATATCAGTGGTACAGGCGGTCAGTTAGACTTCGCGACCGGTGCATTCGAATGTCCTGGCGGTAAGTCCTTCCTGACTATGAAGTCCTTCAGAAAGGATAAGCAGGGCAACCTGCACTCCAACATCCTGCCGAAGTTCACAGATGGTTCTATCATCACGACACCAAGAACCAGCGCACCATTTATGGTAACGGAACAGGGTATCGCAAACCTGACAGGCAAGACCACTTGGGAAAGAGCAGAAGGCATTATCAGCATCGCGCATCCTGATTTCAGAGAAGACCTGATCAAGGCAGCTGAAGAACAGAAGATCTGGAGAAAGAGCAACAAGAGATAGTTTGAAATATCAGATTTATAGAAAGAACGGTCAATTTGACCGTTCTTTTTTTATGAAGTGTGATATAATGAAAATAGTGAAAGTCACATTTTCAACAAGGAGAATTACAGATGAACAATACTTTCGGCAAGAGACTGGAGCAGCTGCTTCTGTTAAACGGAATTAAGAACGCGACCATCGCACAGGCGCTGAACTACGACGTGTCTTATATCAGCAAGTGGATTACGGGAAAGGCGGTTCCCTCCAAGAAGAACCTGGAGAGGGTGGTTGCAACTGCAGCAGATCTGATTCTCCAGCAGGGCGGTGACGAGAACCTGCAGCTGCTGTATAATCACTTTGGTGTCAAGACCGATGCGGCACTGCGAGAGGCAGTGATGGACACGCTGCGAAACGCGTATTTCGATGCGACGGGCGAACGTAATGACACCCTCTATGCCAACAATGCTGCGTTGAAGGCGGTTCCGAGAGGACAATACTCTCTCATGCGGGATTATTCCAACGAACTGAACGCAGAGGAAGAGAATCAGCTTGTCATCATGGCTGACCTGTTTTCTCTGGATCACATCTCCAAACTTCAGATGGCGGGGATTGAAGAGCGTCATTTTCGAATGCAGAAGAAAAAGAAAAACACGAAAATCAACTATATTGTTGACCTGGAAGCACTAGACGGCAATTCCATATATGACATGATTCTTCTGATTCATATGATGACCTGTTTTTCCAAGACAGATTTTCATCTTTATGACAGTCCATGGGCTGCAGGGAAGGTAATGATTGCGGCAAAGGATCATTTTGCAGGTATTTCCCTGCTCGGCAAGGATAAGCAGTACATGTGCACCACTTCCACAAAGGAAAAGAAGACAGTAGAAGACATCTACGAGAACCTTTGTGAATACATGGATCCGGATAAGTCCGTTTTTCTTGCTACAAATATGGAACATATGCTGGAACGTCACGAGTATCTGCAGAGTCTGCTTTCCGGCAGCGGAAGATGGCTGATGGGACACTTGACAGAACAGGTACTGCCATTTGCGTTGTTTCAGAAATATAACAAAGCGTGTTTCGGAGAAGACAGCGCGGCATATGCGGAAGCGGAACGTGTCCGGCTTCTGGCAGCAAAGATGGCAGAAAAAGGTCAGATTAAGGTGTTGATTTACGATAATGCTTTCGTAGACTTCATGCTAACCGGGGAACTGGATTTCTTTAACCATAAGGTTATATTGTCCCAGGAGGAACGAAAGGAAGTGCTTCTACATCTGCTGCGTTTCGTAACCGAGACGGAGGAACCTGGCGTGAAGATGATCAAAGAAGGCTTCAGTGATGATTTTAAGTACATCACCAATCCGTGCTTCTTCCTGTCTGCATCTCAGGGCTACCTGCGACTGGAAAACGACCTCTACGAAGATAATCTCATGCTTCTGAACGATGAGCGCATCCGAGAAAAATTCGACCGTTTCTTTGCAAGAATCTGGGAAGAGGAGAGAGAGAATGTAATCTCAAACAAAGAGGAGATGGTTGCGAAGCTGGAAAACCTGATTGAAACCGCAGATGTGTTTATATAACGGTAAAATAAGAAAAGATGAATTTATTGACATAATTGAGTCAATAAATTCATCTTTTATCGTTTCTTGGAAAGTAATGTTATGCCACTCTGTGGTATCATAATACTGTTATAATACAGGAGGTTATTTATGAATAGTTTTATGATAGCTTTTGGTCTGGCCAGCATCATGCTGTGCATCGGGACATTTTTAAGAGCAAAAATTTCATTTTTAAGAAACATGCTGGTTCCTGCCAGCGTTATTGCCGGCATTCTGGGTTTCATCTTCATGAACCTGATTGCAAAGTTTGATATCAATATCGGTACAGATTCTGTGATGTATACAGACATTGTAAACCATCTGTTTACCATTTCTTTTATTTCCATCAGTTTGACCAGCTCTGATTCCAGTGAAGCCGGTGCGGGCAAGCAGATCTTCAAGGGTGCTTTAGGTATGGGTACTGTATGGTGCCTGCTCTACGCGTTGACACCGCTGGTAGGTATGGGACTGATTAGTGTACTGGGCAAATTCTTCAATATGGATCCAATCTACGGCTCCATGATTCAGTACGGATTTGCACAGGGTCCGGGACAGGCGGCGTCCTACGGTGCGTTATATGAAGGCTATGGATTTGAGAATGCTCAGATGGTAGGTCTTGCATTCGCAGCAATTGGATTTATCGTAGCATTTTTAGTGGGAATTCCTGCAGCAAAGATTGGTATTAACCGCGGTTTGGCGAAGAATTGCGGACAGATTGACAGCTCCATTCTGAAGGGATATCTGAAGAGAGATGAACAGACCAACTACATGGTCAAGGATACAACCGTAAACAGCAACATCGAAACACTGACCTTTCACTTTGCACTGATCGGTTTATGCTATATCGGTGCGATCGGCGTAGCGAAGGTGTTCTCTCTGCTTCCAGGCTTCTTAGGCACATCTTTCAGCGGCCTCATGTTCATGAACGGTATGATTGCAGCATACATCGTGAAATTCATCATGAAGAAACTAAAACTGGATTTCCTGCAGGAAAACGTTTTACAGAGTAAAATTACAGGATGGACGGCAGACTATCTGGTAGTTTGCGCATTCATGGCTGTCGGTTTCAGCGTGATCGGCGAATGGATCGTCCCAATTCTGGTGGAAGCAGCTGTTGTTACAGTAATTACATTCTTCGTATGCTTCTACTTCGGACAGAGATTTGGCGGTGGCAATGACTTTGAACGTACACTGGGCCTCTACGGTACATCCACAGGTACCGTACCAAGCGGCATTTCCTTAATCAGAATTATTGACCCTGAATTTAAGACCAACACTGCAGTCGAACTGGGCGTCATGAACATCATCATGTTCCTGTCCACACCGGTATATATCATCCTGCTGGCGCTGGCATCCAAGACCATCAGCCTGCCGATTGCCATGGCAGGACTGGCAGTTTGCTGTATCGTATATCTGATCGTTTTGAAACTGAGTAAGACATGGGGTAAGAAAACCTATTCCTGGAAATAAGTGTTCTTGTTAACTTACATATTGCAGAGAACGAAGCGCGTCATTTTGACGCGTTTTGTTCCCATTTTTGACGGGAGGTAATTATGGACGTAATCTATTACGGTGGAAGAATCCTGACCATGGAAGAAGACCAGCTTTTTCCAGAGGCAGTATTGGTAAAAAAAGGGCTGATTCATAAGGTCGGCACGCTGAAGGAAGTCATGGATGCTGCGGGCAGCAGCGTCAAAAAAGTCAATTTGGACGGCAGATGCCTGATGCCGGGATTTATCGATCCCCACAGTCACATCGTGCTGAACGGACAGATGGCGCTCTTTGCAGATCTGTCAGAGTGCAGGAATTTTGATGATGTCATCCATGCCATGACTGCATATATCGAAGAGAACAAAATCACTGCCAAACAGGTGGCAGTGGGTTTCGGTTATGACAATAACTTCTTAGAAGAGCAGGATCATCCGGGTAAGGCCGTGCTGGATCAGGTAAGCGGGGAAATCCCGGTGATGATCATCCATGTTTCCGGCCATATCGGATGTGCGAACTCCGTCATGCTGGAGATGGCAGGCGTTACAAGCGAATCAGAAGATCCACAGGGTGGCAAAATCCGCAGAGTGGAGGGTACCAGAGAGCCGGACGGTGTGTTAGAAGAATCCGCAATGATGGGCATCCAGACCACCATGGGGAAGCGTATCAAACCTGATCTGGGCAAACTTTTCTCGGGTATGCAGAAGACATACGTGGAAAACGGTGTGACTACGGCACAGGAGGGGGCGGCTAACAAAGGCGGTATGACCATGCTGAAGATGGCACAGCTTCTGGGCAAACTGAACATCGACGTGGTTGCTTATCCGCTGATTAGTGACGGCGGTGCAGAGCTGATACAGAAGAGCAAGAAGCTTTGCAACGGTCATCGGAAGCACATACGTATCGGTGGATACAAGATGCTGTTGGATGGTTCTCCACAGGGCAGAACCGCGTGGATGAGCCAGCCATATCTGGGCGGAGACCCGGACTATTGCGGCTACCCATGGCTGACCGATGAGGAAGCTTATCAGTATTGCCTGCAGGCTATAAACGAAAACCGGCAGATTCTGACTCATTGCAACGGAGATGCTGCCAGCGAGCAGTTTATTACTGCCTATGAAAAGGCGCTGGAAGCCAGCGTTAATCCAAACAAGATGAATCTGCGTCCTGTGATGATTCACTGCCAGACGGTCCGTAACGACCAGCTGGACCGCATGGCAAAGATCAAAATGATCCCATCCATTTTCGTGGGACATGTATATTACTGGGGCGATGTGCATGTGAAGAACTTCGGTGAGGAAAGAGGACATCACATCAGTCCTGTGAAGGACGCCCTTGATCGCGGCCTGATTATCAACTTCCATCAGGATGCGCCGATTACCAAGCCGAACATGCTTCACTCCGTATGGACGGCAGTAAACCGCATCAGCAGACTGGGCAATACCATCGGAGAAGATCAGAAGATTGACGTTTACGATGCGCTGAAGGCCGTTACCATCAACGCAGCCTATGCCTACTTCGAAGAAGAGACCAAGGGCAGCATCAAAGAAGGAAAACGTGCCGACCTGGTCGTTTTAGACCGCTGTCCGATGGATGTAGAGCCGATGGAAATCAGGGAGATTCAGGTTCTGGAAACCATCAAAGACGGAAAGACCATTTACAAGAAATAAGAAAAAGACGTGCCGCTATGGCACGTCTTTTCATATATTTGATAATTATACTGCTTCCTTGAAAAGTGTATCGAAAAGTCTTGGTCCTTCAATCAGCACAGATTCATCGATGTCGTAAGTATCCGCATGGAGCGGAATATTGGTTCCGGTTCCCAGGAAGAAGAAGATGCCCGGCACTGCTGTTCGAAGAAGGAGAAGTCTTCTGCAATCATAACCGGTCTGGCCAGTTCGACGAAGTTCAGCTCCATTAACGCTGGCTTTACCTTTGCGTAGAGTTCTTCGTGATTGACCACGGCAGGGTGGCTCTGACTTACGTCCAGGCTGAATCTGGTTCCGTACTGGGCTTCAATCTCTTCTCCAAGATTTGTCATGGCTTCCACCAGCGTATCCCAGGTTTTGTCCTGGAAGGTTCTCATGGTACCGTTTAAGGCAGTGTAAGGAGAGATGGCATTGCGGACGGTACCGCTTTCCATCTTACCGAACTTCAGCACGCTGCGGTCTTTGACATACAGGGATTTGAAGTTGTAGATGTCGCTGACAAAACGACAGGCCGCTTCCAACGCGTCTTTGCCTTTGTCGGGATCACCGCAGTGGGCGCTGACGCCCTCGAAGGTCACATTGACAGCCGTTGACTTTGCCATCATCGGTCCCGGACGGGAAGCGATTTCACCTGCCTGCAGCATCGGCCACAGGTGCAGGCCGTAAATGGCCTTGATGTTGTATTTATCAAAGATGCCTGTGCCGCAGATCTTCAGCGCGCCGTCGATAGTTTCTTCGGCAGGCTGGAAGAGCAGCATGGCATTGTATTTTACATCGGCATTATTCTTTTTGTATTCGTCGAGGATTTTAGCAAACCCCAGGAGACTGGCCATATGGCCGTCGTGTCCGCAGGCATGCATACAGCCCTCGTGGATGGACGCATAAGGAAGACCCGTTTCTTCCGTAATCGGCAGGGCATCCATATCGGCACGGAACGCCAGGGTTTCCTCTTTGCCGAAATCAAAATATGCAACGACCCCGGTCTGCAGGATCTTTTCCACGCTGCAGTCTAACGTATTCAGAACGTTACAAACGTAGGCACATGTCTTATATACATAGAAGCCAAGTTCCGGAATCTGATGCAGGTCACGTCTGTATTGAATGATTTCTTCCGATAGTTTTTCATAATCGATCATGATGACACCTCCTGTTTGTAATCATTACTATCATAAAGGAATTTCAGGCCGGCGTCAAATCTTCTTTTAACGAGTCCCGATTTATGATATGATAGTTTCATGAACAAAAAAAGAACGAAAAGTGGCAGAAAACGAAGAAAAATACAGCTGAAACAGTTGTCAAAAGGACAGAAAATCATGATTGCAGCGTCCTGCCTGATGGCACTTTGTGTTGTTTTTATGGTATATACATCTTTTGGGAAATATAACGGGCTCGGATTGAAACTCCCGGTAGAGGAACGGCCCTATAAGCAGACCCACTTTATGGTCGCAGACGGTCAGCCCTTGTACGAAGATGAAGACTATGCGACCATCACCGGAATTGACATTTCTGAGTTTCAGGGAGATATCGACTGGGAAGCGGTCAAAGAGGACGGCATAAGCTTCGCCATGATCCGCCTTGGCTTCCGCGGATCGGAATCCGGGAAACTGGTCCTGGACTCCAGGTTCAAAGAAAACCTGAAGGGTGCAAAACGTGCGGGTCTTGATGTGGGCGTTTACTTCTTCTCTCAGGCGGTCACACCGGAGGAGGCCATAGAAGAAGCGAGGTATGTAATCAGACATATCCGCGGAAAGGGCGTCCGCTATCCGGTAGCCTATGATATGGAGCCCATCGACGGCACGGAACGTGCGGCAAAGCTGAACAAACAGCAGAAGACGGAAGCAACCGATGCCTTTTGTCAGGTCATCGATAGAAACGGCTATACGCCGACGGTCTATGGAAATCCCCAGTGGCTGAACAAACACATCGATCTTGGATACCTGACCAAATACGATGTATGGCTGGCTCACTATACGGAAATTACAAGTTACGGGAAACCGTTCTGTATGTGGCAGTATACGGACAGCGGCAGAGTTGACGGTATCAGCGGTCATGTAGATATGAATTTGTACTTTTACGAGAAGTAACAGATATATTGAATGTAGGAAGGTAGAAGTTATGAAATTAGCAGAATTATTTAATGAAGAGAGAACCGTTTTTTCTTTTGAGGTGTTCCCGCCAAAGAGAGACCACGATATTGAGACCATTTATGACACTTTGGATGAACTGCATCACCTGAATCCGGATTTTATCAGTGTAACTTATGGTGCAAGCGGCAGCCTGGCGGATAATTCCACCTGTGAAATCGCTTCTGCCATCAAGCACAGATACGGCATTGAATCTGCTGCGCATCTGACCTGTGTCAATTCCACAAGGGAAGAAGTGACAGAGGTGCTGAGAAGACTCCACGAAAATGAAATAGAGAACATCCTGGCGCTACGTGGTGATATCGTGCCGGATGTACCGAGAAAGAATGATTTTAAGCATGCCAGCGATTTGATCACCTTTATCAAGGATACAGACTACGATTTTGGCATTTCCGGCGCATGTTATCCAGAAGGCCATCAGGACAGCAGATCTCACGTGGACGACATCCTGAACCTGAAGAAGAAAGTTGATGCAGGAGCAGAGCATCTGATCTCCCAGCTGTTCTTTGATAACAACCTGTTCTACGATTTTGTGGAAAAAGCCAGAATCGCAGGTATCAACGTGCCAATCGAAGCAGGCATCATGCCGGTTGTAAACAAGAAGCAGATTGAAAGAATGGTCTCCCTGTGCGGTGCCAGCCTGCCGTCCAAGTTTACAAAGATGATGTCCAGATATGAGCATAAACCGGAAGCCATGCGTGATGCAGGCATCGCCTATGCCGTAAACCAGATTGTTGATCTGGTGTCCCAGGGGGTAGACGGCATCCACCTGTATACCATGAACAATCCGTATATTGCAAAGCGTATCAGCGAAAGCGTAAAATCATTATTCTAGTGAGGTAGACCAGTGAACAAACTATTATCCTTATTTCCAGGGAAAGAATTCATACTGCTGGATGGCGGTATGGGAACCATGCTGCAGAAGCAGGGCGTGGAATTGGGAAAAGTCCCTGAAGTTTTAAATATTACCCATCCTGAGGTGGTACAGAAGGTCCACCGCATGTATATCGATGCGGGTTCTGATATCATCAACACCTGTTCCTTCGGTGTCAATGAACACAAAATCCAGGGATGCGGCTATTCTGTGGAAGAGCTGATCGGCGCAGCTGTAAAGAATGGCCGTGCTGCGGCAGAAGGCACCGGTGCAAAAGTATCTTTGGACATCGGTCCAATCGGCCGTCTGCTGGAACCGAACGGCAATGTGACATTTGAGGAAGCCTACGAAATATTCAAGCGCCAGATCGTTGCCGGCAGAGGGGCAGACCTGATTACCATCGAAACCATGACAGATTTGTATGAGTTGAAAGCGGCGCTCCTGGCGGCAAAAGAAAACGCTGATCTGCCGGTAATCTGTACCATGAGTTTTGAAGCCAATCAGAGAACCTTTACGGGAACGGAAGTCCGTTCCATGGCACTGACCGTGGAAGGACTGGGTGCGGATGCCATCGGCATGAACTGCTCCCTGGGCCCTGCAGAGTTTAAACCTTTGATGGAAGAACTGTCCAAGTGGACGACGCTTCCAATCGTGTCCAAGGCCAATGCCGGCCTGCCGGATCCTGCGACAGGAGATTATACCGTAGAGGCAGAAGAGTTTGCGCAGGTTACCGCGGAGCTGATTCCATACGGCATGAAGCTGGCAGGCGGATGCTGTGGAACCACGCCGGAGTTTATTAAGGCCCTGGCTGAAACCCTGAAAGGCAAAAAATACATGCAGCAGAATCCGGATATTCCGGCGGCTGTCTGCACGCCGGAGAAGACGGTTATCATCGATGAACCGAGAATCATCGGGGAAAGAATCAATCCAACCGGAAAAAAGAGACTGAAAGAAGCCCTGAAAACAGGGGATATGGACTATGTTCTCGCTCAGGCAGCCGACCAGATCCGTGACGGCGCCGAAATCCTGGACGTCAATGCAGGCGTTCCTGGAATTGACGAGAAAGAAGTTATTGTCAACGTTATCAAGGCGCTTCAGGGCATCACAGATGCACCGCTGCAGATTGACTCCGGTAACCCGGAAGTCATCGAGGCTGCCCTTCGTATCTACAGCGGTAAGGCCATTGTCAACTCCGTCAACGGAGAGGAGAAGTCTATGGCCGAAATCCTGCCAATCGTAAAGAAATATGGAGCGGCCGTTGTCGGTCTGACTCTTGATGAAGAAGGTATTCCTAAGACAAAAGAAAAGCGTATTGAAATCGCACAGAGAATTTTAGACAGAGCTTTAGAACTTGGTATTCCAAAACGCGATGTCTACATTGACTGTCTGACACTAACCGTTTCTGCGGAACAGGAAAGCGCGGCGAATACCTTGGATGCCATCCGTTATATTAAGGAAGAAATGGGACTGAAGACGGTCCTTGGCGTTTCCAACATTTCCTTTGGACTGCCAAACAGAGGCCTGATCAATCATAACTTCCTACAGATGGCTCTGACCTGTGGTCTTGACCTTCCAATTCTGAATCCTGGTGCGCCTGACATGGTCCGCGCAGTCGATGTTTATAAGCTGATTATGAACATGGACAAGGGAGCTTCTGTATATATCGATAAATACAGCGGCGAGATCCAGCCGGCAGCGACAACCGGCACGGAACAGAAAGCCGTTGCGGCAGAAGAGATGGGAGAACTGGAATACGCTATCATGAACGGCCTTGCCGGAAAGTGCAGGGAGCTGGTTTCTGCAGAACTCGCGCATAGAGAACCTGTTGCCATTATTAACGAAACCCTGATTCCGATTCTGGACAGGGCCGGTAAGAAGTTTGAAACAGGCGCGATCTTCATCCCACAGCTGATGCTTTGTGCATCTACCGCCCAGGCGGCTTTCGAGGTAATCAAAGAAAAGCTTGCGGCATCCGGAGATGAGAAGACTTCCAGAGGCACCGTTGTGATTGCAACGGTAGAAGGAGACATCCATGATATCGGTAAGAATATCGTTAAGGTGATTCTGGAAAACTACGGATATGACATTGTCGATTTAGGAAAGGACGTACCGCCGCAGATGGTGGCCGACGCAGTTGTAAAAAACGGTGTGAAACTTCTCGGACTTTCCGCTCTGATGACGACGACGCTGCCAGCCATGGTAAAGTCCATTGAACTGGTTAAGGCGGCTGCACCTGACTGCAAAATCATGGTAGGCGGTGCAGTACTGACAGAAGACTATGCAATGCAGATCGGTGCAGACTACTATGTAAAGGATGCCAAGGCATCTGCAGACGCTGCGAAAGATATTTTAGGTTAGTAAAACAGAGAATGTAAAAATTTCCTTGCAAAGTCCATTATGCGGTCGTATAATGGACTTTGCACGTTAAAAATTTTTGGAGGTAATATATGAAGAACTTATTACAGGCATGGAACAGAATCAGCCTGGTTAAGCAGATTATCATCGGTTTAATCGTTGGTATCGTTTTAGCGCTGACAGTTCCAACACATGTTTCCGGCATTGTAATCTTCGGGGACATTTTCGTAGGCGCACTGAAGGCAGTAGCTCCTATCTTAGTATTCTTCCTGGTTATGTCTGCCATTGCAAATCATAAATCCGGACAGAAGACAAACATGAAGCATGTATTAGTGCTGTACTTAGTAGGTACATTCTTAGCAGGTACTTTAGCAGTAGTTGCAAGCTTTATCTTCCCAATTCACTTGACACTGGTTGAAGCAACCACAGATATCGCGCCACCAAGTGGTATTGGGGAAGTATTAAAGAACTTAGTTATGAACATCTTCTCCAACCCAGTATCTGCGTTAATGAACGCAAACTACATCGGTATCTTAGCTTGGGCCATCCTGTTAGGTATCGCGTTAAGAGGTGCAGGTGAAGGAACAAAGACATTCTTATCAAACGTTGCTGACGCAGTTTCCCAGGTGGTTAGATGGGTTATCAAGCTGGCTCCTCTGGGCGTTATGGGTCTGGTATTCAACTCCATCGCTACAACTGGCTTAGATGCTCTGAGACAGTATGCACAGTTAATTCTGTTATTAGTAGCTGTTATGGTAATTGATGCTTTAATCATCAACCCAATTATCGTTTATGTAAACACAAAACAGAACCCTTATCCACTGGTTCTGAAGTGTCTGAAGGATTCCGGCGTAACTGCATTCTTTACAAGATCTTCTGCTGCAAACATTCCTGTGAACATGAGATTATGTGAAGAATTAGGTCTGGATGAAAACACTTATTCCGTATCCATTCCTTTAGGTGCTACCATCAACATGGGTGGTGCTGCAATCACAATTTCCATCATGGCATTGGCAGCAGCTGCGACAATGGGCGTTGAAGTTGACATCTTAACAGCAATCCTGCTGTGCGTTCTGTCCGCAATCTCCGCATGTGGTGCTTCCGGCGTAGCTGGCGGTTCCCTGTTACTGATTCCTCTGGCTTGCTCCCTGTTTGGTATTCCAAACGAAATCGCAATGCAGTTCGTAGGTATCGGTATGATCGTAGGCGTGATTCAGGACTCCTGCGAAACAGCACTGAACTCTTCCACAGACGTACTGTTCACTGCAACAGCTGATATCTGTGCAAAGAAGAAGGCTGCAAAATAAGACAAGTTTCATAAAAAAAGACCTTTTGGATGTTTCCAAAAGGTCTTTTTTATGTCGTATGGTTATTTTTCCTGATTCTGATTCATCATAAAGGTAATCAATGTGCCTGCATACTTTTCGATTCGTTTCCAGTTGACTGTGATGCTCATCAGATTACAGTCCGGATTCTTGTCGTAAACGTAGGAACAGTTGGTTACAGCAATGTTGTTACGGTATTTCATGGTGCCGTCAGAGTATTCCTTGAAAGCACTGGACACTTCCTGTACGAACAGGTCGTCATCCGGTTTATCGATGAACCATCCATCCTGTGCAGACGTTTTCTTGTATTTGATATCAGACAGTCCGCAGATTGTCGTATAGGACAGATCAATCTGGTTCAGACCGGTTTCTGTCAGGCTGTTTCCGGATGCGTATACGGTACAGTTGTCACCGCTGCATTTGATTGCACCGATGTTGGTGATAGAGAGGATTTCGTCTTCCTCATCACGCTCGTATACGCCGTCTACCAGCGTGTAGAGAACGCTGACCAGTTTGTTCATATCATCTGCCGTCAGTACGGTATCCGGTGTTTTGACTTCTTTGTAGCTGTAAACGGCGCCGTAGCCTTCGTATTTGTCGTTAAAGTTTTCGATTGCAGTTGTAATTCGTTTTTCAAACTTTTCGTGGTCATCTTCGTCAATGACAATTACCGCAGATGCGGATTTTGGATAGAGGTTGCCGCTGGTGCCGCCGTTAATCTTCGCCAGCTCAAAGATGACAGAGTTGGTCTTGAAGTAGGCGAGCAGATCACCAAGTTCTTTGATTGGATTTGGATAAGAGGCAATTTTCTCATCCGGTATGCCGCCAGGCAGTCCTTTGATGCTGATACGGTATGCCTTGTTTCCCTTTGGCTCCGTGCGGTCGATATCCCCGCTGAAGGTGTAGGTGGAGTTTCCTGCGGTCGTCACAGACCACATGTTTTTCGTACCCCCGTTGAGAGAGAATACATTGGCATTATCCGGGAAGTATTTTTTGTCTAAAGCCTGTATGCCGGAGAATTCGTGATCTTTGTCCTCTGTGAAGATGACGGTCAGTTTACCGGTCTCCTCGTTGTTCTTTGCCACATACAGTGCAACGGCCATCGGATCAATGCAGTTTGCGAAGTGTTCCGGATCGTAACCGCAGAGAAGTACGGTAGGCGGGGCATCCTTGTATGGGGCGGAGGCCTTGATCTTCAGGATGACATTATCCGCTTCATCCACGTCGCAGTCGATGCCTTTTGACTCTGCCCAGCCGGTCAGATACTTTTTGATCGCCTTCGTGCTGGTCAGGGTAGCGGCGGAGTCTTCCAGATCCGTCCGGTATGCGACAATCTTCTTCTCAATTTTCGCTGACAAATCCACTTCCTCGTTTCGGTCACAGGTTGTGAACACAAAAACAGCAGCCCCAATGAGGCATGCAGTGACGATAAGCGCAATTAGTTTCTTCATGTTACGCGTCTCCTTTTCTATGGCGCACCTGAAAGGTGTTTTTTGTGAAAAAAAGAAAAAAATCTGTTTCTTTTCAATAAAAAATCATATATAATGATACCATAATTGTGAAGAAAATTGTAGCGTTTTTGTAAATCTTCACATAATCTTAATATTTTATAGGAGTAAGAGAATGGAATCAAAGAATCTAATCATCAGAGAAACTGTATTTGATGACTGTAAATATTTTGCCGAATGGGAAGTGCTCCCTGAGGTAACAGAATTCTTCACAATTGACGAAGGCAGAGACTATGAGCAGGTGGTGACAGAGTTTGTGAGATACAACCTGGATCCGACCAAGCTGCAGTTTACCATTACGCTGAAGCCGGAGGACAAGCCAATCGGTAAGGTCTATATTTCCAGAGTGAACCGTGCGGAAGATTCCATGGATATCACAAGAATCTACATCGCCGATCCTGAACTGAGAGGAAAAGGCTATGGGGAAGAAGCGCTGAGACTGATTCTGCAGTATGCGTTCATCAATCTGCATATGGAAAGAGTAACCATCGACCACTTCGAAAAGAACAGAGTGGCGGCAGCACTGTATGACAAGATCGGATTTACCAACGAAGGTCTGATGAGAAACGCAGGCAAGAAGAATGGAAAATACATTAATTTACAGCTGAAATCCATGTTGAGAGCAGAGTACTACGACAAACTGCACAAGTAGTTTTTTGTATCAAAAAAAGTGCGATTGCGGCAAAGGTTGAAATTACTGGGACCAGCCCTGACGGGCTGGTTTTTTATTGTCTTTTCCGTGGATTTTATATTGACCTACATAGGAAAAAATAGTATAATTTGCGTGCACGTTATAAAAAGAACACAAGATATTGTGTAGTTATAAGAGACGGTGTGTATATATAAATCACACGTTTGAGTAGGATGAGTTAGGAGAGAAACATGGAAAGGATTACAAGAATCATCAAGCGAGATGGCAGAACCGTGGAATTTGATGTAGAGAAAATCACGGAAGCCATTTTCAAGGCTGCGAAGGTATTAGGCGGCAGAGACCGTGAAATGGCAGCATACCTGGCAAGACAGGTGGAACTGTATCTGGTGCAGATTTGTCACAATTCCACGCCGACAGTAGAACAGGTACAGGACGCGGTAGAAAAAATCTTAATTGAAAATGGACATGCGAGAACGGCGAAGGAATACATCCTGTACAGAGCAGAACGTACCAGAGTCAGAGACATGAACAGCAAGCTGATGCACATCTACGAAGATCTGACCTTCAAAGAAGCAAAGGACAACGACGTAAAGCGTGAAAACGCAAATATCGACGGTAACACTGCTATGGGTACCATGCTGAAGTACGGTTCCGAAGGTTCCAAGGAATTCTACAAGATGTATGTCATCGACCCGAAGTATGTAAAGGCACATGACAACGGGGACATCCATATTCATGACATGGACTTCTATACACTGACCATGACATGCTGCCAGATTGACCTTCTGCACCTGTTAGAAGATGGTTTCTCTACAGGCCATGGTCATTTACGTGAGCCAAACGATATCGAAAGTTATGCGGCTCTGGCTTGTATTGCAATTCAGTCCAACCAGAACGACCAGCATGGCGGTCAGTCCGTTCCAAACTTTGATTACAGCATGGCACCAGGGGTAAAGAAGGCATACAAGAGACTGTATTCCTCTAACCTGGGCAAGATGTTAGAATATACAACCGGCCTGGAAGACGGTGCAGATGTTGCCAAGGCAATTTGCAAGGAAATCGAAGCAGAGCATGGTGTATACCCTTGTATGGCATGGGACAATAACTATATGGAAATCGAAGCAGAAATCCTGAAACAGTATGCCGATGCAGAAACCATCGATAACGTACAGCAGATGGCGAAGAAGATGGCAGATAAGGAAATCGTAAGAAAGACTTATCAGGCAATGGAAGCTTTGATCCACAACTTAAATACGATGCACTCCAGAGCAGGTGCACAGGTTCCATTCAGTTCCTTAAACTATGGTACCGATACTTCTCCGGAAGGCCGTCTGGTTATGGAATGTATCATGAAGGCTACAGAAGCAGGTTTAGGCTACGGCGAAACACCGATCTTCC
The DNA here is from genome assembly GCA_017522185.1 of Bacillota bacterium. Lineage (GTDB taxonomy): Bacteria > Bacillota > Clostridia > Peptostreptococcales > Anaerovoracaceae > Senimuribacter. Next base: position 238,393 of record JAFWZZ010000029.1, on the reverse strand, counting down.
CAATCCAGATTTTCAAGGTAAAAGAAGGTGTCAGCTACAATCCGGAAGATCCAAACTACGACCTGTTCAAGCTGGCATGCAAAGTATCTGCAAAGAGACTGTTCCCGAACTTCTCCTTCTTAGATGCGCCGTTTAACAAGCACTACTACAAGGAAGGCAGACCGGAAACAGAATGTGCATACATGGGATGCAGAACCAGAGTTATCGGTAATGCCCACGATCCTGACAGAGAAATCGTATACGGCAGAGGTAACCTGTCTTTCACATCCATCAACCTGCCTAGACTGGCAATCAAAGCGAAGGGCGATTTAGATGTGTTCTTCGAAAGCCTGGATCATGTCATCGATACTGCAATCGGCCAGCTCAACGAAAGATTCAAGATCCAGTGTCAGAAGAAAGTGAAGAACTTCCCATTCCTGATGGGACAGGGTATCTGGCTGGATTCCGAAAAGCTGAAGCCGGAAGACACCATTGAAGAAGTGCTGAAGCACGGTACGCTGACCATCGGTTTCATTGGTCTGGCAGAAACGCTGAAGGCTTTGATCGGTCAGCACCACGGCGAAAGCGAAGAAGCACAGAGATTAGGTATCGAAATTATCGCTTACATGAGAAAGCGTATGGACGAAGAAGCGAAGAAGACAGGTCTGAACTGGTCCTTAATCGCAACACCTGCAGAAGGATTATCCGGCAGATTCGTGCGTATTGACAGAGAAAAATTCGGTATCATTCCAGGTGTTACAGACAGAGACTACTATACAAACAGTTTCCACGTTCCTGTATATTACAATATCAGTGCATTCGAAAAGATTCAGAAGGAAGCTCCTTATCATGAACTGACAAACGGCGGACATATCTCCTATGTTGAATTAGATGGTGACCCACTGAAGAATCTGGATGCATTCGAAAAAGTTGTAAGATGCATGAAGGAAAGCGGCGTTGGCTACGGTTCCATCAACCACCCTGTAGACAGAGACCCTGTCTGCGGATACACCGGTATCATCGACAACGAATGTCCATCCTGCGGTAGAAAAGAAGGGGACGGCCATGCGGAATTCGAAAGAATCAGAAGAATCACAGGTTATCTGGTAGGCACGATGGATCACTGGAACGATGCCAAGACATCTGAAGAAAAAGACCGTGTAAAACACGGCATCGGTGAAGGTTTTGAAAGATTATAATATAGACGAGAATACGCTTCGCATTGCGGGCGTGGTGCGGGAGTCCATCGTAGACGGACCCGGTATCCGGTTTGTTGTATTTTGTCAGGGATGTCCTCATCTCTGCCCGGGATGTCATAACCCGGCAACCCATGATTTTGATGGGGGCTATCCTTGTGAAATCGAAAAGATCATCAGGGCAATCGACGAGAATCCACTGCTGGACGGCGTGACTTTCAGCGGCGGCGAGCCGGCCTGCCAGCCAAAGGCTTTTCTCAACCTGGCGAAACAGATCAAAGAAAGAAACCTGAATATCATCATGTATTCCGGTTTTACCTTTGAACAGCTGACAGAGATGGGCGTATCTGATGCAGCTATGGCTGAACTGCTGCAGACCATCGATTTTCTCATCGATGGCAGATACGAGGCGGCCCAGCGAGATCTTTCACTGCCGTTCCGCGGAAGCAGAAACCAGAGAATCATCGACGTGCAGGCGAGCCACAAAAAAGGAGAAATCATTACAATAGAAAATTTCTAAAAAAATGAAAAAAGTGCTTGCTATGGGTATGATTCTTGTGATATAATATCGCTTGTTCGGTATGAATAAACTAAAATTTTGAAAATATGCTACATGCTTAAGATATTTAAAGGAGGTGCGGTAGATGTCAAGAAAATGTGAAGTATGCGGAAAGGGACAGGTTTCCGGTAACACAGTATCCCATTCCAACAGACACAGCAGAAGAAAGTGGAATGCAAACATTCAGACTGTAAGAATCAACGACAATGGTACAGTAAGAAGAGCAAACGTATGCACAAGATGCATCAGATCTAACAAGATCAACCGTGCCATCTAATTTCATTGATGAACAAAGGCCCGCGTAAACGCGGGTTTTTTTGTGTCCATATTCCGTCAGGCGTGTCTCAGTTTCCCAGCAGGCAGAACCCACAGAACACGAGAACGCCGCCAAGCAGGAGGATCCAGGCTTTCGGCGGCAGGAAAAAGGCACAGACGGTCACGATGCCGAAAACCACAAGCACAAAACCGATATCACAAGCCTCTCTGTATTTGAAGAGAGGTTTTCTTTTTTTATGATAGTTTCCCATAATATCACCCAATACAGTCTATGTATGTGCTTGCTTTTTGGTGTCTGCCTAAGGTAAACTATATGAGAATAAAAATGTATGGAGGAGAAACCATGGCATTAACAAGAGAAACCGATTTAGGAACGATTTCTGTGGCAAATCTGTTTTTCGCGCAGATTATTGCAGACAGTTTTAAGCTGGATGCCTGCAAAGGCAAGGTTTGGCCGGCGACAAAGAAGGGCCGTCAGATCGGGAGCCCTGCAAAATTCAATCTGTCTGAATTTGCCAACGCAATCGAGGTAGAGGAAAGTGAACATGCCGGTCATGTCAATATAGAGTGCAGTATCATCGTAAAATTCGGGGTCAGCATCGGCAGAGTCTGTGAAGCGATTGCAGATCATACGGCAGACCTGGTTGAAAGAAGACATGGCAAGCGGCCGCATCAGATTAAAATCCGCGTGGCAGGTGTCAAATCCAAACAGATTGCGAGAAGAAACCTAGAGGTAGTAAAAACCTATGAAATTACAGGATAGTATTACAACGTTAAAAGGCATCGGAGGAAAGAAAGCAGAGGTCTTCGCAGGTTACGGTATCGAAACCTTAGAAGACCTGCTCTATTTCTTTCCGCGGAAATATGAGGACCGCAGACACGAAACTGCCATCGAGAATCTGGAACCGGGAAAAGATGCGCTTTTTTGCGGTACAGTAATATCCAAAAGATATTCAGGCAATCCTTATAAAAGAAATACGCCGCTGACCCTGCTGGTGCAGGACGACACGGGCATCATCGAGGTGGTGTTCTTTCAGGGGCGGTACATCGAGAAACTGTTTCAAATGAACGAGGACTATTCCTTCTATGGTCGGATTTCCAGCAGTTTCGACAGACTCCAGTGCATCCATCCGGAGTTCCACAGAGCGGGAGATCCGGCGGATATTCGCGGCATACTGCCTGTATATCCTGCCATTTCCGGTATCTCACAAAAAGAACTCCGCAAGCTGCAGCTGCAGCTGAAGCCGCTTTACGGGGAAGTGGAAGAGTGGCTTCCTGCAGGAATCGTGGAGTGTTACCGCCTGGCAGGACCGGCCTATGCCCTGGAGAATATGCATTTTCCAACTGACGGCAGACAGGTTCTGTCCAGCAAATACAGACTGATTTTTGACGAGCTGCTGGTTTTGGAAGCCGGGCTTTTTTACATCAAAAACGACAACAGTCAGAACAGGGACGGCGTGGTCATCAATCCTGCTCCTGCGGCAGACTTTCAAAAAGGGCTGCCTTTTGACCTGACGGAAGGACAGATGACGGCTTGGAGAGACATTTCCCGTGATCTTGCAGGCGGCAAAGCCATGAACCGGCTGGTGCAGGGTGACGTTGGCTCCGGCAAGACGGTGGTGGCCGAAATGGCCATGTACGCAGCCGCAAAATCGGGCTTTCAGAGCGTAATGATGGCACCGACAGAAATCCTCGCCAAACAGCATGGCGCATCTCTGAAGGCTGATTTTACGCCATATGGAATCAATGTTGGTCTGCTGTACAGCAGCATGAAAGCGGCGGAGAAGAGGGAAGTCCTTGCACAGCTGGATTCTGGAGAAATTGACATTCTGGTAGGCACCCATGCGGTGATTCAGCCGGATGTTGTGTTTCATAACCTTGGACTTGTCATCACCGATGAGCAGCACCGTTTCGGTGTCAACCAGCGCCGTCTGTTGACGCAGAAAGGTGCCAATCCCAACGTCCTGGTCATGACGGCAACGCCGATTCCAAGAACCCTGGCTGTCATTCTCTATGGCGATCTTGATATTTCCCAGATCCGCACCATGCCAAAAGGCAGAAAACCGATCAAGACCACCCTGGCCGATTTAGAGAAGCGGGCAAGGGTCTATGATTTCGTGAAAGAGCAGCTGCGCGCCGGACGTCAGGCCTACGTGGTGGCGCCTTTGATCGAAGAATCAGATAAGATTGATGCCAAGTCTGCAGAAGAGCTTTATGAAGAACTGCGGGACAGACTGAAGCCGTTTTCCGTGGCACTGATTCACGGCGCCATGAAACAGGACGAGAAGGATGCGGTTATGGCCTCTTTCGCAGAGGGAGCGACGAAAGTCCTGGTATCCACCGTGGTCATCGAAGTCGGCATCAACGTGCCAAATGCGACGGTTATGGTTATCGAAAACAGCGAGCGGTTCGGATTGGCACAGCTGCATCAGCTCCGCGGCCGCGTGGGACGAGGCAGCCAGCAGTCCTATTGTTTCCTGATTTCACAAAGTGAAAGTCAGCTTTCCAACGAGCGAAATGAGATTATGTGCAGAACCAATGACGGTTTTGAAATCGCTGAAGCCGATTTGAAGCTGCGCGGTCCGGGTGAAATCTTCGGTACAAGACAGCACGGTCTGCCGGAGTTGCATATCAGCGACCTGGTGCGCCACGGCGACGTCTTGGAAAAAGCCAAAGATGCGGCCAAAGAGATTTTGACCGAAGACCCGAATCTGCAGGCTTCGGCAAATATGCAGCTGAAATCCCGCATCAAAAAAATGTTCGGCGAAGAAATCAAGTTAGAGTTATAAATTCTGGCAGATTTCGAGCCAAATATTGCATGACATAGAAATCTCCTGTCAGGTTAAATTAATAACGTAAACAGGAGGTGAAAAACATGAGCTTACAGCAGAAGATGAATGAAGCGAGCGTAAAGCCTGCTTTAAACAACTTAAAGACTGAAGTTGCCAACGAATTAGGCCTGTCCAACTATGCACAGACTGATAAGGGTAACCTGACTGCAAGACAGAACGGCTATGTTGGCGGCTATATGACAAAGAAGTTAGTCGAAATGGCTGAACAGCAGTTAGCTGGCAAATAGTCAGAAGATAACCGGGCTTACCGGATACGGAGAAGGCATCCTGATGGGTGTCTTCTTTGTTTTGTTCGCTAACTCAATACTTGCGAAGTGAAAACCACTATGTTATTCTAAAATGTAGAAAGCAACAAGAAAGAAGTGTGAAGAAAATGGAAAATTTACATACAAAAGAAACTGTTACATGCGAAGAGATGAAGCTGCTGGAGAAGATGGCCGACGAGGCAGGCTTATCCTACTATGAAATGATGGAAAACGCCGGTACCAAGGCGGCAGAGTACATCCTGGACGCCTTCCGCTATACCTACGGTAAGGTAGAAAAGGTGCTTGTACTCTGCGGTAAGGGCAATAACGGCGGCGACGGTTTTGTGGTTGCAAGGAAGTTCCACGAGGCAGGTATTGACGTCAGCGTGCTGCTGGTGGAAGGCGAACCTGTAACCAAAGATGCCATCACCAATTATAATCTTATCAAGGACAAGCTGCCAATTCTCACGCCGGATGACGACTATCTGACAGAGGAAGAGGACATCATTGTGGATGCAATCTACGGAACGGGCTTTCACGGCCAGCTGCGGCCGGCGGCGGAGCAGATTATCAGAAGATGTAATGAGGCGAATATCTACATCGCATCTTTGGACATCCCAAGCGGCCTGTCCGGTGACATGACCTTTTTCGATGAGCCGGGATATGCGGTCTGGGCCAGCCATACGGTGACCTTCCATGCGAAGAAACCGGTTCATGGCAACGAAATGGTACAGTATTTAATGGGAAAAATCGAAACGGCCGACATCGGCATTGGCAAGGTTTTGAGCAAATAACTTTTGACGAAACAGAGAAATAAGAGAGGAATAACCTATGAGAATTATTACCGGTGAATACCGTGGAAGAAAACTGGAAACGCCAATCGGTTACGACGTGAGACCGACGACGGACAAGGTAAAAGAAGCCATTTTCAATCTGCTGCAGAACGATATCTATGGATCCGTATGCGTCGATCTGTTTGCAGGAACAGGCAGCCTGGGTCTGGAGGCGCTGTCCAGAGGTGCAGAAAAATGCTACTTCTGTGACAATGCCAGAGCCAGCCTGAATCTGATCAAAACCAATGTGAAAATCTGCAAGGCGGAAGATAAATCCATCATTCTGGCCGGAGATTACACTAAGACGCTGGCAAGAATCAGGGAGAAAGCGGATATCTTTTTCCTGGATCCGCCATACCATGACGGACTCTACGAAAACTGCCTGGCTTTGATAGAAGAACTTGATTTATTGCAGAATGACGGTATAATAATAGCAGAACATGGCAAATATGATGAAATGCCAGAGCAGGTTGGTAATCTGATCAAGGTGAAAGAACGCCGTTACGGCAGAATCATCGTCAGCATTTACCAATATGCATCGGAGGAAGAATAACATATGACAAAAAGAGCTTTATACACCGGATCCTTTGACCCGATGACCTACGGACACCTGGATATTATCGAAAGAGCGTCCAAGATGTTCGGCGAGCTGGTAGTCGGTGTCATCGTCAATCCTAACAAGCAGCCGCTGTTTACCAAAGAAGAGCGTGTTGCGATGATCAAAGCCGAAACGGCACACCTGGGAAATGTCAAAGTCGACTGTTTCCAGGGCCTTCTGGCTGACTATGTCAACGCCAACGGTTTCAATGCAGTCATTCGCGGACTGCGTGCGACCACGGATTTTGAATATGAAATCCAAATGGCGCAGATGAATGACCGCCTCTTCAACGAGGGGGTTGAGTCCGTGTTCCTGATGACCAATCCGGAATACTCATTCATCAGTTCCAGCGTTATCAAAGAAGTTCTCTCCCTGGGCGGATGCGTAGACGGCCTGGTTCCGGAGAAGATTCTGGAAGAAATGAAAAAGAAGTACTGCAGGAAATAGGAGGATAACATGACAGTATTAGAATTATTAGAAGAAATCGAAGATATCGTCGATACTGCCCCTGGGCTGCCGCTGACCGGCAAGATTATGATCGATTCCAACGAACTTTTGGAAATCGTGAGAGAAATCCGCCTGAGTCTTCCTGATGATGTACAGCAGGCAAAATGGGTGAAGGAAGAAAAGGAAAGAATCCTGACAGAAGCCAAGGCTGAATACGAAAAAATCATCGTAGAAGCCAATAAGCAGGCTGAATATCTGGTAAACACCCATGATATTACCTTAAGAGCGCAGAAGCTGGCGGAAGAAATCCGCATCGAGGCAGAAGACTACTGCAAGCTGTTAAAGATGCGTACTTATGATTATGTGGATAAGCTGCTCTACGATATGCAGGCGAAGATGGATGATCTGAACATGAAGTACTTCGGCGAAATGTTCTCTAATTTAGAAAAGACATTCGAAGGCATCGGCGGCGTTCTGCAGAACAACAGAGATGAAATCAAGGAAATGGCTTACAGAACGCAGAACGACGAAGATCTGATGGTTGTAGGCTCTCCGGTTACAGAAGAATAGCAATAGCATAAAACCCATGGACGGAACATAGTTTCTACCATGGGTTTTCGATTTTTTGAAAAAAACAAAGCGATATGCATGCTGGCTGTTGCGGCCTGTCTGATGATGATGGTGTTTCCGGAGATTACCGTTACCGCATCAAAGTCGGCAATCCGCATCTGGATGAACGCGGTGGTGCCGTCGCTGCTGCCTTTTATGGTCGTAGCCGGATATATCAAAAGAGCCGGCGTCAGCGCGATGACGTCCAGCCGGTTTTATCCGGCTGTTATGGCGTTTTTCTCCGGCTATCCCATGGGTGCAAAGATGGCAGGGGACCAGTACAGAGACGGCCTGCTGGATGAAGCCGGGCTGAAGCGTGTGCTTTCCTATGCTATGATTACAGGTCCGGCATTTCTGACCGGCGGCATAGGTGTCACTTTTTATCAGAACAAAACGGCGGGCTATGTACTTGCATGCAGTCATTACGCGGCAGCGGCAATCTGCGGACTGATTCTGGGAAGAGGGACAAAGATACCGGAACAGAAGATACACAGGCATCGCGGAAGCGGTACGATGTCGGGTGAAACGCCTTTTACCGACAGTATTCTGGAAAGTTTCCGTTCCCTGGGCATCGTCCTTGCATATATTCTGCTCTTCATGATTGGAGCGGCTTTCCTGGATATATCTGATTTGTTTCAGTCTATGCCTGACTGGGCTTCTGCCTTCTGCAAGGGCCTGCTGGAAATGACAGTGGGGTGCAGTGAAATTGCGAGATGCAGCTGCAGCCTTAGGATGAAGCTGGTATTATCGTCTTTTCTCATCTCCTTTGGCGGCCTGTCTGTGACGGGACAGACCATGAGTATGCTGAAGGGATGTCCGGTGAAACCGGGGCAGATTCTTACGATAAAAATTCTTCATGGCGCACTCAGTGCAATATGGACTTTTACCATCTGCGCTTTTGTGGTATGATAACCTTATGAAAACCATAGGAATTGTAGCAGAATTTAATCCTTTTCACGAAGGACACAAGTATTTAATTGAACAGGCGAAGAAGGACACAGATGCTGACATCTGTGTTGTTGTCATGAGTGGAAACTTTGTGCAGAGAGGCATGCCTGCAGTTTTCGATAAATGGAAACGTGCAGAGGCAGCAGTAAAACAGGGTGTAAACCTGGTGGTGGAGCTGCCTGCAGTTTATGCCGTAAACAGCGCGGAGTACTTCGCCAAAGGTGCTATAGAAGTCCTGGAAGGCCTTGGCGGGGTAGACATCCTTGCCTTCGGCAGCGAAGCAGGAGATTTGGATGCGCTCCGGTCTGCGGCAGCCTTCCTGAAAGTTTCAGATGACTTGCTGAAGGACCGGATTCAGCTTTTGATGCGGGAGGGATATTCCCATCCGAAAGCCCGTGAAATCGCGGTTTTGGAAGCCGAACACGACTTTGACGACAGACTGATCAAAGAGCCCAACAACATCCTCGGCATCGAATATCTGAAGCAGATTGAAACGCTGCAGCCTTATACGGTGAAGCGGCAGGGCAAAGGTTATCATGCATCTGCATCGGAAATCAGGGCACGCATGGAAGAGGAACAGCCGGGGAGAAGCAGAGAAATTGCGGACATTTTTTACCGGATGGCCGCCATGAAGATCCTGCAGATGCCGATAGAAGAACTTACACGGTATTTCGCAGCCGACGCAGGCCTTGCCAACAAGCTGAAGAAAGAAATCCGGTACGCGGACTCTCTGGAGACACTGATTGACCGTGTTAAATCTAAGGTTTATACGAGGACGAGGATCTGCAGACTGCTTGCTCATATTCTTTTGGAAATCAGAGAGGAGGATGTGACGCAGGCTGTGAGCTATGCCCGCGTGCTTGCTTTTGACGGAAACGGTGCGAAGTTTCTGAAGGACATCAGGAAGAGGGAAGTGAACACGATTCCTGTCATCACCAACATCAATAAGGAAGCCGGCAGATATCCGGAAATCCGTGGAACCCTGGAGAAGGACATCCTTGCTTCCGACATTTACAATTTGCTGACTGGAGAAAACCTCTATGAAATGGCAGATTATACCCAAAGACCCTATATAAACCAATAATTTTGCTTGATTTAGGTAAAGTTGTGCGGTATAATTTATAAGGTTAGAATACTTAGTAAGAGATATGGAGGATTATAATGAACGTATTAGTAATCAACTGCGGTAGTTCTTCTTTAAAGTATCAGGTTCTGAACATGACAAACGAAGAATTATTATGTAAAGGTTTAGTAGAAAGAATCGGAATGGAAGGTTCCGTTATTACACATGAAAAAATCGGTATGGACAAGGTGAAGAACGTTGTTCCTATGGAAAACCACCAGGATGCAATCAAGAACGTATTAGACGCTGTACAGCATCCGGAACACGGTGTTGTTAAGAGCATGGACGAAATCGGTGCTGTAGGCCACAGAGTTGTACACGCTGGTGAAAAGTTCGCTTACTCCGTATACATTGACGATGCAGTAATCGGTGCATTAGAAGAATGTGTTGAATTAGCTCCACTGCACAACACACCAAACTTACAGGGTATCGCTGCTTGCCAGGCATTAATGCCAGATACTCCAATGGTAGGTGTATTCGATACAGCATTCCACCAGACAATGCCACCTGAATCTTATCTGTATGCGATTCCATACGAATACTACAAGAAGCACGGCATCAGAAGATACGGCTTCCACGGTACTTCCCACAAGTACGTTGCAGAAAGAGCAGCTGACATGTTAGGCGTAGATATGCACGACCTGAAGCTGATCACTTGCCACTTAGGTAACGGTGCTTCCGTATCCGCTATCAAGCACGGCAGATGCGTAGACACTTCCATGGGCTTCACTCCATTAGAAGGTCTGGTAATGGGTACAAGATGTGGTGACATCGACCCTGCTATCGTAACTTACATTAGACAGAAGGAAAACTTACCTCAGGGTGCAGCTAACGAAATCCTGAATAAGAAATCCGGCGTATTAGGTATCTCCGGCGTTTCTTCCGACTTCAGAGACTTAGAAGAAGCTGTAAAGGAAGGCAACGAAAGAGCTGCATTAGCTCTGAAGATCTTCGCTCAGAAGGTTAGAGGTTACATCGGTTCCTACATCGCAGAAATGAACGGCGTTGACGCTATCATCTTCACTGCAGGTGTTGGTGAAAACGATATCGGCATGAGAGAAATGATCTGCCAGAACTTAGGCAACCTGGGCATCAAGATGGACGTTCTGAAGAACAACGTTAGAGGTAAGGAAACAGACTTCGCTACAGAAGATTCCAAGGTTAGACTGTTATTAATCCCTACTAACGAAGAATTAATGATTGCCAGAGACACTTACCATATCGCAAGAGCTAGAAAAAATAAATAATTGTTGACAAGCTGAGTGTTTTAGTATATACTTTAGTAGTTGACGAAAATTATTTGTTTAGCATAGAATCACACGAGCAGGAGGAGGTGTAGAACATGGCAGTACCTAAGAGAAAAACATCTAAAGCGAAGAGAGACCAGAGAAGATCCCCTAACATGAAGAAGTCTTTACCAGGCGTATCCATCTGTCCTCAGTGCCACGAGCCAAAACTTCCACACAGAGTATGCCCAAACTGTAACTATTACGACGGCAAGGAAGTTGTTGCTGAAGCATAAGCTAAGGATAATTACGAAGAATACAAAAAGAGCAGTTTTACTGCTCTTTTTTTCTTTTTTGCGCTATCGGGCTGGTGGAACGTCATTTAAGCGGGATGCCGTAACGTTTCATCTCATCAAAGAGAAGGTACAGCGTTTCGTTAGACGGGTCGCATAACGGCAGACGGTACTCGCGTTGGATCTTTCCCATCATGTGCAGCGCGGCTTTGACCGGTATCGGATTGACTTCTGCGAAAACCGCATGGATCAGCGGCAGCATAGCAAGCTGTTTTTTTGCAGCAGCCTTGTGACGACCTTCCAGATAGTCTTTTGTCATCTGGTGATACCGTTCAGGGATGATATTGGCGACCGTTGAAATGCAGCCGACGGCACCGAGGGCCATCATGGAGATCGTATGGTCATCATTGCCGGAATAGAGCTGGAAATCATGGTCGGCCAAAGCGGCAATGGAGCAGATCTGGGAAATGTCACCGCTGGCTTCTTTGATGCCACGTATGTTAGGATGCTTCTTCAGCTCTTTGACGGTGGCAGGGGTAATATTCAGACCCGTTCGGCTTTTGACAGAATAGAGGATGATGGGAATCTCTACGTAATCGGCAATAGCGGTATAGTGTTTAATCAGACCGGCCTGAGTGGCCTTGTTATAGTATGGCGTGACGATGAGCAGGCCGTCTGCGCCTGCGTACTCCATCTCTTTAGATAAATACATGGAATGAGATGTATCGTTACTGCCTGCGCCTGCGATGACCGGAATCCGTCCATCTGCTTTTTTGATGGCAAATTCGACGAGGGACAGTTTTTCGACCGGGGACAGGGTGGAGGCTTCGCCTGTGGTGCCGCAGACGATCAGGGCATCCGTACCGGACCCGATATGCCACTCGATGAGCCCTTCCAGGGCAGGATAATCAATGCGCCCGTCTTTGAACGGTGTGACGAGAGCGACACCGGAACCTTTGAATATAGACATAGGCAGCTCCTTTCTGTACTTTATCTCTATATTATGAGTGGGAAGGGCTTTTGGTGTTGAAATTTCAGCGGATAAATGGTAAAATACTATGATATGGCATACCATGTAATTATGCGAAAATTTGCCCATTGGGCATTGAAAAAGGAGATATAAAATGAGACAGTTAGACAGAAAATTAAAGGTCGGCATCTTAGGCGGAACAGGTATGGTTGGACAGAGATTCATCTCTCTGTTAGATAACCACCCATGGTTCGAAGTTGTGACCATCGCGGCAAGTGCAAGAAGTGCAGGTAAGAGATACGAAGACGCAGTCGGCGCAAGATGGAAGATGACGACACCGATGCCGGAAGCTGTAAAGGATATTATCGTTATGGACGTGGCTGAAGTAGAAAAGGTTGCTGCAACAGTAGACTTTGTGTTCAGTGCGGTAGATATGTCCAAGGAAGAAATCAAGGCAATCGAAGAAGCATACGCAAAGACAGAAACACCGGTTGTATCCAACAACAGCGCTCACAGATGGACAGAAGACGTTCCAATGGTTGTTCCTGAAATCAATATCGACCATTTCGACGTAATCAAATACCAGAAGGAAAGATTAGGCACTACAAACGGTTTCATCGCTGTAAAGCCAAACTGCTCCATCCAGGGCTATGTTCCTGCACTGGCAGCATGGGCAGAATATGAACCATACGAAGTGGTAGCTACAACATATCAGGCGATTTCCGGCGCAGGCAAGACCTTTGCTGACTGGCCTGAAATGGTAGAAAACATCATCCCTTACATCGGCGGCGAAGAAGCAAAGAGCGAACTGGAACCACTGAGAATCTTAGGTACTGTAGACCACGAAAATGGCGTTATCGTTAAGGCATCCGAACCTGTCATCACTTGTCAGTGCGTGAGAGTACCTGTATTAGACGGTCACACAGCTGCTGTATTTGTGAAGTTCAGAAAGAAGCCAACAAAGGAACAGTTAATCGAAAAGCTGCAGAACTTCAAGGGCTTCCCACAGGAAACACAGCTTCCAAATGCACCTAAGCAGTTCATCCACTACTTAGAAGAAGAAAACAGACCACAGGTTAAGCTGGACGTTGACTGCGAAAACGGTTTCGGCGTAACTGTAGGCAGACTGAGAGAAGACACTGTTTATGACTTTAAGTTCATCGGTCTGGCACATAATACTGTAAGAGGTGCTGCAGGCGGTGCTGTGCTGTGTGCAGAATCCTTAGTAGAAAAAGGTTACATCAACCATAAATAGTCTGAGAGGTTCATTTTATGAGTTATATTGAAGCGATTATTCTGGGGCTGGTGCAGGGTCTGGGTGAATTCCTGCCTATCAGCAGCTCCGGTCATTTAGCCTTATTGCAGAATTTATTCGGCATCGAAGGGGACCAGATCCTCTTCTTCGCCGTTATGCTGCATCTTGGCACGCTGGTTTCCGTATTCATCGTATACTGGAAAGACATCTGCGAGCTGGTGGTGGAACTCTTCGTTACCATCAAAGATCTGTGTACCGGCAAAGGCCTCCATCTGCAGGAGCGCCCCGTTCGTAAACTGGGCGTCATGATCATCGTAGCAACTATTCCTACGGCAATCATCGGTCTGGCGTTCAACGATCTGTTCGAAAGCTTCTACGGATCCTTTGTTGCCATCGGTATCGGATTCCTCTTCACAGGGATTATCATGTTCCTGGCAGAAAGAATGGGATCCTCCAAAAAGGAAATCGGAGAAATGGGTTTTGGTACAGCCATTCTGGTCGGTACCATGCAGGGTATCGCAATCTGTCCAGGCGTCTCCAGATCCGGATCTACGTTAGTGGGCGGATTATCCACCGGTCTGACGAGAGAATTTGCCGTAAGATTTGCGTTCCTGATTTCCATTCCATCCATCTTAGGCTCCGTTGTCCTGGAAGTTCCTGATGCGGTGGCACAGGGCATCGATCCTGCGTTGCTGGGACCGATTGCAGCAGGCATGGTCGTTGCAGCTATTTCCGGTTATGCGGCGATCAAAGGCATGATTAAGCTGGTATCCAACGGCAAATTAAGCTATTTTTCATATTATGTTTGGGCACTAGGTGCATTTACTGTAATTTACGGTCTGTTCATCGCTTAGTGCTTTGAAAGACGTAACTTAGGGGGTAAAAACGTGGCACAAGCAAAGAGAAAACCCGGAAGACCTCCGGGCTCAAAAAACAAAAATACAAAGACGACGGCATCAAAGTCCACAAAGACATCAAAAACAGCCAAGTCTGTGAAGAAGGAGACCAAGGCTGCGGCAAAGGCCGATGTAAAAGCCATGCAGGAGAAACGCAGGGCGGATCAGCGTGTCGTTGACGAAATCTGGGGCGTGATTTTCATCGCCATCGGTATTTTCCTCTTCGCAGCAGTACAGTTTCATGCTGCGGGTGAGTTGGGCAATACCATCGGTGACGTGTTGAAGGGCGTGTTCGGTCTGATTGGTCTGGTGGTACCGTGGTACCTGATGGCTTTCGGGGCGTTGACCTTTGCAGACAAAACCGTGCACGTTTCCGTATATTCCGTCAGCCTCTGTTTCGTGATTCTTCTCATGATGTGTCTGCTGAACTCCGGACGCTTCATCGACGAAAACGCGCTGGTTTATCAGTTTTCCGAATTCTACGACAAAGGCGTTACGTTGGAAAACGGCGGTTTCTTCGGCATGACGGTGGGGACCTTCCTCGTAAAGCTGATCGGCATGGTAGGACTGTACATCTTCTCTGTTGTGTCCATTATCATCAGTTTACTTCTGCTGATTAATACACCGGTATCCAGAGGCATTGAGGCCATCAGAAACAAGCGCGAAGAGCGCAGACTGGTTCGTGAAAAGCTGCAGCAGGAGAGAGAAGCCGAGATGCAGAGTGCAGAAGAACAGCTGAAGATGTATCTGCCGGAAGCGACGGCTGCACCGAAAAAGGAAGTGGCAAAACCGGAAGTGCGCATCGTCAATCCATACGATGAAAAGAAGCCGGAGACGGCACCAAAGAAATTTGGCGGCAACATCATGAAATACATGAGAGACGATAAACTCTTTGGCAAATCCGAACCGGCAGGTGAAGGCTATGGTCTGGATGGTGCGCCATCCCAGTCAACGGCAGGATTTGGCCTTGATGGAACGACTGCATCACCTTCTGCAGGATTCGGTCTGGACGGCGGCTCTGTGTCACAGCCATCGGCAGGGTACGGCCTTGATGGCCATACGACCGCAAAGCCGATGGACAGAACACAGGATCTGACCGGTGCACAGGGCATGCAGCCGACGGAGATGCCATCAGGCGTAGTCCAAAAGGAACCGGAACAGAAACTTTCCAAGAAAGAAGCAAGCGCTATCACCCTGGATCCAAAGGAGATCGCAGCGGTGAAGACGATAAGAAAATACAAAAAACCGCCGATCAGTCTGCTCAACAGACCGAAGGCGCAGGGGAACGCCAACTTAAGTTACAGTCTGAAACAGAAGGCTGCCAAGCTGGAAGAAACCCTGCATAACTTCAAGGTGGATGCACGAGTGGTACAGGTAACCCAGGGGCCTGCCGTGACCAGATACGAGATTCAGCCGAATATCGGGGTCAAGGTCAGCAAAATCGTAAACCTTGCAGATGATATCGCCCTGAACCTGGAAGCAAAGAGCATCCGAATTGAAGCACCGATTCCGGGCAAAGCCGCAGTCGGTATCGAAATCGAAAACGAAACCATCAACATGGTAACCCTGCGTGAGATTATCGACTCCCAGGCATTCAAGGACGCCAAGTCCAAGATTACCTTTGCCGTGGGTAAGGATATCGCAGGCAATGCCATCGTTGCAGACTTAAAATCCATGCCGCACTTATTGATCGCTGGTTCTACCGGTTCCGGTAAGTCGGTATGCATTAACAGTATTATCACAAGCATCCTGTATAAGGCGGATCCCGATGAGGTGAAGCTGGTTCTTATCGACCCGAAGGTGGTGGAACTGGGCAACTACAACGGCATTCCGCATCTGCTGATTCCGGTCGTTACCGAGCCAACAAAGGCGGCAGCAGCCCTCAACTGGGCCGTTGCGGAAATGACGGACCGTTACAAGAAGTTTGCAGAAGCACAGGTGCGTGATTTAGAAAGCTACAACGACACCATGAGGATTCAGGGTGAAGAAGAGGAAGTTCTGCCGCAGATCGTCATCATCATCGACGAGCTGGCAGACCTGATGATGGCTGCACCTTCCCAGGTGGAAGAATCCATCTGCAGACTGGCACAGATGGCCAGAGCAGCCGGTATGCATCTGATTGTAGCAACCCAGAGACCTTCTGTTGACATCATTACAGGTGTTATCAAGGCCAATATTCCATCCAGAATCGCCTTTGCGGTATCTTCCCAGTTCGACTCCAGGACCATATTAGATATGTCCGGAGCGGAAAAACTGGTAGGGAAGGGCGATATGCTCTTTAATCCGCTGGGCATAGGCAAACCGGTCCGTGTACAGGGTACCTTCGTATCTGACAGTGAAGTACATCATGTCATCGAACATGTGAAAGCACAGGTAGAAGAAGTGACCTATTCCGGCGATGTGTTACATACCATCGAAAAGGGCAATCTGCCGGACAGCAAGGACGACGACGGTGATGAATTGCTGGCAGAAGCCATCGAATGCGTGGTTTCTGCAGGACAGGCCTCCGTATCCATGCTGCAGAGACGTTTCCGCATCGGCTATAACCGTGCGGCAAGAATCGTCGACATGATGGAAGCCCGCGGCATCGTGGGACCACAGGACGGCAGCAGACCGAGACAGGTTCTGATGACGGAAGAAGAACTGGAACAGTTAAAGAATGAAGTGGAGAACGTATGAGAATCTATTTTGAAACATTAGGCTGCCCAAAGAATTTTAACGATTCCCAGGTGGCCAAGGGCATATTAGAAACAAAAGGCTATGAGATCGCATCTTCTCCAGAGGATGCAGACGTCATCGTGGTAAACACCTGCGGTTTCATCAACGACGCCAAGACAGAGTCTATCGAGAGGATTTTTGATATGGCTGCATACAAGGAACTGGGTAAGAAGCTGGTGGTTTCCGGCTGCCTGTCCGAGCGTTATGCAGATGAGCTGTACGAAGAGATGCCGGAAGTGGACCTTTTTGTCGGAGTCAACGAGTATGAGAAACTGCCGGAGCTGTTGGAAGGGTTAGAGCAGCGTACTGTCGCAAGAAGCGGCTGTGCACCGGAGGTAGTTTCCTATCATCCGCGCAAACTGGACGAAAACCCGTATACGGCGACCTTGAAAATCGCAGAAGGATGCAATAACATCTGTGCGTACTGCGTGATTCCGCAGATTCGCGGACCGTTCAGAAGTAAGAAGGAAGAAGATATCCTGATGGAAGCAGAAGAACTGGCGAAGGCAGGCTGCAAAGAGCTGATCCTCATCGCACAGGATACAACCTTCTATGGATATGACCTGTACGGGGAGTTTCGTCTGGCGAAACTGCTGAAAAAGCTTTGCCGTATTGAGGGCATTGAATGGATCCGTTTAATGTACTGCTACGAAGACCGTATTACCGACGAACTGATTCAGGTAATGGCAGAAGAACCTAAGATTTGTCACTATCTGGACATTCCGATTCAGCATGCCAGCGACAGCGTGCTGGCGGCCATGAACCGTCGTTCTACCACGAAATCTATCAAAGATACCATGGCTCGCCTCAAGGCAGCTATGCCGGATATCCATGTCCGCACGACTCTGATCGTGGGCTTCCCTGGCGAAACGGAAGAAGACTACGACCAGCTGGTGGAATTTGTGGAAGACGAGCGCTTTGCACGTCTGGGCGTCTTTGCTTACTCTCAGGAGGAAGGCACGGAAGCCGGAGACAGAGAAGACCAGATCGACGAGGAAATCAAAGAAGTCAGACTGGACGGCATCATGAGAAGACAGCTGGATATTTCCCTTGCGTACAACCAGGAGAAGGTTGGACAGATCTTCGAAGTGATGGTAGACGAGATTGACGAAGACGGCAGCTATCTGGGCAGAACCAGATATGACGCGCCGGAAATCGATAATTCCGTGATTTTCACCTCAGAGAAGGACTTGAAGCCGGGCGACATCGTACATGTTATGGTAAACGATGCTTTTGACTATGATTTAGTGGGAACGGAGGTAGAATAAGATGAATTTACCGAATAAATTAACCGTTGCAAGAATGATTGCGGTGCCTTTCTTCATTGCGGCGTACATGTTAGAATTTTATATCGTTGCGTTTGTCCTCTTTGTTGCGGCATCCGTAACGGATTTCTTTGACGGATATCTGGCAAGAAAGCACAACCTGGTATCCAACTTTGGCAAGATTATGGACCCGCTGGCAGACAAGATTCTGGTTTATTCTGCATTCTGCCTGATGGTTGATGATAACACCATCGCAGGATGGATGCTGATCGTGATTCTGGCGAGAGAATTCGTTGTAGCAGGCATGAGAACCGTTGCCGCATCCGAAGGCATCGTCATTGCGGCTGCCATGAGCGGTAAGATCAAGACGGTTCTGCAGATGATCGCGGTTCCGCTTCTGCTGTTCGTACCTGTTTTAGAAGGTACGGCTGCAGGATATGCGATACACGTAGCAGCACAGCTGTTCTTATGGGCATCCCTGATTATGACCGTTTACTCCGGTATCGAGTACGTGATGAAGAACAAAGAAGTATTTTCTCAGTAGATTTTGTGAGGTAAAAGGATGAAAACCGCATTACTCAGTGTGGGCACAGAACTGTTATTCGGACAGATTACCAATACCAATACCGTATTTTTATCCCAGCAGCTGAACCTGCTGGGATTTGATGTGCTTTACCATTATACTGTCGGTGACAATGCAGGACGTCTGGCGGAGGTGATGGAAAGGGCTCTGCAGGACTGTGACCTGATTATCACCACCGGTGGACTGGGTCCTACGGAAGATGATCTGACCAAGGAAACCGCCTGTCAGGTGCTCCATGATACCCTTGTGATGCATGAGCCAAGTCTGGAGGCGCTTCATGAGATCGCAAGAAAACGCGGCCGCGCCATGACGGAGAATAACCTGAAGCAGGCCATGATGCCGACAAGAGCGGTGGTCTTTGACAATGACGCGGGATCTGCGCCGGGTATGGCTTTGTCAGAAGGTGAGAAGACCATCATCTGCATGCCGGGACCGCCTCGTGAAATGAAGCGCATGTGGGAACGCCGTGTAAAGCCTTATCTGGAAGCAAGGCAGAACAGCGTGATCTATTATAAGATGCTGCGGTTTTTCGGTATCGGGGAATCGTCGCTGGAGACGGCGCTTCTGGATCTGATCGACAACCAGACCGACCCGACCCTTGCTACCTATGCGAAGGAAGGGGAATGTACTGTCCGCGTGGCATCAAAGAGAACAACTCTGGAAGAAGCCTCGGCAGCGGTCGAGGAAATGATTACATCCGTGAGAGAGCGGGTCGGCGAATATCTGTACAGCGAAAACGATGAAAGCCTGGCCGAGGTTGTCGGCCGTAAGCTCATCGACAGAGGCATTACCATTTCATCCTGCGAGTCCTGTACGGCGGGAATGTTTTCTGCAGAACTGGCAGGGGTGCCGGGGATTTCTGCTGTCTTTGACCGTGGTATTGCCACCTATACGTGGAAGGCAAAGATGGAAGAGTTGGGCGTTTCTCTGGAGACGCTGGAGAAATATAGTGCAGAAAGCCGCCAGGTCTGCGAGGAGATGGTTCGCGGCCTCTTTGATAAGACGGGAAGCCGTATATGTGTGTCTGTAACGGGGGTTGCAGGCCCGGGCGGAACGGCAGATAAACCGGCGGGAACGATATATATAGGCTGTCTTTTTGACGGACGGCTGGAGATTAGAGAACTGAGAACGGGGAGAGACAACCGCAACTGGAACAGGCATTACGCCATGCTTCATATGTTTGATCTCGTGAATCAGATGTTGGGATAAGGATTGACAAGGTGAAGACATTGGTATATATTGGAAATACCATTTATTACCAATTATCCGATTTCCATAAAAATGCTTGACCTTATATCGAAAATAAGGTATGATGAATCAAGAACAAATGTTCGCAATGGAGGTAAACATGAGCGTAGTAAGAGATGAAAGAGAAAAGGCGTTGAATGACGCGTTAGCACAGATTCAGAAACAGTTTGGGAAGGGTGCCATCATGAAGCTTGGCGAAACTTCCTCTCTCAATATAGAAACCATTTCCACAGGTTCCATCAGCTTAGACCTGGCAACAGGTGTAGGCGGCGTGCCAAAGGGCAGAATTGTGGAAATCTACGGACCGGAATCTTCCGGTAAGACGACCCTGACATTGCATATCGTTGCAGAAGCACAGAAGAAGGGCGGTAAGTGTGCATTTATCGACGCAGAACACGCACTGGACCCTGTCTATGCGAAGAATTTGGGTGTTAAGGTCGACGAACTGCTGGTATCCCAGCCGGATACCGGTGAACAGGCACTGGAAATCTGCGACATGCTTGCTCGAAGCGGCGCGTTAGATGTTATCGTCATCGACTCCGTGGCAGCGCTGGTACCGAAGGCAGAAATCCAGGGCGAAATGGGCGATTCCCACATGGGTCTGCAGGCAAGACTGATGTCCCAGGCACTGAGAAAGATTGCCGGTACCGTGAACCGCAGCAACACCTGTGTGATCTTTATCAACCAGCTTCGTGAGAAGATTGGTGTGATGTTCGGTAATCCGGAAACCACAACAGGCGGCCGTGCACTGAAGTTCTACGCTTCCATGCGTTTAGACGTCAGAAGAGTAGAAACCATCAAGAGTGGCGATCAGATGCTGGGTAACAGAACCAGAGTTAAGATTGTGAAGAACAAGGTGGCACCACCGTTCAAACAGGCCGAATTTGACATCATGTACGGCGAAGGCATTTCCAAGGCCGGCGATATCTTAGACTGTGCAGTAGAGGCGAAGATCATCGAGAAGGCCGGCTCCTGGTACAGTTACGAAGGCAACCGTATTGGCCAGGGCAGAGAAAACGTAAAGAAGTGGCTGGAAGAAAATCCTGCGACTTTAGATATCATTGAAGGTAAGCTGTTAGATACTCTGAAGGTAGAAGAACCGGAAGAAGAAGCACCATTCAATGTGGATGAAGATGGCGTAGTCATCGAATAATCCGAATGAAGCTGTTTTAAAATTAGTAATTATGGGAGATTTTTAGTTATGGAAGCGATCAAAGTCATCAAAGAAAGAAGAAGCGTAAGAAAGTTCAAGGAAGAAAAGGTATCCCGTGAAGTCATCAACGAAATCGTTGCGGCTGCGGCATACGCACCTTCCTGGAAGAATACACAGATTACAAGATACACTATTGTAGAAGATGAAGCAGTAAAGGCAAAGATTGCCGACGAATGCGTGCTGGACTTCGTTTATAATGCAAAGACAATCAAGAGAGCACCTCACCTGGTTGTTGTAACTGCTGTATTAGGCAGATCCGGCTTCGAAAAAGACGGTTCCTACACAACACCGAAAGAAGACCGTTGGCAGAACTTCGATACAGGTATTGCAACACAGACATTCTGTCTGGCAGCTGCTGACAAGGGTGTAGGTACTGTAATCTTAGGTATCTTCGACGACGACAAGGTTGCAGAAGCAATCGGTCTGGAAGAAGGACAGCAGGTTCACGCACTGGTTGCGATGGGCTATCCTGAAATAGAACCAGGTGCTGCACCACCAAGAAAAGAAGTAGAAGAACTGGTTAGATTTATCTAGGAAACCCAGTGTTTTCAACGGGAAGAGCAATCTTCCCGTTTGTTTTGCAAATAAGAAAAAAGTAGGTAAAAAACTCGAAAAAACTGTTGACATACACCTGTGGGTGTGGTATTCTATCAGAGTTAGACCGCACGGAAAAGGTTTGATTTGTGATGTCTTCAATACGGAGGCAGCCGATCACATCAGCTCGTCAGGGGACGAGGGGATGAAAGCACGACTACCGTGCTACCCGAAAAGGCGAGACTGGTAAGAGGAGGAAATTTAAAACATGTACGCAATTATCGAAACAGGCGGAAAGCAGTACAGAGTTCAGGAAGGCGACGTTTTAACTATCGAAAAGTTAGGCGTAGAAGCTGGCGAAACAGTTGAATTCGACAAGGTACTGGTTTTAGCTGGTGAAGAACTGAAGGTTGGCGCTCCGTACGTTGAAGGCGCTAAGGTTGTTGGCGAAGTAGTTGAAAATGGTAAGGCTAAGAAGGTTATCATCTTCAAGTACAAGGCTAAGAAAGACTACAGAAAGAAACAGGGTCACAGACAGCCATACACAATGGTTAAGATTGTTTCTTTAACAGGTGAAGCTCCTGCAAAGAAGGAAGAAGTAAAAGCTGCACCAAAGGCAGAAAAGAAAGTTTCTGCATCCATGAAGAAAGATGAATTAATTGCTTACGCTGCAGAACACGGTATTGAAATCGATGCTAAGGCTACAAAGGCTGTAATCATCGAAACTATCGAAGCAGCATCTAAGTAATTCCAATAGCCACAAAAGCAAGGAGGTGTCTGGACTATGGCAAGTAAAAAAGGAGTAGGTAGCTCTAAGAACGGTCGTGATTCCGAATCGAAACGTCTTGGTGTCAAGAGAGGAGACGGACAGTTCGTTAGCGCTGGTAGCATTTTGGTTAGACAGAGAGGTACTAAGTTACACCCTGGTAACAATGTAGGTATTGGCGGAGATGATACATTATTCGCTAAGATCGACGGTACTGTTAAGTTCGAAAGAAAAGACAAGACTAGAAAACAGGTTAGCGTTTATCCAAAAGAAGCGTAAAGATTTCATGGCCCCTAATGTAATTTAGGGGTCTTTTTTTCACGTTAATGCACAAGATAAAAGTGTAAGAGGAGGTTCTAAAGATGTTCATAGATAGAGCCAAAATATATATCAAATCTGGAAAAGGCGGCAACGGCTGCGTTTCCTTTAGAAAAGAACCTTTCGTACCGGAAGGCGGTCCTGACGGTGGTGACGGCGGCAAGGGCGGCGATGTCATTTTCATGGCTGACCGTAACCTGAGAACCCTGATGGACTTCAAGTACAAGAGAAAGTACGAAGCAGAAGCCGGCCAGAACGGTATGAAAAAGAAAAGATACGGAAAAAACGGCGAGAATTTGATCATTAAAGTTCCAATGG
Organism: Bacillota bacterium; assembly: GCA_017522185.1. Lineage (GTDB taxonomy): Bacteria > Bacillota > Clostridia > Peptostreptococcales > Anaerovoracaceae > Senimuribacter. The sequence continues at coordinate 215,125 of JAFWZZ010000029.1, read as the reverse complement.
GAACTGTGGTAATAGATGAAGAAACCGGCCTGGTGATGAAGGACTTAGTCGAAGATGGTGATTCCTTCGTGGCTGCAAAAGGCGGCAAGGGCGGCAAGGGCAATGTGCACTTCAAGAATTCCGTGCGTCAGGCACCGAATTTTGCAGAAGCTGGCGGCTTTGCCAAGGAAAGAAACGTGATTCTGGAGCTGAAGTCCATTGCGGACGTCGGTCTGGTCGGTTTCCCGAACGTGGGTAAATCCAGTCTGCTGGCAACTTCCACGAGTGCGAATCCGAAAATCGAAAACTATCACTTCACAACTATCGCACCGAACCTGGGCGTGGTAAACATCTACGATTCCAGCTTCACCATGGCGGATATCGCCGGTATCATCGAAGGCGCACACCAGGGTCTGGGTCTGGGTCTGCGTTTCCTGAAGCATATCGAAAGAACAAAGGTGTTAATCCACGTGGTTGACGTATCCGGCAGCGAAGGCAGAAATCCGATTGAAGACTTCGAGAAGATCAACAACGAACTGAGAATGTACAGTGAAAAGGTTGCAAACAAGCCAATGCTGGTTGCGGCCAACAAGATTGACATGATCGACGAGGAAGATCCGCAGTTTGTTGAGTTTAAGGAATATGTAGAAGGCAAGGGTTACAAGCTGTTCCCAATCTGTGCACCAATCAACATCGGCGTGCAGGAACTGATGGCGGCAACCTTACTGGAACTGCAGAAGGCGGAAATGAATCCGGAAGAAGACGATACAGAATACTTCGACTTCGAACTGGAAGATGCAAATCCGACTTACAGAGAAGTATATACAAGCAGAGCTGACGACGGCGCATATGTACTGGAAGGCCAGCAGCTGCAGAAGATCTTCGATTCCACCAACTTCAACGATATGGGTTCCTTAAGATACCTGTATAAATACATCGAAAAGAGCGGTGCCATCGACAAGTTCCTGGAAATGGGACTGGAAGAAGGCGACACCATCAGAATCGGTGACTTCGAATTTGAATACTGGGACGAATTTTAACGTATAACCATCACCTCTATACCGTATGTTGTATAGAGGTGATTTTTCATGAGAAGCAAACTGACGCTGCAGATTGCGGCCTGCATCGGGATTTCCTTTCTGGCTGTCACAGCCGGAAAGTCTGAAAATACAACAGTTGCAAAGTATTATGATCTTTGTTCAGAAGCGGTGATGCACCAGATGACATCGGAAGAAGCCGAGGCGGCATGGAACCGTATTACTACCGTACTGGACGGGGCTCCATCAAAGGTCGTATCGGCGGTCACTGAGGTCAACGAGGCATCAAAATACGGCCAGCCCATCGACAAGGAGGGAACCGGATCCATCAGACAGGTGCATGCTGTCGCAGGCGGCATGGTGACAAAAACCGGGAAAAACGACGACTATGGCCTCTATGTAGAAATCCGGCATGAGGGAGCGGTTTCTGTCTATGGGAACCTGGATACGGCCGGCGTTGTGGAGAAAGAACGGATCCAGCGAGGGGAAATCATTGGCAGCTTCGATTCTTCGGGAGAAAAGGAATTTTACTATGAACTTCGTACCAATTTATGATATACTTAAATATTGAAAGGCGGTGAACCGATGACCAAGCGAATCAGTAGAGAAGAATGTGAACAACTGTATATGATCCATGAAACGCCAAAGCATGTCATCGGGCATTGCAACGCGGTGGCCCATGTGGCGCTGACCATTGGACGGAAACTCAACGAGCACGGCTATGATTTTGACCTGGATCTGATAGAGGGCGCAGGCCTTGCCCATGATGTTGCCAGAGTCCAGGAAGAGCACGGTCACGTGGGAGCAGAGATTCTCAGAAACCTGGGTTACGAAGACGAGGCAGACATTGTGGAAGTCCACATGTCCAGGCACATTTATGCTTTTGAGACCTTAAGCGAAATGGACCTGGTCTGCATCGGAGACAGACTGGTTATCGAGGATCATTACGCCGGATTGGACAAGCGTTTTGAATACATCATCAACAAAGCGAAGGCCCACTATCCGCACAGAATCTGGAAAATCGAGGAGAATCGTGAGAAACTGCGGGCGCTCCTCGGGCAGATTGAAGAAGCGATGGGACAAACCATCGACAGCCTATTTTTGGAATAACGAAAGGTTATGTATATGTACGTAAATGAGAAACTGAACAACTTATTAAAGAGAGTGGAGAAGCCGGCCAGATATATCGGCGGTGAGAACCATATTGTGATGAAAGATCCTGCTGATGTAAAGGCGAGATTTGCTTTTGCGTTCCCGGATCTTTACGAGATCGGCATGTCCTATATGGGCCTGCAGATTCTGTATAACATCATGAACAAAAAGGAAGACGTGTACTGCGAGAGAGTTTTTGCACCGGCGCCTGACATGGCGGGCCTGATGAAGGAAGAAGGCATTCCGCTGTTTACGCTGGAAACAAAGACACCGGTAAAAGAAATGGACTTCTTCGGTTTTACCCTGCAGTATGAAATGTCTTTCACTAGCATTTTAGATATGATGCAGCAGGCAGAAGTTCCAATGCTGTCAGCTGACAGAGGAGAAGATGATCCAATCATCGTTTGCGGCGGTCCTTGTGCATACAATCCGGAACCGTTGGCTGATTTTGTGGACATCTTCTTAATCGGTGACGGTGAGGAAAGCCTGCCGAAGCTGATGGAAAGATACATCGAAGCGAAGGAAAAAGGCCTCTCTAAGAGAGAATTCTTTGAGCTGATTGCCGGTGACACCGGTGTATATATTCCGTCTTTCTATGACGTGAAATACGCAGAAGACGGTAAGATTCTGGCCTATGAGAAGAATTACGAAGGTGCACCTGACCGCGTACAGCGCTACATCATCGACGACATCGAAGATGTACCGTTCCCGGAAGAACCGCTGGTGCCTTTGATTGAGACGGTACATGACAGATCTGTTATCGAGACCTTCCGTGGCTGCACCAGAGGCTGCAGATTCTGCCAGGCCGGCATGATTTACCGTCCGGTCCGCGAAAGATCCAAGGACAAAATTATGGATCTGGCGAGAAAACAGCTTGCAAGTACAGGTCACGAGGAATTATCCCTGCTGTCCCTGTCTACCAGTGACTATTCCCAGTTCGAGCCGCTGGCTATCGAGCTGATGCGCGAATGCAAGGCGCAGAACGTTTCCCTGTCCCTGCCGTCCCTGAGACTGGATACCTTTTCTTTCAACGTATTGGAAGAAATTCAAGGGTATAAGAAGTCCGGGCTGACCTTTGCGCCGGAAGCAGGTACCCAGAGACTGCGTGACGTAATCAACAAAGGCATCACAGAAAAGGATATCTTTGATGCTGTGGAACAGGCCATCGAACTGGGCTGGAAGCACATCAAGCTGTATTTCATGATCGGTCTGCCGACAGAAACCGATGCGGATTTAGACGGCATTGCTGACATCGCAAGAAGAATCGTGGAAATCCACAAAAACTCCGGCAAAGGCGGAAGATTCAATGTGACTGTCAGCGTTTCCAACTTTGTACCAAAGGCGCACACACCGTTCCAGTGGGCAAAGCAGGATACTACAGCTGAATTTACGAGAAAGCACAACTATCTGTTTGAAAAGCTGAAGATGAAGGGCGTAACCTTCAACTACCACGACGACTCTGTCAGCACCCTGGAGGCAATCTTTGCACGTGGCGACAGAAGACTGAGCAGCCTGTTATTAGAAGCGAACCGTCTGGGCTGCAAGCTGGACGGATGGAGCGAACATTTCAGTCTGGAAAAATGGCATCAGGCCATCGAAAATGCAGGCGTTGACGTAGACTTCTATACTACAAGAGGCAGAGAATATGATGAAATCCTTCCGTGGGATATCATCGATTCCGCCATCACAAAGAAGTTCCTGCTGTCTGAAATGGAAAAGGCAACAAAGGAAACCGTAACACCGGACTGCCGCTATGGCTGCCGCGGATGCGGTATCAATGCGAGAACGACATGTAAGCTGGGAGGTATCTATGAGCAATAAATATGTGATCAAATTTGCCAAAGAAGGCTACATCAAATATACTTCCCATTTAGATATGCTGCGTCTGTTTAAGCGCGCGTTCAAGAAGTGCGGCATCAGACTGGCCCATTCCCAGGGATTTAACCCTCATCCGAAGATGGGTTTTGCACAGCCTTTGTCCCTGGGCTACACCAGCCGCTGCGAACTGCTGGAATTCGAAACCATGGAGTCCCAGAGCACAGCTGACCTGAAGGAGAAGCTGGCAGCCATGATGCCGATGGGCATTGAAATCCTGGCCGCTGCACCGCTGAATGTGAGCGCGAAGTCTCTGGCAGGCGTCGTGGACGAAGCACTGTACAAAGTGGTATTCCCAGTAGATGCATCATCTGCGGATTTTGATAAAATCGTTGCGGATTATCTTGCACAGGACGAAATCCTTGCAGAAAAGCGCCAGAAGAAGACCAAGAAGATGGCAACGGTAGACATTCGCGGAAAAATCCGTAAGATTGCTGTCGGTGAAGGGGAAAGGCTTACACTGATGATGAATCTGGACTGCGGCAGTATCTCCAACCTGAGTCCGGAACAGGTCATCGCTTCTTTTGTGAAGTTTGCGGAGCTTCCAATCGACAGATACGATATCGAAGTGGAACGTCTTGAAATCATGTTCGAGAAAAAAGCTGGAATAAAATTACAATTCTAACTTGACTTGTCATTAGAATGGCTGTAAAATTGTGGTAATTCTATAGACAAGGAGAGTTATGTATGAAAAAACTGGAAAGCGCACTGAGAAGGTGCAGGAAGTTTTACCAGACATACGAAAAGCAAGTAAGAATAGCGGTAATCGCCATTGTGGTGATTACCGCACTTTTGCTTTTTGGAGGAAATGGCGAAAATGAGGAGATTGTAGTGGAACAAAACGGGAAAACACAGACAGAATGGTCGGCTGATAGTCAGCCATCGACAGAAGCAGGCACGAGTGAGCCTGTGCAAACACCGGCTGTGAGTCTTGTGGTCGATATCAGCGGGTGTGTCAAAAAACCTGGTGTTTATGAGGTTTCGGACGGGACCAGACTCCATCAGGTCATCGAAGAGGCAGGAGGGCTGACCAAAGAGGCGGACATCGACGCCATCAATCAGGCAGAACTGGTTACGGATGGGCAGAAGATTCTGGTTCCGTCAAAGATTACAGGTGGTGAAGACAAAGCAGGAGTTTCGATGGGAGCCGCCACTTCTAACGGTAAAATCAACATCAATCAGGCCGACAGTATGGCTTTGCAGGAAATCCCGGGCGTCGGTCCTGCAACAGCAGAAAAAATCATTCAGTATCGTGAGTCCAATGGAAGATTTCAAAGCATCGAGGATATAAAGAATGTGAGCGGAATCGGAGATAAGATTTTTGAGAAAATGAAGGATAAAATTAGCGTGTAATCGTCTTGCATATTCTTCTCTGAACTGGAAACACTACCTTCGAGGTGATTGTAATGTTTAGTCAAAGAAGAAAGAAATATAAGAATATGGTCTGGGCATGTGTGCTTACGGCAGTAGCAATACTTGCGCTTGTGGCTTTGCTGGGTTATTTGGGCAGTTTTAGGGACAAAACTTATAGCGAAAACAATGTTAGTGAACCTGTAGCAGCGCAGGAACATACAGAAACGATGGAAGAAGATAATCATATAGAAGAAAACGATGACGATGATGATTCTGCGCCTGCTGCCAAAAAACAGACATATTATCTCTTGAAATATGATAACGATATAATACGCATCTATTTTTCCGACCAGCAGGGAGAACTGACGGAACTGGAAGAGACAGATATTGTTTACGAGACGTTGTCGCCTGAAGACCAGAAGCAGTTTCGGGATGGGATACAGGTTGAGAACAGGGATGCGCTGAACCGGCTTTTGATGGATTATGAAAGTTAAAGTTGATATGAGAAGAAGGATCGTAAAGAGCATTGTTATATTCTACATCGTGATTCTGTTTGCGGCATTACTTGGTTTTCTGTTGCCGGCGGAACTGACAGAACCGGCGGAGAAGACGAATACTGAAATTGTCTCGCAGAAGACATTGATTCCGGGAGGATTCTCCGTCGGTATGCAGATGGATGTGAAGGGCGCTTTAATCGTAGGTGTCGAACAGGAATCAGGTCCTGAAATCGGGGACATGATTGTAAAAGTTAACGACAACGATGTAAGCGGACCGGAAGATGTCATGGGTATTGTGGGAGACAGCGGAGAACCCGTGGAACTGACAGTTGTCCGCAATCAGAAACGGTTGCAGTTTCAGGTAACTCCGTACTTTGATGCGGATAGTCAGACCTATAAGCTGGGACTTTGGATCAAAGAGAAAATCGCAGGCATCGGGACTTTAACTTTTTTTGATCCGGAAACAAGCAACTTTGCGGCACTGGGTCACGGCATCTATGAACCTGAGACGGGAACGCTCTTGGAAACAAAAAAAGGAAAGCTGCTGCATACCAGGGTTGAGCAGGTGAACCAGGGTCGTGCAGGTTCACCAGGCTCTTTAAGCGGAAGAATCTACAACTTTGAAACACCTATTGGTGACATTATCAAAAACACGGATGCAGGGGTGTATGGAACTGTATCTGATGAAAGTGTTTTTGCGAATCACCAGCCGCTGCCTGTCGGAACTGCAAAAACTATTAAGGAAGGAAATGCGGTTATCCTGACAACCATCGACGGAACACAGGTGGAGACTTTCTCCATTGAGATTACCAAAGTAAGCCAATCGGTGCTTTCGAACAGCAGGAATCTGAAGTTAAAAGTTACAGACCAAAGGCTTCTGGAGAACTGCGGCGGCATCGTGCAAGGAATGAGCGGCTCACCAATCATTCAGGATGGAAAAATCGTTGGAGCTGTGACTCATGTCCTTGTGAATGATCCAACGCGGGGATACGGAATTCTGATTGAAGAGATGCTGGAGGCAGCAGATGTTACCAATCACTAACAAAATGTTCCATATGGCGAACCGACAGCTGCCGTCCAATGCTGTAAAATATTATCATATTTACGACAAAGGAGGAGCAATCTGATGGAAAAGATAAGATTGGGGATTGTAGATGACAACAAAGACTTGTGCGAGGTGCTGAAGCGGAATTTTGATGCATGCGACGATATCGAGGTGAAGTTTATTGCAGAGGATGGAATCAAAGCCATCGAACTGATTCGCAATACGGAGGTAGATGTACTCATACTGGATTCCGTCCTGCCACATGTGGACGGTATGGGTGTGCTGGAAGCCATGAACCACGATATGGAGCTGGCGTCTTATCCCCATGTCATCATGGTTTCCGCTTTTGGACAGGACACGGTGATACAAAGAGCGGTGAATCTGGGCGTTTCCTATTTCCTGGTGAAGCCGCTGAATATCCAAATCCTGGAGAAGCGGATTCGTCAGCTGGCGAAGAGAGAATTCGCAAGCATCAAAAGAGAGGAACAGCAGTACAAGCTGCGTCATGCCAGCCTGCGCAAGGAATTTACATACGAGAACGATCTGGAGATTGAAATTACCAATCTGATACACGAAATCGGCGTACCGGCACACATCAAAGGTTACCAATATATCCGCGATGCCATTTCCATCGTGGTAGATGACAGAGACATTTTAAGTGCGGTCACAAAGGAACTGTATCCCATGATCGCAGAAAAAAACAACACCACACCAAGCCGGGTGGAGCGGGCCATTCGTCATGCAATCGAAGTGGCCTGGAACCGCGGCAGAATCGAAACCATCGATTCCCTGTTTGGTTATACCGTACAGCATGACAAGGGTAAGCCCACTAATTCCGAATTCATTGCCATCATCGCAGACAAGCTGAGGCTGGAACGGAAGGTAGGATAGAGAAATGAAATAACTTGAAACAGGTGTCCAATCATGGTATTATAGTCAAGATGCTATGTTAGATAGGAGAACAGAATGACAGATATCATGATTACACAGGAAATGATCGACCGCATTAACGTGCTGGCTAGAAAATCCAAGACTGCAGAAGGTCTGACCGATGCAGAGAAGGAAGAACAGCAGGTTTTGAGAAGAGCATATATCGACGCTTTCAAGAGAAACATGAGAGCGACACTGGAGAATATCGAAATCGTTGACGGCGATCAGAAATAAGAAAGATGGAAAGAGAGCAGAGTTTTACAAATTCTGCTCTCTTTGTATATTATGATAACCCCAGGGGAAAAGGGGGATATCATGAAGAAACTGTTTTTGATACAGCTTTGCGCACTGCTGCTCATTATTTTGACAGCGGCGGCAAGCGGCGCGCCCGATGACGACAAAGCAATCATCACCGATTTACTGGAGACACGGGTCAGCATCCTGAGCTACTATTATGGCGGTAAGATGACCTTTGATGATGCCAGAAACAACATGGCGAAAGTAACGTCTGGCGGTCTCTTTGATGAAGACGTATCGCTGCTGGAAGGTTTTGCAAAGACGGAGGTGGATCAGATAACGGACTTCGACATTCAGGTCAAAAACTGCCACCGGACAAGCTATGGAATCATCAAAGGCGAAGCCGTGGTCCACTGGGTCATGCGCGGTCTGGAGGGATACTGGGAGACGGAGGAAACCTACTATTTTACTGCAGAAAGCGATGAGCAGGGTACAAAACTGACCCAGCTGAAAAAATTATGAAAAATACAACTTTTGGTGTAGTTTCTGTTTATTTTTCAATGAATTATGGTATATTTAGATGTAGATAATATTATTGGAAAGGAAGCAGATATATGAGACAGGTATATTTAGATTATTCTGCTACGACACCGGTCAAAGAAGAAGTCTTAAAAGAAATGCTGCCTTATTTTACCGAAAATTTCGGAAATCCTTCCAGCCTGTATACGAAAGGACTGGAATCCAAGGAAGCTGTAGATAAAGCCAGAGAGCAGGTTGCAAACCTGATAGGTGCGACACCGAAGGAAATCTTTTTTACAGGTTGCGGAAGCGAATCTGACAACTGGGCGGTATTCGGTGCGGCAGAGGCTTTGAAAGATAAAGGAAATCACATCATCACCACAAAGATTGAGCATCACGCTATGCTTCATTCCTGTGAGTTTCTCGAAAAGAAGGGTTACAAGGTGACCTATCTGGACGTGGAATCTGACGGTATGGTGAAACCGGAAGCTTTAGAAGCCGCAATCACAGACGACACCATCCTGATCAGTGTGATGATGGTCAACAACGAAATTGGTACCATCGAACCGATCAAAGAACTGGTGCAGATAGCAAAGAAACACAAGATTTTATTCCATACAGATGCGGTACAGGCCCTGGCCAACGTGCCAATTGACGTGAAAGACTTAGGCGTGGATCTCTTGTCCATGTCAGCACATAAGATTTACGGTCCGAAGGGTATCGGTGCGCTGTATATGAGAAAAGGCTTGAGACTGCCGAACTTTATTCACGGAGGCGGCCAGGAAATGGGCAGACGAGCAGGCACGGAAAACCTGCCGAGCATCGTCGGTTTTGGTAAGGCAGCGGAGCTGGCACAGGAAAACCTGGACAGTCATATCGAACACTGCAGAGAATTAAGAGACTATCTGGTAGAGAGAATTACCGGAGAAATTCCGGATACTTTTGTCAACGGGACCATGGAAGCGAGACATCCGGGCAACGCAAACATCACCTTCAAGTACATCGAAGGAGAATCCATCCTGTTACTGCTGGATTACAAAGGTGTTTCCGTATCCACCGGGTCTGCCTGCTCCTCAAAGTCTCTGAAACCGTCTCACGTGCTGGATGCCCTTGGCGTTCCTGTTGAGATGATTCACGGTACGGTAAGATTCACCGTTGGAGACTTTACGACAAAAGAAGACATCGATTACACCGTAGATGTATTAAAAGAAATCGTAGAAAAATTGAGATTATTATCTCCTGTAAACAGTGAGAAAGGTTGGTAAAACATATGGCACTATATAACGATACAGTAATGGAACATTTCATGAATCCGAGAAATGTAGGAGAATTAGAGAATCCTGATGGAACCGGCACATACGGCAGCCCAGTATGCGGCGATATGATGCAGATTCAGATTCAGGTAGAAAATGACATCATCACAGACGCGAAGTTCAAGACTTTCGGCTGTGGCAGCGCCATCGCATCTTCCAGTATGGCTACATCTATGATTGTCGGCAAAACCATTGACGAAGCGCTGGCCATCAGTAACAAAGAAATCATCGACGAGCTGGGCGGCCTGCCGCCGGTGAAGGTGCACTGTTCCGTTCTGGCAGACCACGCAATCAAATCCGCGATCTATGACTATGCACAGAAGAACGGAAAGACCTATGCCGGATTAGAAGGTTTTGATCCAAATGCAGAAGAGGATGAACACGATCATGACATTATCGAAGACTAAAGTTGTATTAGGCTTAAGCGGCGGAGTGGACAGCACATCCGCTGCTTTGTTGTTAAAAGAAAAGGGCCTGGAGGTCATCGGCTTCTATTTTGATGTATTGGGAAACAACGAAGATGGCCGTGCCGCAGCAGAAGACCTGGCGAAACGGCTGGAGATTCCTTTTATCGCAAAGGATGTATCTGATGATTTTGCCCGCATCGTTATCGATAACTTCTGTCAGGAGTATTCCTGTGGCAGAACGCCGAATCCGTGTACACTCTGTAATCCGACAGTGAAATTCAAGCAGCTCATCGACGTTGCAAACGAAGTCGGTGCCTACTATATTGCAACCGGTCATTACGCGAAAATCCGAGAAATCGAAGGCGCTTTCTACGTGGAAAAGGGCAGCAACGAAAAGAAGGACCAGTCCTATATGCTGTACCGCCTGGGACAGGACGTGCTCAGCCGTCTCCTGTTCCCGCTGGGAGAAATCCAGGATAAGGAAGTGACACGGCAGATGGCCCGCGAGGCGCAGCTTCCTAATGCGGACAACGCTGACAGCCAGGAAATCTGCTTCATCGATGACAGAATAGAAAACCATGGGGAGTTTATCAAAAGACGCGGTTTCGCACCTAAAATGGGCAATTTTGTGGACGCAGAGGGGAATATTCTGGGGAAACACAAGGGCCTTGTTAACTACACCATCGGTCAGAGAAAGGGCCTGGGTATTGCTCTTGGTAAACCGGCCTTTGTTACAAAGATGGATGCGGAAACCGGCGATGTGGTATTGGGCGACAACGCAGACCTCTTCAAGACGGAAGTATATTCCAGAGATAACTTTTTTGTCAAAGACAGTGCTGTAGCTTTGGCAGAAGACATTACCGTTCTGGCAAAAATCCGTTATGCTGCGAAACCTTCGAAAGCTGTACTGAAGCAGCAGGAAGACGGTAGGCTCCTGGCGGTGTTTGAGGAACCGCAGCGTGCAGCCACACCGGGGCAGTCCATTGTCTTTTACCAGAATGATGTAGTCATCGGTGGAGGCATCATCGATTAAATCACCGCACTCTGCACATACTAATCCTAAAAAGAAAGGAGTGGTATGTGATGAGTATGATGACAAAAATGGCGAGAGAAGCCCTGATGATCGCGGCAGCCGGCACTGCCGGATACTGCGCGTACAGGTGGATGTCGCCGACAGACAAACAGAAGATTACCCGGGATGCCAGACGCACCATGGAGGACATGAATGATGTCCGCCACGACATGGGTCGTATGGCCAATACCATCAGAGATACGTTTTAACTGAAACAAACGGCTTATCTGCAAATATGCAGACAGGCCGTTTTTCTTTACCTGAAAAGGGTATATTATATACATCATAAAAAAAAATAAATGATAATTATTATCATTTTTGCTGTTGACAATTGAAAAATCATGTGATAGTATATGTTCAAGTTAGTAATAGCTAACTAAAATATCACAAAAGAAATCCAAAAGTAAAAGGTAAAGAAAAGGAGAAGAGATTATGTCAATGATTAATAAAGAGGTAAATGAATTTAAGGTACAGGCTTATTTAAACGAAGAATTTAAGGAAGTATCCAAGGCGGATATCCTGGGTAAGTGGAGCGTATTTTTCTTCTACCCGGCAGACTTCACATTTGTTTGTCCTACTGAGTTAGAAGACTTAGCAAACAAGTACGACGAGTTCAAGGCTGCAAGCTGCGAAGTATATTCCGTATCCACAGATACACACTTTGTACACAAAGCATGGCACGATGCTTCTGACAGAATCAAGAAGATTCAGTATCCAATGTTAGCTGACCCGACACATGCGCTGTCCAGAGACTTTGAAGTCCTGATCGAAGAAGACGGTCTGGCAGAAAGAGGCACATTCATCGTAAATCCGGAAGGCAAGATCGTTGCTTACGAAGTAAATGCAGGTAACGTTGGCAGAAACGCTGATGAATTATTTAGAAAGCTGCAGGCATGCCAGTTCGTATACGAACATGGTGATGAAGTTTGCCCTGCAAAGTGGGAACCAGGTGCTGAAACATTAAAGCCAAGCTTAGATTTAGTAGGCCAGCTGTAAGAACAAAAGGGATTTGAGGAAAGAGGTTAATGATGAAGAACTTATATGACGTAGTAGTTGTTGGCGGCGGGCCTGCGGGCCTCACCGCCGCACTGTATCTGGCACGTGCCAAATACCGTGTGGTAGTTGTAGAAAAAGAAAACTTCGGCGGACAGATTCGTATCACTCACGAAGTCGTAAACTATCCTGGCGTTGCAAAGACCAGTGGTGCAGAGCTGACAGAAACCATGCGTAAACAGGCAGAAAGCTTTGGTGCAGAGTTTATGTTAGCAGAAGTAGAAAAACTGGATCTTGCAGGCGACGTGAAGACGGTGCACACCAGCAAAGGACAGCTGCAGGCTTTCGGCGTCTTGCTGGCTACCGGCGCACATCCTAGAATGATTGGATTCAAAGGGGAAGAAGAATTCAGAGGACGCGGCGTAGCATACTGTGCAACTTGTGACGGTGAGTTCTTCACAGGCAAAGATGTTTTCGTGGTAGGCGGCGGATTCGCTGCGGCGGAGGAAGCGGTCTTTCTGACCAAGTATGCGAGACAGGTAACGATCCTGATCCGAAAAGATGATTTTTCCTGTGCAGCCACAGCGGCAGAGCAGGCTAAAAACCACGAGAAAATAAAGATTCTGTGCAATACAGAAGTAGAGGAAGTATTGGGAGACGCCGCACTGCGCAAGATACGCTATCGCAATAACAAGACAGGCGAAGCATATGAATTCGCAGCTGCAGAAGGAGATAATTTAGGAGTATTCGTATTTGCAGGATATGCACCGGCAACTTCTTTGGTAGAAGGCATGGGCGTAACCGATGAATCCGGCTATATCCTGACTGACCGTAATCAGAAGACAGCCATCGAAGGTTTCTATGCGGCAGGCGATGTCTGCGCAAAGTCCCTGAGACAGGTGGTAACCGCAGTGGGTGATGGTGCGTCAGCGGCAACAGAACTGGAAAAACATGCATCTGCGATACAGAAGAAGACCGGTCTGAAGCCGGAAATGCCGGAAGCACCGAAGCAACAGGAAGTTGCAAAGGCGCAGCCAGAAGCAAAATCTTTGGCACCAAAGGCATCCGGCGGCCTCTTTGATGAGTCGATGCTGGCACAGTTGAACACAGTATTTGGCCGCATGGCAAGTCCGCTGGTTCTGAAGCTGTATCTGGACGATAGACCTGTTTCTTCTGAGCTGAAAGGCTATATGGAAGAACTGGCAAAGCTGACAGATAAGCTGTCTGTGGAAGTGGTAGATGATCATGATGAACCACATACACCATCGGTAAGAATTTATTGTGAGGACGGCAGCTGGAGCGGTCTGGCATTCCATGGCGTTCCTGGCGGACACGAGTTTACATCCTTTGTTTTAGGATTGTATAATGCGGCAGGTCCGGGACAGCCGTTGGATGAAGCCGTTCTGGAAGGTGCGAAGGCCATCAAGGAACAAAAGGATGTAAAGGTCCTGGTTTCCTTATCCTGTACGATGTGTCCGGAACTGGTGACTGCAGTGCAAAGACTGGCAGCTCTGAATCCGAATATTACGGCACAGGTTTATGACCTGAATCACTTCCCGGAAATCAAAGACAAGTATAACGTTATGAGCGTGCCGTGCCTGGTTGTTAACGACGGACAGCAGATTTCCTTCGGCAAAAAGAACGCAGCACAGGTGCTTGAGCTGCTAAACAAGTAAATATGTAAATCATAGGGAGACCTTTTGCAGGGTCTCTCTTTTTTTCATGACAGAATATTGCAGATATGGTATAATACTTATGTTATGGATAAAAATCAATTAAGAGAAAACGCAATAACTGAATATAGAAGATGGCTGACGGCTGCAGAAGGTGACGAACAGTTGAAAGCTGAGCTTCTGGAGCTTCAGGAGAATGAGGACGAACTGATTGATTCCTTCTCCCAGCATCTGAAATTCGGCACTTCCGGCCTTCGAGGCATTCTGGGACCAGGTACCAACAGGCTCAATACTTACGTGGTGAGACGTACCACACAGGGCTTTGCAAACTACCTGCGAAAGAATCTGGAGAAACCAAGTGTTGTCATCGCCTATGACACAAGGAAGAACTCCAGACTCTTCGCCGAGGAAACGGCAAAGGTGCTGCGCGGAAACGATGTCGGGGTATATCTCTTTCCAAAACTGGCAACAGTATCTTTGTTATCCTATGCCATCGGGGCCCTCGGCTGTGACATGGGTATCATGATTACCGCAAGCCATAATCCGAAGATTTACAATGGCTATAAGGTATACAACAAAGATGGGTACCAGATTATCGGCAGTGTGGCAGATGCCATTTTAGAAGAAATCAGTAAGGTTGATTTCTTCGATGAAATTGCCGTATCAGACGATGGCATTCTTGACGTTCCGGATCAGGTTGGAGAAGATTTTGTCGATGATATCATAGGTTTCCTTCCTGTACCGGACAAAGAAACGCTTAACTGTATCCACGCAGTGTATACGCCGCTGAACGGCACGGGAAACAGCTATGTCCGCAAAGTCCTGGCCAGGATCGGTTATGAGAATTTGGAAATCGTATCTTCCCAGGAAGATCCGGATGAGAACTTCACGACCTGTTCTTCTCCGAATCCGGAGAAGATTACGGCTTTCGCCGAAGGTTTCAAGGTTCTGAACGATGTCAATGCGGACATCATTATTGCCACAGACCCGGACTGTGACCGTGTGGGTGCCTGTATCAGACACGGCGGCATGAATGCCTTGATTACGGGGAATCAGCTGGGGGCTTTGATGCTGGATTACCTTTGTCAGGTGAAGCCACCGAAAGCTGGTCAGATGGTTATTAAGAGCATCGTGACTACGCCTTTGACGGAGCGTATTGCCCGGGGAAACGGACTGGAAATGGTTAACACCCTGACCGGATTTAAGTACATCGGAGAGATGATTACGGAGCTTCGCAGTAGGGGTGAAGGTTGGCGCTATTACTTTGGCTGTGAGGAAAGTCATGGCTATCTGATGGACGGGTTTATCCGTGACAAAGATGGCGTCAGTGCGGCAGCACTGGTTCTCTGCATGGCGGCCTATCACAAGGCGAGAGGAAAAGATCTGGTCGAACGTCTGCGGGAACTGAATGAAATCTATGGCACATGTAAGGACAAGACGAGAAACTACGAGTTCTACGGTCCTTATGCCGGCATTGCCATGACAAAGGTCATGGAATATTTCCGCGAACATGTGAAAGATACCATCGCGGGAAAGCGCATCGTTGAGATTACAGACTATCTTGGCGAGACCGGTCTGCCGAAATCGGACGTACTGAAGTACGTTTTGGAAGATGGAACGGAACTGATTATCAGACCTTCCGGCACGGAAACCAAGATTAAGGTATATTTCTTCGAAAGCAGCTCCGACGGGGCGCTGGAAAAGGAGATAAAATCCATGATTGAGTCTTTCAAAGACTGCTAATTCCGTGGACAGCACAGTTTTTTTGTGATAGAATTTATTAGATATGCAAGATACTTTCAGGAGGAAATTAACATATGGAAAAATTAGGTTTAAATCAAATCAGACAGATGTTCCGCGACTTCTATGTAAGCAAGGAACACTATGCTGGCGGCAGTTCATCCTTGATTCCAAAGAATGATAAGTCTTTGTTACTGATCAACTCTGGTATGGCACCGCTGAAGAATTACTTTGCAGGGGTTGAAACACCACCGGCAAAGAGAATGACCACATGTCAGAAGTGTATCAGAACAGGCGATATCGACAACGTAGGTATCACATCCAGACACGGTACGTTCTTTGAAATGCTGGGTAACTTCTCCTTCGGCGACTACTTCAAGGAACAGTCTCTGACATGGGGCTGGGAGTTCATCACACAGTGGCTGAAGATGCCGGAAGATAAGATTTGGGCGACGGTATATTTAGATGACGACCAGGCAGTAGAAATCTGGAAGAAAATCGGTGTACCGGAAGAAAGAATCGTAAGACTAGGTAAAGAAGACAACTTCTGGGAAATCGGTTTGGGACCATGCGGCCCTTGCTCCGAAATCTACTTCGACAGAGGTGAAGAATACGGCTGCGGCAGCCCTGACTGTAAACCAGGCTGTGACTGCGACAGATACTTAGAATTCTGGAATCACGTATTCACACAGTTCTCCAGAGAAGAAGACGGCAGCTACTCCGACCTGGAACATCCAAACATCGATACCGGTATGGGTTTGGAAAGAATGGCCTGCATCATGCAGGGCGTGGATTCCATCTTTGATGTGGACACCATCAGACACATCCTCGACGGTGTTGTGGACAAGTGCGGCGTGAAGTACGAAGACGGAAAGGCAAAGACTGACGTTTCCATCAGAATCATCACAGACCACCTGCGTTCCATGGTATTCATGATTTCTGACAACATCACACCTTCCAACGAAGGCAGAGGCTACGTTCTGAGAAGACTGATCAGAAGAGCCATCAGACACGGTAAGTTATTAGGAATCGAAGGCAAGTTCTTAGTAGAATTATCCAACAGAGTAATTGAAGTTTCCGGAGAAGCTTATCCTGAGCTGGTAGAAAAGAAGGACTATATTCAGACAATCATTTCAAAGGAAGAAGACGGTTTCGCTTCTACGCTGAACCAGGGTAGTGCGATTCTGAAACAGTATGTAGAAGAACTGAAGGCTGCCGGCGGAGATGTTCTAGATGGCGAAAAAGTATTCAAATTATATGATACTTATGGATTCCCAATGGAATTGACAGAAGAAATCCTGGCAGAAGAAGGAATAAAAGCTGACGTTGAAGGTTTCAAAGCTCACATGGAAGAACAAAAACAAAAAGCTAGAGATGGAAGAAAAGACACTTCTGGAGAAGCTTGGGAAGATGCTGAAAATTTAGATTTACCAGAAACGGTATTCACTGGTTACGAAACATTAGAAGACACAGCGACTGTTTTAGCAATCTATAAGGATGGCGTGGAAGCAGAAGCTGCAGATACATTCGAAAATGCCGTTGTATATCTGGACAAGACACCGTTCTACGCAGAAGGCGGTGGACAGGCGACGGATACAGGCATTATGTTTACCAACGATGCGCATGTGAAAGTGATCTCTGTAACGAAGAAACAGGGACTGTTCGCACACAAAGTATTGGTAGAAAAGGGCACTCTGAAGAAGGATGACATCGTTAACTGCAGTGTAAATGTATTTACCAGAAATGCAACTGCAAGAAACCATACCGCAACACATTTATTACAGAAAGCACTGAGAGATGTTGTTGGTACTCATGTGGAACAGGCAGGCTCCAGCGTAAACGAAGAAGAATTAAGATTCGACTTCTCCCATTACGAAGCAGTAACTCCACAGCAGTTAGAACAGGTTGAACTGCTTGTAAACCAGAAGATTATGGAATTCCTGCCGGTTACAACCTGCGAAGCAACCATGGCAGAAGCTCAGGAAATGGGCGCAATGGCACTGTTCGGTGAAAAGTACGGCGAAAAGGTAAGAGTTGTGAATGCAGGTGACTGGTCCGTAGAACTTTGCGGCGGTACACACGTTGCAAACACAGGTCAGATCGGCGTGTTTAAGATCGTCAGCGAAGGCGGCGTAGCTTCCGGCGTTCGTCGTATCACAGCGGTAACAGGTATGGGCGTTCTGCTGAAGGCACAGGAAGCGGAAACTACTGTAAAGAACATTGCAGAAGCACTGAAGTCCAACGTAGCGGCAGTAGAACAGAAAGCAGCATCCGTTGTAGAAGACTTGAAGGCAACGAAGAAGGAACTGGAAGACTTCAAGAAGGCTGCTATGGGCAGCGAAGTTGATGATATGGTTGCATCCGCAAAGGAAATCAATGGCGTGAAGCTGGTAATGAAGGAATTTGCTGATTACAACATCAACGACTTAAGAGGTTTATCCGACGATATCAAGGCACAGCACAAGGGTGTTATGATGGTATTCGCAACAGTGAACGGACCAAAGGTTACCTTCCTGGTATCCCTGACAGATGACCTGTTAGAAAAGGGATTACACGCAGGCAAGATGATCAAAGAAATCGCGGCTGCAGCAGGCGGTGGCGGCGGCGGAAAGGCCGACATGGCACAGGCCGGAGCCAAGGATCCTGGCAAGATTTCCGAAGCATTTGCAGTTGCGGAAAAGCTGTTAGCATAGTATACTATAGACAATAAATAAAGGAGGTCGTTACTGTGGAAAGAAAGACAATTATGTTTGACGCAGCGAAGACACAGCAGAAGACAACGAAGGAAGTTTTAGAAACAGTTTATGCTGCATTAGAAGAAAGAGGATATAATGGAATTGACCAGATGGTAGGATACATTCTTTCTGGCGACCCATCATATATCACAAGCTATAACAATGCGAGAACAATGATTAGCCGCATTGATAGAGATGATTTAGTAGAAGAAATCCTGAAGGATTATCTGAGAAAATAGAAAGTCGGGTTCGACGATATTGATAGAGAAGTCGGCTTTTGTAAAAACGGAAAACGCCCGTGTGGCGGTTTCACATTACAACGTGTCAAAAGTCGGCAGGGGATTTTAACCTGCCGATTTTTTGCGATGTAAAGACAAAATTAACACTGGAGGATCATTTATGAAGAAAATTGCCCTTGATGTAGGTGACAAAACAGTAGGAATTGCCTTAAGTGACGAACTGGGAATTACTGCACAGGGACTGATGACGCTGGAACGTGTAGGCATCCGTAAGGATACTACCAAGATTCTGGATTTGGTAAAAGAGCACAATTGTGACACCATTGTAATCGGCCTGCCGAAGAAGCTGGACGGCACGGACAGCATCCAGACCGAAAAGGTTTATGAGTTCCGCACCATGCTTGAAAACAAGATGCGCAGCACAGGTATGAAAGGCATCGAAGTGGTATGGCAGGATGAAAGACTGACCACAGTTATGGCAGAAAAAGTTCTCATCGAAGCTGACGTCAGCCGTAAGAAGAGAAAACAGGTTATCGACAAGCAGGCAGCCGTTATTATCATGCAGAGCTACCTGGACAGCCTGGCATTCCAGAAGAAATAGAGAAAATTTAAAAAAACGAACAATAATTCGATATTACGATATAATCGTTCGTGAAAATGACGATTTTTAACGATTTTTGTGGTTGAAAGTTCGAAATATCCCGATTTTGCTGAACGAAGAATTGAACCGGAGAAATCACTATGTTAAAATATTAAGGTTGGCAATTACAATCATGGAGGTTGAAATATATGAAAAAAATCGGAATCCTGATGGGAAGTGCAAGCGACCTTCCTGCAGTAGAAAAAGCAATGAAAACATTAGACCAGTTTGGCGTTCCTTTCGAAGTACACGTATACTCCGCACACAGAACACCAGCTGAAGTAAAAGAATTTACAGCAAACGCAAGAGCAAACGGTTTCGGCGCAATCATCTGCGCAGCAGGCAAAGCTGCCCACCTGGCAGGTGCTGTAGCGGCTGCAACAACACTGCCGGTAATCGGTATTCCGGTTATGGGTTCTGCACTGGACGGCATGGATGCACTGCTGGCAACGGTACAGATGCCAGGCGGTATTCCGGTTGCAACAGTTGCAATCAACGGCGCAGAAAACGCAGCATTATTAGCAATCCAGATGCTGGGTATCGAAGACGCAGATTTAGCTGCCAAGTTAGATGCGCAGAGAGCAGAAGCTGCTGCGAAGGTACTGGCAGACAGCAAAAAAGTTGAAGAACAGTTCAACAAATAAGTCCAAATTTCAAATTGTTCAAAAATTGTAAGTTTAAATATTCATAATAGCATTTTAGAGAAAAAGGAGACATCACTATGGATCACAAGAATTCTTTCTCTGCCAGCTACGCGGCTGCTGGTGTAGACATTACTGCAGGTTACAAGTCTGTAGAACTGATGAAGAAACACGTTGCAAGAACACGTACTGATGGTTGCGTCGATGACGTTGGCGGTTTTGGCGGATGCTTCAGCCTGGCCAGCATTGCAGGCATGGAAGAACCGATTACCGTTTCCGGTACAGACGGCTGCGGCACAAAGGTAAAATTAGCAATTTTAATGGACAAGCACGATACCATTGGTATCGACGCAGTAGCGATGTGCGTAAACGACATCATCTGCGTAGGTGCAAAACCATTATTCTTCTTAGACTATATCGCATGTGGCAAGAACAAGCCTGAAAAGATTGCAGAAATCGTATCTGGCGTTTGCGAAGGCTGCGTACAGTCCGGCGCTGCATTAATCGGCGGCGAAACTGCAGAACATCCTGGTCTGATGCCGGAAGATGACTATGACTTAGCAGGTTTCACTGTAGGTGTTGTAGATAAGCCAAAGATGATCGACAATTCCAAGATGGCAGTCGGTGACGTTGTTATCGGTTTACCATCCACAGGTATTCACTCCAACGGCTTCAGCTTATGCCGTAAGGTCTTTGACATCGACAACAACAACCCTGAAATTTACGTAGAACGTGATGAATTAGGCGGCAAGAGCATTGCAGAAGCACTGCTTGAACCAACGAAGATTTACGTAAAGCCTGTACTTGCCTTAATCGAAAAGGTGAACGTAAAGGGTATTTCCCACATCACAGGCGGCGGTTTCTATGAAAATATTCCACGTTCCATTCCAGATGGTTTATGCGCAAAGATCGACAGAGAAAAGGTAAAAGTGCTTCCAATCTTTGACCTGATCATGAAGTTTGGTGATGTTCCTGAAAGAGATATGTTCAATACATACAACATGGGCGTTGGCATGACCGTTGTTGTTCCTGCAGATGAAGTGGAAACTTCCCTGGAACTGTTAAAGGAAAACGGCATTGATGCTTACGTAATCGGTGAAATCGTAGAAGGCGAAGAGAAGGTGATTCTGTAATGAAGACCAGAATCGCAGTCTTAGTATCCGGCGGCGGTACCAACCTGCAGGCTTTGATCGATGCTCAGAAGAGCGGCATCATCAAGAGTGGCGAAATCGTGCTGGTCGGATCAAACAAAGCCGATGCGTATGCGCTGGAAAGAGCGAAGAACGCAGGCATTGAAGGTTTTGTTATGAGAGACGAGACCCATCTGCTGGAGAAGCTGGCAGAAGAAAAAATCGACTTGATTGTTCTGGCCGGCTTCCTGAAAATCTTAAGCGAAGACTTTATCCGTGCATACGAAGAAAGAATCATCAACATCCATCCGTCCCTGATTCCTTCTTTCTGTGGCAAAGGCGCGTATGGTCTGAAAGTACACGAAATGGCACTGGAATACGGTGTCAAAGTGACTGGAGCGACCGTACACTTTGTAAACGAGATTCCTGACGGCGGCAGAATTATCGCACAGAAGGCCGTGGAAATTCTGGAGGATGATACTCCGGAAACGCTGCAGAGAAGAGTCATGGAACAGGCAGAATGGATCCTGCTTCCACAGGCGGTTGAAATGGTTAGTGAAAATATAGCGAAAGGTGAGTAACAGACCCATGAATGTATACGAAATCAATACAATGGCATCTGCTGTAAAAGGCAACTCCTATGTTGGCAGAGGCATCGTCCTCGGCAAGACTCCTGATGGTAAGAAGGCAGTATCCGCTTACTTCATCATGGGCAGAAGCTCCAACAGCAGAAACAGAATCTTCTTAGAAGAAGGCGAAAATGTGATGATTAAGGCCTTTGATGAATCCAAGTTAGAAGACCCGTCCTTAATCATCTATTACCCAATGAGAAAAGAAGGGGACAAGCTGATCGTAACAAACGGTGACCAGACTGACACAGTTTGGGAGTTCGTAAAGGAAGGCAAGTCCTTTGAAGAAGCGTTAGACACAAGATGTTTCGAACCGGATGGTCCAAACTGGACACCAAGAATCAGCGGCATGTTCACTTTCGGTGAAAAGCTGACTTACAAGATGAGCATCTTAAAGAGCGCAGACCTGGAAGGTACAGAATGCTTCAGATACTACTACAACTACACAGCATTACCTGGTCTGGGTCACTTCATCCATACATATATGCAGGACGGCAATCCAATTCCGACTTTCTGTGGTGAACCGGAAAGAGTTGCAATTCCTGCTGACATCGACGAATTCACAAAGGAAATCTGGGAAAATCTGGACGAGGATAACAAGATTTCCCTGTATGTAAGATACACTGATTTAGAAACTGGTGCTGTTGAAAACAGAATGATTAACAAGAACCAGTAGGCATAAAGAGAGGAGAGATACCCATGAAAGAATTAGAGCTGAAATACGGATGTAATCCTAACCAGAAGCCAGCGAAAATCTACATGGCGGATGGCAGCGAACTTCCTTTGGAAATCCTTAACGGAAGACCGGGTTACATCAACTTTCTGGATGCATTCAACAGCTGGCAGCTGGTAAAGGAACTGAGCGAAGCATTAGATATGCCTGCAGCGACATCCTTCAAACATGTCAGCCCGACTGCTGCTGCAGTTGGTATTCCAATGGACGATACACTGAAGAAAGCATGCTTCGTAGATGATATCGAAGGTTTAGACGAGTCTCCTCTGGCGACAGCTTACGCAAGAGCAAGAGGAACAGACAGAATGTCTTCTTTTGGTGACTGGATTGCACTAAGCACAACCTGTGACTTAACAACTGCAAAAATCATCCACAGAGAAGTTTCCGACGGCGTTATCGCTCCAGGCTATACAGAAGAAGCACTGGAATTATTAAAGACAAAGAAAAAAGGTAACTACAACATCATCAAAATTGATCCGGCTTACGTTCCTGCAAAGCAGGAAACCAAACAGGTTTATGGCATCACTTTTGAGCAGGGCAGAAACGATTACACTGTAACACCTGCTGACTTAACAAATATCGTTACCGCAAACAAGGAGCTTCCTGACGAAGCAAAGAGAGACTTAATCGTTGCATTAATCACACTGAAGTATACACAGTCCAACTCCGTTGTTTATGCGAAGGATGGTCAGGCAATCGGTGTTGGTGCAGGACAGCAGTCCAGAATCCACTGCACAAGATTAGCCGGTGACAAAGCTGACTTCTGGCACCTGAGACAGTCTGAAAAGGTGATCAACCTGCCATTCAGAGACGACGTTGGCAGAGCAGTAAGAGATAACACCATTGACGTATACTTAGGTTACGAATTCGAAGACGTGCTGAGAGACGGCGTTTGGGAAACACTGTTCACAGAAAAGCCTGAACCATTCACAAAGGAAGAACAGAGAGCTTACTTAGATCAGATTACAGGCGTATCCCTGGGCAGTGACGCATTCTTCCCATTCGGCGATAACATCGAAAGAGCAAAGAAGAGCGGCGTTTCCTACATCGTAGAACCAGGCGGCAGCATGAGAGACGATCTCGTATTAGAAGTTTGCGATAAATATAATATGGTAACCGTATTTACTGGTATGCGTTTGTTCCACCACTAAACGCTGATTAATCAGGAGGTAATAGAATCATGAAAATTATGGTCGTTGGTGGCGGCGGCAGAGAGCATGCCATCATCAAGAAAGTAAAAAAGAGCCCAAAAGTAACTGAAATCTTTGCGTTACCTGGCAACGGCGGTATTGCAGCAGATGCAACCTGCGTTGACATCGGCGCAAAGGATTTAGAAAATATCGTGAAATTTGCAAAGGAAAACGCAATCGACTTTGCAATCGTAGCACCAGACGATCCTCTGGTTTTAGGTCTGGTAGACCTGCTGAAGGCAGAAGGCATCCCTTGCTTCGGTCCTGACAAGAAGGCTGCTATCATCGAAGGCAGCAAGGCGTTCTCCAAGGACTTAATGAAGAAGTACAACATTCCGACTGCTGCATATGAAACCTTCACAGATATGGAAGCAGCTTATGCTTACCTGGATACATGCAAGATTCCGGTAGTTATTAAGGCTGACGGTTTAGCTCTGGGTAAGGGCGTAATCATCGCAGAGACACTGGAAGACGCAAAAACTGCAGTAAGAGAAATGATGGAAGATAAGGTATTCGGCGACAGCGGCAGCAAGGTTGTTATCGAAGAATTCCTGACTGGTCCTGAAGTTTCCGTTCTGTCCTTCACAGACGGCAAGACAATGGTTCCAATGATTTCTTCCATGGACCACAAGCGTGCATTAGACGGCGACAAGGGTCTGAACACAGGCGGTATGGGCGTTATCGCACCAAACCCATACTACACAAAGGAAGTTGCTGACAGATGCATGGAAGAAATCTTCCTGCCTACTATGGAAGCAATGAACAAAGAAGGCCGTACTTTCGCAGGATGCTTATACTTCGGTCTGATGATTACAGAAGACGGTCCGAAGGTAATCGAATATAACTGCAGATTCGGCGACCCTGAAACACAGGTAGTTCTGCCGCTGCTGGACAGCGATCTGTTCGACATCATGCAGCACGTATCCGAAGGTACCCTGGATCAGGCAGATGTAAACTTTGCTGACGATGCAGCATGCTGCGTAGTTATGGCATCCAAGGGTTATCCAACAGCTTACGAAAAAGGCTTTGAAATTACCGTTGGCGAAGAAGCAAACGATGTATACATCGCAGGCGCAAAGCTGTCCGAAGACGGTAAGCTGCTGACAAACGGCGGTCGTGTACTGGGCGTAACCGAAAGAGGCGCTGACATCAAAGAAGCCATCGCAAAAGCTTACGCATCCGTTGAAAAAGTTCATTTTGATAACGCATTCTACAGAAAAGATATCGGCCAGAAAGCATTAGCGGCCTTAAGCAAATAGAGGAGACACCATGGTTTATAGAATTTATGTTGAAAAGAAAGCAGGCTTCGCACACGAAGCATCTGCACTGAAAGGCGATATTGTTAAACTGCTTCAGATTGAAGGTTTAACAGATTTAAGAATCGTAAACAGATATGACGTTGAAAACCTGGACAGAGAACTGTTTGATTATGCAATCGGCACAGTATTCTCCGAACCACAGGTTGACATTGCGACAGAAAAGCTGGACTTCACAGAAGCTGATTATGTATTCGCAGTAGAATTCTTACCTGGCCAGTTTGACCAGAGAGCAAACTCCGCTGCGGAATGTATCCAGATCATCTCCAAGGGTGAAAGACCTGACGTGAGAACAGCAAAGGTTTACCTGCTCAGCGGTAACCTGACAGAAGAACAGGTTGAAGTGATTAAGAACTACGTAATCAACCCTGTTGAATCCAGAGAAGCCGTATTAGACGAATATGAAACATTACACGTTGAATACGAAATCCCAACAGAAGTAGCCGTATTAGAAGGCTTCATCGATTTAGACGACGCTGGTTTAGAAGAATTCATGGCTGACTATGGTCTGGCTATGGACTTTGCAGACCTGAAGTTCTGTCAGGAATACTTTAAGTCCGAAGACAGAAATCCAACCATCACAGAAATCAGAGTAATCGACACTTACTGGTCTGACCACTGCAGACATACGACTTTCAACACTGTCATCGACAGCGTGAAGTTCGAAGACCCTGCTATCCAGGCTACATACGAAGATTACATCGCAACACGTGAAGAATTAGGTAGAACAAAGCCAATTACCCTGATGGACATGGGTACACTGGCTGCGAAGTACCTGAAGAAGAACGGTATGTTAGAAAAGCTGGACGAATCCGAAGAAATCAACGCTTGCACAGTAAAGATGGATGTAAACGTTGACGGCGAAATCCAGAAGTGGTTACTGTTATTCAAGAATGAAACACATAACCATCCAACCGAAATCGAACCATTCGGTGGTGCTGCAACCTGCGTAGGCGGTTGTATCAGAGACCCGCTTTCCGGCAGATCCTATGTTTACTCCGCAATGCGTCTGACAGGTGCTGCTGACCCACTGAAGCCTGTTTCCGAAACAATGGAAGGTAAGTTACCACAGAGAACCATCGTAACAACTGCTGCAGCAGGTTACTCCTCCTATGGTAACCAGATCGGTCTGGCAACAGGTCAGGTAGACGAAATCTATCACGACGGTTACGTTGCAAAGAGAATGGAAGTTGGCGCTGTTGTTGCTGCTGCTCCTGCAGAAAACGTAAGAAGAGAAAGACCTGCTGACACAGACAGAGTCATCCTGTTAGGCGGCAAGACCGGTCGTGACGGCTGCGGCGGTGCGACAGGTTCCTCCAAGTCCCATACAACAGAATCCTTAGAAAGCTGCGGCGCAGAAGTACAGAAGGGTAATGCTCCTGAAGAAAGAAAGATTCAGAGATTATTCAGAAACCCTGAAGCTTCCAAGATGATCAAGCGTTGTAACGACTTTGGTGCAGGCGGTGTTTCCGTTGCTATCGGTGAATTAGCTGATGGTCTGGAAATCAACCTGAACAACGTGCCTAAGAAATACGACGGTTTAGACGGTACTGAACTGGCGATTTCCGAATCTCAGGAAAGAATGGCCTGCGTAGTAGCTGCAGAAGATGTAGAAAGATTCATCGAACTGGCAAGAGAAGAAAACCTGGATGCAAATGTAGTTGCAGAAGTAAAGGCAGAACCTACTCTGAAGATCTTCTGGAATGGTCAGGAAATCGTTCATCTGTCCAGAGCGTTCTTAGATACAAACGGTGCAGAAAAGCACATCGACGTAGAAGTTGCAAAGCCTGAAGCTTTCGAAAAGGAAGTTGGCGATAACTTCGTAGAAGAATACAAGGCATTAGCAGGCGACCTGAACGTATGCTCCAAGAGAGGTATGTCCGAAAGATTTGACTCCACAATCGGTGCAGGTACAGTTCTGATGCCATTCGGTGGTATCCACCAGAGAACCCCAATCCAGGCTATGGTTAACTTAGTTTCCGTAGAAAAGGCACATACAACAACATGTTCCTTAATGGCTTGGGGCTACAACCCATTCATCGGTGTAGCATCTCCATACCACAGTGCATACCTGGCAGTTGTGGAATCCGTTTCTAAGCTGGTTGCAACAGGTGCTTCCTTCGAAGACGTTTACCTGTCCTTCCAGGAATACTTCGAAAAGCTGATGAAAGAACCTAAGAGATGGGGTAAGCCAATGGCTGCAGTTCTGGGTGCATTCAAGGCACAGAAGGAACTGGGCGTTGCTGCTATCGGTGGTAAGGACTCCATGAGTGGTACATTCGAAGACATTGACGTTCCACCTACACTGGTATCCTTCGCTGTAACAACTGACGATGTGAAGAACATCATCTCCCCAGAATTCAAGGCTGCAGGCCATGACGTAGTTCTGCTGGTTCCTGAAAAGGACGAACAGGGTCTGCCAAAGGCTGAAGCTCTGAAGGCAATCTACGACATCGTTGCTGAAGGCGTAAGAGAAGGTGCTGTCATCTCCGCATACACTCCAGGTATCGGCGGTGTTGCTGAAGCAGTTCTGAAGATGACAATGGGTAACGCAATCGGTTTTGCTTACACTGATAACGTTGACATGAACGACATCTTCGGTTACAACTACGGTGCATTCGTATTAGAATTAGCTGGCGAAGTTACCAACTTTGATGTAGAAGCTGAAGGTGTTGCACTGGTTGACCTAGGCCATACTACGGAAAGCTACGAAATCACATACGGCGAAGAAAAGATCTGCCTGTGTGAATTAAACGATATTTACGAATCTAAGCTGGAACCAATCTTCCCATGTAACATCACACCGGAAGAAAATAAGCTGGAAACATACACATATGAAGCTGCAGAAAGACCACACGCAGGCTATACAGTTGACGTACCAAAGGTACTGATTCCTGTATTCCCTGGCACAAACTGCGAATACGATACTGCAAAAGCATTCAGAGATGCAGGCGCGCAGCCAGAAATCTTTGTTATCAACAACCTGACTGCTGAAGCAATCGCAAAATCTGTAGAAGAGTTTGCTGCAAAGGTGAAGGAATCCCAGATGATCTTCATCCCAGGCGGCTTCTCCGGCGGTGACGAACCAGATGGTTCCGGTAAGTTCATCACAGCATTCTTCAGAAACAAGGAAGTTAAGGAAGCTGTAACTGACCTGTTAGAAAACAGAGACGGCCTGATGGCTGGTATCTGTAACGGTTTCCAGGCTCTGATCAAGTTAGGTCTGGTACCTTACGGCAAGATCATCGACACTGATGAAAACTGCCCAACCCTGACATTCAACGAAATTTCCCGTCACCAGTCCAAGCTGGTTAGAACGAGAATCGCTTCCAACAAGTCTCCATGGTTAGCTAACACAAAACCTGGCGACATCTTCACAGTTCCTATTTCCCACGGTGAAGGCAGATTCATCGCTTCCAGAGAACTGATCGAAGAACTGGCTGCAAACGGTCAGATTATCACACAGTACGTTGACTTAGAAGGCAACGTATCCAGCGAAATCCAGTACAACCCTAACGGTTCTTACGCATCCATCGAGGGTATCACTTCCCCAGACGGAAGAGTACTTGGTAAGATGGGACACTCCGAAAGAATCGGTGCAGGTCTGTACAAGAACGTTCCAGGCGAATTCGACATGGAAATGTTCAAGGCTGCAGTAGCTTACTTTAAATAAACAGTGATTACGAAACCCTGTCTTTTCGGCAGGGTTTCTGTTTCTACATGATGTGAGTCATGAACGAGAGTTACAGAAGAATAGAACGGAGCAAATATGGGAACAAAAAGAGATTTATTAGACAGGGCAAAACAAAGTGACACAATCCTCAAACTACTGGCATTCATGATCTTTATATCAGGAAATATCGTGATTTATGTGGCAGCATACACGGTGATTACCATTGTGATGATTGCAAGGGCACTGGCTGCCGGCTTCAGAAAAAGAGATAAGATTTTGATCTGCATAAGCTATCTGGCAATCATGCAATTTCAGATATTATTCATTACTACAGTTATATTTGCGATAAACCATCAACATTTTATCTGGTACTGGTGTCTGCGGGCTGTCGGCGTAATTTTCATGGCACTGCCACTGTTCGTTGAACGACTGGTGACTTCCAACAAAAGCGCACAATTCTATCTGCCATCTGTGGAAGAAATCAAAACCATCAGTTTTTCCTACCTCAAAGATAACAAAGATTCAATTAGCCGGACCTTTGACGATATCGAACGGGTGACGACAAAACTGACTCCCGAAAACCTGGCTGGCGCATTGGGTGGAAGTTCTGGGCACAGCTCGGTAAAATATGTCAATAAAGGCAGTCTGACTGAAGAATTTTTTCAAAAAGCCGAGGCGTCCTTTGACGATCCATGGATGTACATCGTGATATCTGACACAGGAAGTGCAGCCAGTGAAATCATTGGTTCGGTGACAAGAAGAGAATACAATCATGCGTCCCTTGCTTTTGATCGGGAACTGGAGACGATTCTAAGCTATAACGGAGGACAGAACATCTATCCGCCGGGAATGAATGCAGAATTACTCTTGCATTTTCATCAGAAGGAAGACGCATCCGTGCTGATTTATAGGATTGCCGCAACGAGAGCACAGAAAGAGACAATCCTGAATACGATAAAAAGAATCAACGAAGAGGGAAGTGCCTACAACATGATGGGACTGGTGACAAAGAAGTCATATAAGCCGAATATTATGTTTTGCTCCCAGTTTGTATACCGCATGTTGAAGGAAGCGGACATGGCATACTTTGAGAAACTGCCAGGGCAGGTGAGACCTACAGACTTTATTGAGATGGACTATAGACGAAAACTGGAATTTGTTGAGGAAATCAGGTTTTCGTAATTTCAATGTGCCTTAGGAGTTGCCGAAATGAAAGAAATCATATATAATTTATATACCGACAGTTCGTTTGTACCATCCTGTCGTTAAACAAAACCAGGACTACGATTCATAATATTTTTTGTGATAAGTGG
The DNA here is from genome assembly GCA_017522185.1 of Bacillota bacterium. Classification (GTDB taxonomy): domain Bacteria; phylum Bacillota; class Clostridia; order Peptostreptococcales; family Anaerovoracaceae; genus Senimuribacter. The sequence goes on along the minus strand of JAFWZZ010000029.1, from coordinate 185,064 downwards.
CTTTGCGTTTTGCAAAGCCATTTTTTATGGATTAGAAGTAGTCTTGTGCTTATAAGGAGGAAGAAAATTGATTAAGCACTGGATTATGAAAGAAAAAGAAGAAACGGCCATTCTACTGCGAAATGTGCCGGCGGCGGTGGTGTCACTCTTTGTGGTCAGCGTCATCTGTATGAACCTGCTGGCCAATAAGACCCTGGTGCAGAATTACTGGATCGCACTGGACGGAGGGATTCTCATTTCCTGGCTGTCCTTCATGTGCATGAACATCATTACCAAGTATTTCGGACCGAAGGCATCTAACCAGATTGCCATCCTTGCGTCTGCCATCAACGTGCTGACCTGCCTGATTTTCTATATCGCCAGCATTATTCCGTCACACGCGGACGATTATACGGCCTTTGACAGCATTTTCGGAGGGACATGGTTTATCCTGCTGGGAAGCACCATCGCCTTTCTGGCGTCTGCCGTGATTAACAATTTTATGAACTGGACCATTGGGAAGGCTTTCCGGGAAAATCCGGATGGTAAACTGGCCTTTGCCACCCAGACCTATGTGTCTACCTTTGTTGGTCAGTTCATGGATAACTTTATCTTTTCTATCATCGTATTCGTGTTCTTTGCGCCTGTATTCTGGGATGGATTCCATTGGACCATCCTTCAGTGCGGGACCTGTGCTTTGACCGGAGCCGTGGCCGAGGTTATCATGGCCGTAGGATTCGCACCGTTCGGTTACCGGATTCTGATGCGATGGAAAGAACAAAACGTTGGTGCGGAATATTTAGCCCATATTAAGGAGTGTAGATAAGATGAGAATTTTGATTACAGGAACTTCACAGGGAATCGGAAAGGCAATCGCAAAGCTTTTCCTGGAAAAAGGACATACGGTTATCGGTATCGACCGCCAGGCGGCATCCATTGACCACAGCGCATACACCCACTATCAGTGCGACATCAGAGACAAAGAGTCACTTCCGGAGATACAGAACGTAGAAATCCTGGTAAATAACGCGGGAACCCAGAATGAGGATGATATCGACATCAATCTGAAAGGCCTGATTTATATGACAGAGCGTTACGGCATTCAGCCTGCGATTAAATCTGTGCTCCATGTAGGTTCTGCCAGCGGTCATACCGGCGCGGAATTTCCGGAATACTGTGCCAGCAAAGGCGGCGTATTGGCATATACGAAGAACGTAGCCATGCGCATCGCGCCTTTTGGGGCGACCTGCAACAGTCTGGATCCGGGTGGCGTTTTGACACCGCTCAATGCCTGTGTCATTGAAGATCCAAAGCTTTGGGCGGAAATCATGGAAGAAACACCGCTGAAAAGATGGGCTGCACCGGAAGAAATCGCGGAATGGTCCTATTTCCTGACCGTGACCAACACCTTCTGCACAGGACAGAACATCCTGGTGGACGGGGGAGAATCCATCAACTATAACTTTGTTTGGAAAGAGTAACAGATATGAGTAACTGGTTTGAAATCGAGAAACTGCCGCAGGATGTCTATGCAATCTGCGAACCACATGATTCTGAAGACGTCAAGTCTTTTCTGATCATCGGTTCGGAGAGAGCTCTGCTATTTGACACCGGCATGGGCAGAGAGAATATAAAGGATGAAGTGGAGAAGCTTTGGCAGGGTGAATTAGTTGTCGTAAACAGTCATTCCCATTTTGACCACGTGGGAGACAATTGGAGATTTCCTGTTGTCTACGGAGCGCCTGGCGAAAATGCAGACCTGGTGGCCCGAGAAGGCTCTGAAAGGCTGAAAATTAAGCCATATAGCCGCGAAATCGTGTCAGACAGTTACGTGTTCGATCTGGGAAACAGACGCTTAGAAGTGATTTATACGCCCGGACACAGCAACGACTGCATCATGCTTCACGACTTGGATTATAAGGTGCTTTTCGTGGGGGATAGTTACTACAACGGTCCGCTGTTTGTCCAGATGGATGATCCGCAATTCGGCAGATCCAGCCTGGAAGGTTACTGGATTTCCATGGAAAAAGTGCTGAAACGCTGCGATGACATCGATTATGTATATAGTTCCCATAATGAAATTATGGTAAACAAAGAAAAACTGACTGAACTGCGTAACGCCCTGTATGAAATCCGACGTGGCACAGCCATCGGAAAGGAAGTTTCCGGCACAACTTACAACTATTATGGCGATCCACAGCCGCTTCTGAAGTATCAGTTCGATGATTTCTATGTCATCGTAGATGCGGCATCCATGGAAGTACGTAACCGCGCACGACTGGCACTTCGCGAAGGCGGGTATACCTGTTATATCATCAAAGGTCATGAGATTTATACCAGCCATCATCGTGGTGTGAAGCCACTGCTTGACTGGCTGGATGCCGGAACAGACCTGCGAGGCGGCATTGCGGCAGATAAGGTTATCGGAAAGGCAGCTGCCTTCTTATATGTGCTTCTTGGTGTTTCTTATGTGTATGCCGGCGTCATCAGCAAGCCTGCACTAGGTGTTTTTGAGAAATATGACATCTTGTGTGAGTATGAGATTCTAGTCGACGCTATTCAGAACCGCACAAAGGACGGATTTTGTCCTATGGAGCGGACAGTATGGAATATTGAAACGCCGGATGGAGTTCCTGCTTTGCTGAAGGATGCTTTAAAAAATCTTGTTGAAGAAGCAAAATACCGTGAACGTCTCAAGTCCATGCCAATCTGCCAGATCGAAGATGCACGTGCAGCATTCTCATCTGAACTGGAAATGGGTGACGGTGAACTGGATTTAGAGAAACTTCGTCGCCAGATGGAACTTTTAGATGCAGAGAAACAAAGAAGGGGATACAAATTAAACGCAAGTAAAACGGTCATATAAAGACGAAAAGGCAGCAGTACAATCTGCTGTCTTTTCCTTTATCCAATTCCATGCTACAATATATTCATAACGAAATTTAAGAAGATATTATCTGGAGGATATATTATGTACATCATGAAAAACGACTATAACCACGGCGCGCATCCGGCGATTCTGGAAGCTTTGATGGCGACAAATGACCAGTCTTTCAACGGCTACGGACTGGATCCGATGTGTGAAAAAGCCGAGGCAGAAATCAAGAAATATTTGGACTGCCCCAATGCACACGTACATTTCTTATTAGGCGGCACACAGACCAACTATACGCTGATTGCTGCGGCGCTGAAGCCGTTCCAGAGCGTGATTTGTGCGGACTGCGGCCACGTTAACGGCCACGAAACAGGTGCGGTGGAAAACACCGGCCACAAGCTTTTGATCCAACCAAATACCAACGGCAAGCTGCGTGCAGAACAAATCCGAAAGGAAGCTGCAACTTATGCAAACTGCGACTGTCAGGAACACGTTACACAGCCGAAGCTGGTGTATCTGTCCTTCCCGACAGCATTCGGAACTCTGTACTCTAAGCAGGAACTGCTGGACATCAAAGCCGTTTGCGATGAATTCGGTCTGATTCTGTTCATCGACGGTGCGCGTATGAGCTACGGCCTGGCTGCACCGGAAAACGATGTTACCCTGGCTGATCTGGCTGCCATTGCAGATGCTTTCTATCTGGGCGGCACAAAGTGCGGAACTTTATTCGGTGAGGCTTTGGTTCTGACAAAGGAATGGCTCCACCAGGATTTCCGCGCATATATGAAGCAGAACGGTGCGATGCTTGCAAAGGGCTGGCTGCTGGGCGTGCAGTTTGACACCATGTTCAAGGACGGACTGTATTTTGATATCGCAAAACAGGCAATCGACTACGCTATGGAAATCAAAGCAGCTTTCCAGGCAAAGAACGTACCTCTATATATTGACAGCCCGACAAACCAGCAGTTTATCATTGCTGACGATGCTTTGATGGCGAAACTGGGTGAAAAGTTCATCTACGAATACATCGAAGGCTTAGATGACGGACGCCATGTGCTGCGTTTCTGCACAAGCTGGAGCACAAAGAGGGAAGAAGTGGACGCATTACTTGCGGTCATCGACACCCTGTAAGGAGTAGACATGTTTGATTTTACATATTATACACCGACAAAGGTGATTTTTGGAAAAGATACAGAAGAACAGGTCGGCCAGCTGGTAAAAGAGCAGGGGGCATCCAAGGTGTTGATTCATTATGGATCCGGCAGCGTCGTGCGCAGCGGGCTGTTGGACAGGGTAAAGGCGTCCTTGGAAGAAGCCGGTGTTCCATATGTGGAACTGGGCGGCGTGGTACCGAATCCGCGTCTTTCCAAGGTGTATGAGGGCATTGAACTTTGCCGAAAAGAAGGCGTAGATTTTATTTTGGCTGTCGGTGGAGGCAGTGTTATCGACTCAGCAAAAGCCATCGGATACGGCATTACCAACGACTTTGACGTCTGGGACTTATATGAGCACACCCGAAAAACCGATAAGTGTGCACCAATCGGCGTCATTCTGACCATGGCGGCGACCGGATCCGAAATGAGCAACAGTTCCGTGATTACGAAGGAAGAGGGCGCTTTGAAGCGTTCCTATGGACACGATGCATCAAGACCGAAGTTTGCGATCCTGAATCCGGAACTGACGAAGACATTACCGGAGTATCAGACAATGTGCGGTTGTACGGACATCCTGATGCACACACTGGAGCGTTATTTTACGCAGGATGGCAATTCCGACATGACCGATGCCATCGCAGAAGGTCTGCTTAAGACTGTGATGAAACACGCGCTGATTCTGAAAGAGGATCCGGATAATTACAAGTCCCGTGCGGAAGTCATGTGGGCAGGAAGCCTGTCTCACAACGGCCTGACCGGTTGCGGAACCAAGAGCACGGATTTTGTCACTCACGGACTGGAACACGAACTAGGTGGCATGTATGATGTGGCTCATGGGGCCGGATTATCCGCAATCTGGGGCAGCTGGGCACGTTATGTGATGGAAGACTGCATGTACAGGTTCTTCAAGTTTGCAGTCGATGTGATGGAAATCGACGCAGACCCGTTTAACATGTATGGCGTTGCCATAGATGGTATCGAGGCTTTGGAACGTTTCTTCAAGAAAATCGGCATGCCGACTTCACTAAAAGAACTTGGCGTAGAGCCGACCGATGAGGAAATCCGTGAACTTGCACATAAGGCAGCTGTTGCCTGCGGCGGAAAGAAGGGAAGCGCAAAGGTTCTCTACGAAGAGGACTTTGCGAAGATCTTTGAAATGGCAAGATAATGAGAAAATGTCTGCAAATGCAGGCATTTTTTTTATTGGAGATGTATCCTATAAACGTTGTTTTTTGACGGAATTACCATTTTTGACTCTATTTTTCGAGTTTATAGGATACATCTTAGTCTTGACATCCGCTCATTTATAGTGTAAATTTACACTATAAATATAGTATTATACTAAATTAGGAGCAAACCAATGAACAAGAATGAATTTATTGATAAATGTAATGAAATAGAGAAGCTGATCCGAACGGAGTTTTCTTTTAGTCAGGAGAAGATGAGTGAAATCCTGGGTATATCCAAGAAAACGCTGGTGGAAATCGAGAAAGGCCGTTCATCTTTAGGCTGGACCGGCAGTATCGCGCTGTGCACACTATTTAGCGACAGTAAAATATTATGGTCTACTTTTGGCGGGGAGCCGACGGATATCATTCAGGCGTTGGCATTTTCGCATACGGAACGCGTTTATCCGAAGACCATGGGAGGTCATGTCTGGTGGCGTCAGATTGAGGAACGATACGGTTACAAGATTCAACAGAATATCATTTCCCAGCACTATCGTATCTTAAACGCGCAGGATGAGAGGGTATATTCCAGCTTTGATTTAGAAGAAATTAAGCTGCATTTAGAACAGTTATAGGGGTTTTGTTCAAAAGAGGAGGGATTTCTCATGAAAAACACAGATGTTCGCCTATATAACGTGATTTTTCCGGTATGGCTACTTTGGATCATTCCGATGACCTGGCTGATTGTCATTCCGGCCAATCTTGCTATTGATTTCATGGTCATTTATTTGACTATGCGGTTTATGGGTGTGGAAAACCGAAAGGAAGTAGCCAAGAGAAGTATTGTTGCCGTGTGGATGCTTGGTTTTGCAGCAGATATCATCGGTTCTGCACTGATGTTCGCACCGGCATTGTTGGATATGAACGTTGATTTCGTAAATGGCGTCATGATGAACCCGTTTACGAACCTATGGGCATTCTTGTGGGTAACCATGTGTTTCGTAATCTCAGCTGTGTGCATTTACTTATTTAATTATAAGATATGCTATAAGAACACGGGTTTGGAAGACTGGCATAAGAAGAAACTTGCCTTATTTATGACCATTTTCACAGCACCATATCTGTTCTATCTGCCGACAGAATGGTTTTATTAACGATAAACGTTAATTTCTTATTGACAAATGTATATCCCTATGCTAAAGTATGTTTAACGATAAACGTTAACAAATTAATCTTAAACATAAGAAAGGGGTATCTTTTATGAAAAACGAAGTTATTTTAAAGATAAACAAAATGGGTAAAGCCGGTGAAATCATTGCGAAAATCATTAAGGTTATCCTGATTATTGCAGCAGTAGCTTGTATCGTAGGATCCGGACTTCTAATGATGATGCCAAGAGAGGCTGCATCCATTACCATGTCTCATGATGCAGTAGTTAAGTTTAATCTGGATTATGATCATATCATGGAAATGGATCCGGATATGGCAGAATTTGAGCTTAACGGCATTACATACAATGCTGATAAAGTAACAACTGACGGCAATCAGTTATCTGCAGACTTATCATCTGATGCAACTACTATTTATGCCAAAGACGGTCTTTGGGTGTTGATTGCAGCTGTTGTATTTATCGCATGCTGTATTGTTGCTGCTCATCTGGTTGAAAAGCTTTGTAAAACCTTCAGAGACTGTGAAACACCGTTCACAGAAGCGATTTCTGACCAGTTAAAGAAAGTTGCGATTTCCTTAATTCCTGTAGCTGTTCTGGCACCAATCGTAGAAAATGGTGTAGACGGATTTATGACAGGGAAGGTGAATATACAGCTGAGCGTGGATTTGTTAACCGTATTTCTGGTTGTCATGATTTTTATGTTATCTGCGATTTTCCGTTACGGTGCGGCTTTGCAGCAGGAATCTGATGAGACATTATAAGGAGGCAAAGACATGGCAATTATATTAAGATTAGATCGTGTCATGGCTGACCGTAAGATGTCACTAAAAGAATTATCTGAACGCGTTGGTGTAGCCAATGTAAACTTATCCAAATTAAAGACCGGCAAAGTCAGTGCAATCAGATTTTCAACATTAGATGCAATTTGCGAAGTGTTGGAATGTCAGCCGGGAGATATATTAGAGTATCAGAAAGATGAAGAATAGACGTAAGAGGGCGTGGCCAAAGCAGGCTGTGCCCTCTATATTTTATAATCTATAACTATTCCTAAAAACATAATTTTGGGAATAGTTATGACTGGAAAATTTGAAAGGTCTGAACATGCCGTGTTTTTCATACCATGAGCCCCCCGAACCTGTATTTCCAACAGGTACATGTTTTCTATTATTATTTATATAATTAAAAATCTCCGGTTATTTCTATAGTTTTACCTATATCCTGCCGGAGATTTTCATTATGGGAATTTTAAGTGACCGCAGGATTTCCCTGCGAAAAAATGAAGCTCAAAATTGCGTTTTAAGCGATTTTATTTTTAGCGGTCGATTCATTGGTCCACCGCTTTTTTTCGTAAAAACCGCGAAATCTGTCTTTTTGTCATTATGATGCATTCCGGCACGAAAACTACCAGATTCTATGCTTCAGAGACCTTCTATTGATATACAGGTACGATAATCTTGGATCCTGCAGTCAGTTCGTCTGCAGAAATTTCGTTGATGTCACAAATGTCGTGAACAACCACGCGGACGTCCATATCATCAGGTCCATATTCACAAGCGATGTTCCATAAGGTGTCGCCGGATTCTACGTTAACCAGATTGTACTGATTCAAAGATGCGCTGCTTGCTGTATTGAAACCTAATAATGTGCCGACTGCTGTCATCACGCATAAGAACATGATTACCAGGAAAACTGTAAATCTGAATTTTGATGCGACTCTGTATTTCTTCTTCATGGTGTTCACCCTTTCTAAACATTTGTTCGTTTTCTATAATATAACAGAATGGATGTTCGTTGTCAATAGAGAAATAAACATTTGTTCGCATAAGTGTGAACAAAAATAGAACTGCATTGCAAACACAACACAGTTCCTTATTACTTCCTATATATATTACGATTTCCTGAGTTTTACGACTTTGATGCAGCCCATCAGCACAACACCAATCAGTGCCATAACACCCAGATATGTAAAGACGAGACCATAGTCCCCTCCTGTTCTTTCGAGTAACAATCCGGAAACCGCAGGTCCGACAATACCGCCGACCATGCCGTATGCAGTGAAAATCAGGCCGAATATCATACCAAAGTTCTTCAGTCCAAACAGCTCAGATGCCATCGGTCCTGTCACGGTAAACAGCGTGCCAAAGCCGATTCCCACACATATCGCACAGAGTGAAATCATTGGAATTCCAACCATATGCGGCATCAGAATATAACCAAGTCCAGCCATTGTAAAAGCTGCCATACCTGTAATTTTCGCACCGATTTTGTCTGTCAGGATGCCCACGAAGATACGGATACATCCGTTGGCCAGATTAAATGCGGTCAGTATGGTTACACCGGTCAGCCCAAGTGCAAGCGTATAACTCTTTGATAGAGATATCATCGAGATGCCGGAAGCACCCATGAATACCCAAAGGAACCAAATGAGCCAGAACTGTCTGGTTCGTAATGCTTCCTTAACGGTAAGATCTTTTGACATATCCAGCATAGGGCCGGATTCAGCGGATATTTCATTTTTTTCAGCTTGATGGAGCAGCACAAATGCAACCACATTGGTCAGCATAATCAGAACAATCACGAACAAATTCACGAACAAATATCCGCTCACTTCCAGCAGAAGATTCAGGACTGGTGACATGATTGCCGCTGAAACACCGAATAAGAGGTTTAAAATGCCGCTGACAAGGCCTTTTTTCTCTGGGCAGGCTCTTTGCACCGTAGTTAACCCAGGCCCGTAGATAAAGCTGCATCCCAGATTGCCGACAAATCCCCAGGCGTAAACCCAGTAGATATTACGTGCAGCAAGTAGGATTCCAAAGGCCAGCACATATAAGAAGGAACCGATCAGGACACATTTGGCCATGCCGACTTTTGCATGGACTTTGCCGCTAAAGAACATGGCCACAGCCAGAGCAAGCAGCATAAAAGTAATAATCAGTCCGATTTCAGCGCTTCCAACAGAAAACCGTTCCTGCCAGTAAGCACTCATGACGCCGGAATACCCAAAGGCGATAACACCGCCCCAAAAGATAGATAAACCGCATCCGGTCATTTTTCTTATCATCATCAGCCCTCTAACCTTCTATATTCGCATCCATGGCAGCACGGATTTTCTGCTGTACGTATGCAGCCAGTTCACCGGTCTTCATATCCTGGTATTCTTCGTAAGGAATTGGTTCTAAATAATGTAACTGTACTTTCACAGGGGCAGTGCCCTTCTGATCCAGCACCTTATAGCAGTCAATCATAGCGATTGGAATGATTGGGCACTTTGCTTTCAGCGCGCATTTGAAGCTGCCGCCGTGAAACTCAAGCATCTCGTTGCCCTTCTTGCTTCTTGTGCCTTCCGGGAAAATGAGTACGCCGCGGCCTTCCTGCACATCCTTTGTTACCTGCTGCATCACGCGCATGGACTGCCGAGGGTCTTCACGATCCATAGGATAAGAACGGGTGCAGTCGATAATCTGCTGGACGAAAGGAATGCCTTCCAGTTCTTTCTTTAATACTGCGGCAAGGGGCGTCTTTGATGTTGCCGCGATAGCAACCACGTCGAACATGCCCTGATGATTTCCATACATCAAAAATCCTCCTGCGTCCGGCGCAGGAATGTTCTCCACACCAGTCACAGTCAGGTCCAGATTGCCGGTCAGAACGGCTCTCTGCAGAATATAGGAGATATGGTCCCAGCGCTCCTGTTCGGAATACTTGTCCAGATGCTTCGCGTAACGGCAAAGCTTGAACCACATGCTTGGAACACGCAGAATGTTTCTCCATACCATTAATAGAATTCGTGTCATAATTTCCTCCTAATGCGTTACCTTATCGTATAATTTATCCAAATATCCGTGTAGTTTCTTCCTATATATTACCCCTGCAACAAAAGCAATGATAGCCACAGCGGCTACAATACCCATCCAGACATAATGTTCACGCATATATAATGCACCAATCAAGAGGCTTCCTGCCATACCCGGAAGTCTGCCCATCATAGAAAAAATAAAGAAGGGATGAAACTCCATTTCCGAAATGCCTGCGGCATAGCTGACAATATCCTTTGGAATGCCAGGAATCAGATAAATCAGAAACACGATGGCATAGGCCCTCCTGCTGTTGAGCCTCTCCACGTAATAGGCCGTCTTCGCCTCTCCAAGAAACAGATGAATCGCGTCCTTCCCCAGCACTTTCGCCAGAAAGAAGGAAACGAATGTTCCAAGGGCCGCCCCGATCAAAGAGAACAGCAGTCCCGGCAGAAACGTGTACAGATAGCCTGCGGCAAACTGGAACGCCTGTCCAGGAATGACGCTGATGATTACCTGCACGGTTTGTATAGCAATGTAAACCAGGATGCTCTGCCAGTGATAGTGCTCCAAAAATGCAATAACATCTTCGAAATTCTCAAACTTATCGATGATATCGTGATGATACAGCACAATATTTGCCGGAATGACGATGACAATACACAGCAAAAGCAGCAGTTTTATAATCGGTATCGCTTTTTTCATGTAAAATCCCTATATTTTCCCTTTAAATTCTTACAAATCCCTTTTGATATAACTGGTTCAGCGATTTGATAACGCCGAATTTTGAATGTTCGTATGTAAGTCCCCCCTGGAAATACACGTTATATGGCGGACGAATCGGCGCGTCGGCACTTAATTCAATAGAAGATCCGCCAACAAAGGCACCAGCCGCCATAACAACCTCATCCTCGTAGCCAGGCATTGCCCATGGAATCGGTGTCACGTGGGCATCAATTGGTGCCGCAGCCTGGATGCCTTCGCAGAATGCAACAACCGCATCCGCATCTCCCAGCTGTACCGCCTGAATGATGTCGCTTCTGCTGTCAGAAGACGCAGGACAGACAGGATAACCCAGCTTTTCATAGACTTTTGCACAGAGAATTGCCCCTTTTACGGCGCCATTCACTACTTTAGGTGCCATGAACAGGCCCTGCAGCACAGTTCTGGTCTGACCGAATGTCAAGCCGCATTCTCCGCCGATACCAGGACAGGTCATTCTGTAAGAAATCTTTTCGATCAGATCCTGACGGCCTGCAACATAGCCGCCGGCCAGGGCCAATCCGCCACCCGGATTCTTGATAAGAGAGCCTGCCATTACGTCAATTCCAACGTTTGTAGGCTCTTTGATATCCAGGAACTCGCCATAGCAGTTATCCGCCATGCAGACGATGTCTTCGCGGATGTCGTGAACGAACTTACACATTTCCTCAATCTGGTTTACCGTAATTGATTTCCGCCAACCATAGCCAGTTGCACGCTGCACACAGACCATTTTCGTCTTTTCGCTGATGGTTTTGCCCAGAGTTTCCAAATCGATGGAGCCGTCAGGCAGTAAATCCACCTGTTTATATGTCACACCGTATTCTTTCAGGGAGCCCATGCCCTCTCCTCTGATGCCGATAACTTCTTCCAGGGTGTCGTAAGGACCGCCGGAGCAGTAAATCATCTCATCTCCCGGACGAAGTACTCCCATCAGAGTGATTGCCAGTGCATGGGTGCCGTTTACGATGGTAGTACGCACCAGGGCTGATTCTGTTCCAAAGATTTCGGCATAGACCTTTTCAACGGCATCTCTGCCTGGATCGTCGTAGCCGTAACCGGTCTTCCAGCCGAAATGCATGTCCGCGATACGGTTCTTCTGCAGTGCAGACAGAACCTTGTACTGGTTATATGCGGTTACGTCGTCTAAAGCTGCGAACTGTTCACAGACTTCAGCTTCGGCTTCCTTTACAAAATTTAATACTCTTGGAGAAATCTCCAGTTCTTTGATTAATAATTCGTCAGTATAACTTAGGCTCATATTAATTGTTATTCCCTTTCTCTTTTGGTTCTATTAATGAAACGATGATGGCAGAGAAAATCAATGCACATCCAAAGTATTCTCTAAAGGACATGATTTCGTGGAACACCAGGAATCCTAAAATCATGGTAAAAATGGTTTCGCTGCTGAATAAGAATGATGCTTTGACCGGATCCAGGTACTTCTGTCCGAAAGCCTGAATCATGTAGCCGATGCCGCAGGAAACGACACCAGTGTACAGCAGCGGAACAATGGCGTTCAGAATCTCCGCAAGTGACGGATGTTCGAACAAAAATGCTCCTGCCATACAGAACAGTCCTGCAAAGAGGAACTGGAAACAGGTCAGCAGCATCGGGCTGATTCTCTTCGACAGCGTGTCGATGAGATAAATCTGGAAGGTACAGAATATAGCACCGATAAAGATCAGTACGTCCCCTTTGTTGATGGACGACAGCCCTTCCGTCATGGACATCAGGTAGAAGCCAATCAGTGCCACAGCCACACAGATCCAGATACGAATCGGCTGTTTTCTATGTAAGAAGATGCCCAGTACCGGTACGAAAATGATGTACAGAGCCGTAATAAATCCTGTCTTTCCGATGGTCGTATAGGCCATACCGGTCTGTGCCAGCACCATATAAGAACCGATGACGATGCCCAGTGCAATGGAATCGCGCCATACGGCAGGTGTCAGATGCAGCTTCTGGTTTTCGTCTTTATTTAATTTAAAATCAAATATAAATACAAGAGGCACCATGGACAGCGCGCCTAAGAAGCTTCGCACGGCGTTGAAGGTCCATGGGCCAAGGTCATCGATGGCTGATTTAATCATCACCGTGGAAAAACTCCAGATCAGCGATGCAAGCAGCATCAGGATAATTCCTTTTAATTCATTGTTTTTCACTTTTCTGTTCTCTCCTTTTCCCACTCCATGTCCTTTACCAGGTCACGTTTTACGTTTTGTTTATGTCTCGCATAGAGCTGGGTTGTGGTTACCTGTTCATGGTCTAAGAGCGCCGCCACGTCATAAATGGAATTGCCGCGGCCAATCAGGCTGGTCGCCGCAGTCGCTCTCAGTTTGTGGGGACTGTAACCGCCATGCTGGGTGGTTTTCAGCGCGATAGCCGTATATTTTTTGACAAGTTCCCGAATCTGTCTCTCCGTCATGCGCTTCCCCTGCAGGGACAAAAACAATGCATCACGGTGTTCATCAGCCAGAGTGTCTTCTGCAGGTCTTTCGTTGGCCAGATAGTCTTCTAACGTCGCAGTTACAGACATGTTCAGCGGCATGATGGACTCTTTACCCCGCTTTCTGTAGATTTTAAACTCACCTCTGGAGAAGTTAAACGACGATACATTCAGCTGTTGCAGCTCGGACAGTCTGAGTCCGTAAGTCAGAAACAGCATCAAAATAGCCTTGTCACGTTTCTTTGTCTTCTCCCAGTAAGCGTGCTGATGTCCTGTCAGGCCGTTTCCTGTAGAAACCGCGTCCAGCATAATCATGACCTCGTCGTCTTGGAGAGCCTTGATTTCCCGTTCTCCGGCCTTTGGCACGCGGATAGGATCAAAGCCGTCAGTGATGTTTTCCGGCAGCAGTCCGTCGCGGTACAGATGTTTGAACATGACGGAAACGGAAGACTTCTTTCGTGCAAGGGTCTTGTTATTATTCTCGTAAATATAAATGTTCTTTTCTGTTTCCACCTTATATTTACGACAGTAATCAAGATAGAGGTTGATGTCGATGGCCTTGATTTCCTGCATTTCAGCCAGAGTAATCTTCCGCGGCTCCTCAGCATCGGTCAGGCCGGTTTCGTTGACCAAATAATTGAAGAAGAACTTCAGATCGTGAAGATAAGCCAGTCTGCTCATTGGCAGCACGTTGCCCTTCAGATACAGGAAAAAACCGCGCAGGAAAGACGGAAGCTGTCTTTCGATGTCTTCGCATTCCTGAAAGATGCGGGCTTCCTTCTCTACGATGTTATTGGGTTTGTCGCTTTTGTTATGAATCTTCAGTTCTTTTCCAGCCACTTATAAATCTCCTCTAAACAGGCTTCGTCATTCTCATAAGTAGAAATGTCGAACCACTGCATATCCTTATATCTCTTAAACCAGGTTAACTGGCGTTTTGCGTATCTGCGGCTGTTTTTCTTTACAAGACGGATTGCCTCATCCAGGTCGTATTCCCCGTTGTAATAGCCGATGATCTCCTTGTAGCCGATGCCTTTCATGGAAATGTCCCCTTCTGTCAGCCCCATGTCCAGCAGGCCTTTCACCTCTTCCAACAGCCCCATTTCCATCAAAAGGTCTACGCGCAGGTTGATGCGGTCATAAAGCTCAGCGCGGTCTCGTGTCAGGCCGATCAGCTTATAGCTGTAGTCTTTCGTCGGCACCAGCTCGGTGGCAAAATCCTTGACCTTGTTGCCCCCTTCGGCTGCTTCCAGGGCACGGACGACCTTCTTGATGTTATTCGGATGGATACGCTCTGCCGCCTCCGGATCCACCATCTGCAGCTTATTGTGCAGGTACACAGGTCCGAATTCTTCTGCATCTTTGTAGAGCTGTTCCCTGTAGCTTTCATCCCGAGGTGGTGCGCTGAAGTCCATGTCATATAGCAAAGCGTTGAGATAGAGGCCTGTGCCACCTGCAATGACAGGCGTTTTGCCGCGGGCAAAAATGTCCTCGATGGCCTCTTTCGCCAGTTTCTGATATCTTGCTACGGAAAACGGTTCACCAGGGTCAATCTCATCAACTAAGTGATGCTTCACCTGGGCCTGTTCTTCAGGCGTCGGTTTGGCACTGCCGATATCCATGTATTTATAGAGCTGCATGGAGTCACAGGAAACCACTTCGCCTCCAGCATGAAGCGCCGTTTCAATGGCATATTTCGTTTTTCCTACGGCCGTCGGACCGCAAATGACAATGATTTCCCGTTTCATAGCTGCTCCTTATACTCTCTTAAACATTTTTTCAATCTGATATTTGGTCATGCGGATGAAGGTCGGTCTTCCGTGTGGACAGGAGAACGGATTCTTACATGCCGCAAGCTGTTTCATCAAAGCTTCCATCTCTGTCATAGAAAGATAATCCCCGGCTTTGACAGCGGATTTGCAGGACTTTGTAATCAGTTTATTAATGACGATGGTGTTTTCCAGTTTCGTGCCTTCGCTGATACTGTCGACAAAGGCATTGACGAAATCTTCCGCCTCAGTGATGGTCATAAAGGTTGGAATTTCCTTAATAATGTAGGTATTCTGCCCAAAATTATGGATGAGGAATCCCATTTCTGCCAGAGAATCCAGCCAGTCGTATTCGTTTTCTTTGACTGCAAGGGGTACTTCTGTCATAATCGGCGTCAGAATTGGCTGGCGGAGCTTGTTTTCTGCCAGATATTCTCCAACCAGTTTTTCGTAGAAAATGCGTTCGTGGGCCGCGTGCTGGTCGATCAGATAGAAGCTCTGTCCGTCCTCCGCGGTAATATAGGTGCCGAAAACTGCACCGGTAATGCGTAAATCAGTAAAATCAAAAGGCTGCAAAGCCGGTGTTTCCAGGGAAATGTCCGGTTTGACAGGTTCTTTCTTTTCTGATGACAGAACAACTGGTGTAGCAGTAACTTTTACAGGTGGTTCTCTGTGGACCGGTGCCGTATAGGTGATTTCCTGTTCATGAACAACAGGTGCCTTTTCGGATTGCCTTTTAGTAGACAATAATTCTTTCAAGTCTACCTGTTTTTGTTTCTTCTCTTCTACTTTTGCAGAAGGTGCAGTTTCGTCTCTGAAGATGTTTTTCGCCTCGATGACGGCAGCTCTCGTTCCCAATGCTGCTTTGATGGCCTCGGAAACTAGTGTTACAATCTCCTCTTCTCTGTCGAAACGGACTTCTCTCTTATTTGGATGGATGTTTACGTCCAGACGTCCGGGTTCCGTTTCGATGAATAAGAAGCAGACCGGATATCTGCCCTCGAACAGACGCTCCCTGTATCCTGCGGTGACCCCTCGTTCGATGACTTTACTGGAAACGACGCGTCCGTTGACGAAGAAAATCTGGTTTCTCCGGTTGGTGCGGGACAGGGATGGTCTGGAGATGTATCCTGTAACCTTTGTACCGTCTTCTGCATAAGAAACAGGAACCAGATCCTTGTATTCCTTCAGCTTGTAGACCGCCAGAATAGTTGCCAGTACGTCGCCGTTTCCTGTGGTGGAAAAGACGATATTTCCGTTGTTGATGAAACGGATTTTGATAGTTGGATAAGCCAGGGCAATCTGGGACATGAAATCGATGATCTGTCCGCTTTCTGCGGCGTCAGACTTGAGGAACTTCTGTCTCGCCGGCGTGTTATAGAACAGGTCTGTCACGATGATGGTAGTACCATCGGGACAGCCTGTGCCGGAATTGGACAGGACCTCGCTGCCGTGGATCAGCAGTCTGGTGCCCAGCTTCGCCTCTTTTGGCTTTGTAATCAGTTCTGTATGGGTGACAGCTGCAATGGATGCTAACGCTTCACCACGGAAACCGAGTGTCAGAATGGCGTCTAAATCACGGGCCGTCTCGATCTTGCTGGTGGCATGACGCAGGAAGGCCGTTTCCACCTGATCTGCGGGGATGCCGCAACCATTGTCTGTGACACGGATATAGGTTTTGCCGCCGTTCTTAATCTCTACTACGATGGAATCACCGCCGGAATCGATGGCGTTCTCCACCAGTTCCTTTACGATGGAGACCGGACGTTCGATGACCTCGCCTGCCGCGATCTTGTCTGCAACTGTCTTATCTAAAACTTTAATCATTGATAATTTCCTTTAATTCTTCTAAGATGCGGATGGCCTGGGATGGCGTCACTTCCATCAGATCCAGGGCCTTCAGTCTTTCTACCGCAGGATGGGTACCCGGCATGAAGAAGGAAATCTGCTCTTCTTCTACCCTGGACGCCGGTGCGCTGATTTCCTGCACCGGAGCGCTCTTGATCTCTATCGCCCCCTCCTCCAGCTGCATAAGCTTATTCTCCGCATTTTCCAGCAGTGCGTGTGGTACGCCGGCCAGCTTGGCAACGTGGACACCGTAGCTGCGGCTTGCGGAGCCTGGGATAATCTTATGGAGGAAGACGATATTACCGTTTTCTTCCGCTACATCTACGTTGAGGTTGCGAACGCCTGTAATCTCATCTTCCAGAACCGTCAGTTCGTGGTAATGGGTCGCAAACAGCGTTCTGATATGGGTATTGGCATTGCACAGATAGTCTACGGCAGCCCATGCGATGGACAGGCCGTCATAGGTACTGGTGCCTCTGCCGATTTCGTCTAAAATAATTAAACTGCGGTCCTTGGAACAGTTGAGGATATAAGCCAGCTCGCTCATTTCCACAAAGAAGGTAGACTGTCCCTGGGCCAGGTTGTCCGATGCGCCGATACGGGTGAAGATTCTGTCCACTACCCCGATTCTTGCCGCTTCACAAGGCACAAAACAGCCTGCCTGAGCCATCAAAACAATCAATGCGGTCTGGCGCATATAAGTGGATTTACCGGCCATATTCGGTCCTGTAATCACCAGCATGCTGGTATCCGTATTGTTTAGATAGGTGTCGTTGGCCACGAACAGACCGTCTGCTGTCATCTGCTCGATGACAGGATGTCTGCCCTTTTCGATGATCAGTTCATAGCTGTCATCGATGACAGGCTTCACATAGCCCAGTTTATTACTTACGTTGGAGAAGGAACAGAGCACGTCCAGAACCGCGATGGCCTGGGATGTCTCCTGTAGTTCTCTGATATAGCTCTGAATCTTCAGACGGATTTCCGTGAACAGTTCGTATTCCATCTGGTTAATCTTGCTTTCCGCATTGAGAACCAGGTTTTCCATTTCCTTCAGTTCCGGTGTGATGTATCTTTCGTTGTTGACCAGGGTCTGTTTTCTGATGTAGTCTTCCGGAACCAGATGGGTATTGGCTTTGGTTACGTCGATATAGTAGCCGAAGACCTTATTGAAACCGACCTTCAGGTTCTTGATGCCGGTACGTTCTCTTTCTGCATTTTCCAGGTTTGCAATCCACTGCTTGCCGTCCTTGATTGAGAACTTAAGGTTATCCAGCTCTTCACAGTAGCCGGCTTTGATCAGGCCGCCTTCTTTGATGGTAAACGGCGGTTCCTCTGTAATGGCGATATCAATCAGATCATAGATTTCTTCTAAATCGTGGATTTGGCTACGGAGTGTCTGCAGCATGTCTGCCTCGGTATAAGCCAGATTTTCTTTGATGTCCGGTAGCGCGCCGACGGAAGCTTTCAGTGCGATGAGATCCTTTCCGTTGGCGTTTCCGGATGCGATACGGCCGGTGAGTCGCTCGAAGTCATAGATTTCCTTTAGTGCTTCACGCAGGTTGTTCTCCAGCAAAGGCTGCTGTGTCAGCTCTTCCACCGCGTCCAGACGCCAGTTGATTTCTGCTGCATTGTTCAAAGGTTCTCTCAGCCACTGCTTCAGCTTACGGCTGCCCATGGCGGTTCCGGTCTTGTCCAATACGCCCAGAAGAGATCCCTGCACCCGCTTTTCGTAGAGAGTCTCGGTGATTTCCAGATTGCGTAAGGTAGCCTTGTCCAGAGACATGTGCTTGCCCATCTCGTAGAAATTACATCTCGTAATCTGCTTTAGGCTCTGCTTCTGGGTCTCTAACAGATATGCCAGCAGCGCGCCGAGAGACAGCACGCAATGCTCTCTGCCGGCAAGTCCCAGGCTGGTCATGGAGACTGATCCAAACTGGGCTTTGATGGCATCTTCTGTTGATTTCTTTGTATAATAAGCGTTGTTTAGTGGGAAGATGTAGCCTCCGGTTACGACTTTGATGTCGTCATCGCCGAAACGTTCCATGAATTCCTCGTTAACGATGATTTCCTTCGCGTCAATCTTTACCAGTTCATTGAGGATGGTTTCGTAGAGATTCAGAGAGTCTGCTTCTTCCGTAGTGTAAAGTTCACCGGTGGAGATGTCACAGTAAGAGATGGACATACCCTGTTTGTCCACATAAACGGAAGCCAGATAGTTGTTCTCCTTCTCATTCAGCATGGTCTGGGATGTGACGGTACCAGGTGTGATGATCCGGATGACGTCACGCTCCACGATGCCTTTGGCTGTGGCCGGATCTTCCACCTGCTCGCAGATGGCCACCTTGTAGCCCTTCTCTACCAGTCTTGCGATATATGTATCGGCAGAATGGAACGGAACGCCGCACATAGGTGCACGCTCTTCTAATCCGCAGTTTCTGCCTGTTAATGTCAGTTCCAGTTCCTTTGATACCAGCTTGGCGTCATCAAAAAACATCTCGTAGAAGTCGCCCAGTCTGAAGAACAGAATACAGTCCTGGTGCTTCTCTTTGATGGCCAGATATTGCTGCATCATCGGGGAAAGTTTGGTGTTGTTTGCCATAAAAAGCTTTGCTCCTTTGCATAAAAATCCAACCTATATTATATCAAAATGCATCAAAAAAGAACAGTTAAAACTGTTCTTTTCTGTAATCTTTTGTGTTAAATCTCCCAGACAATATTGCTGAGTCTGTAAACATAGTTCCGACGGTTATTATAGGAGCTTTGGTAGAACCCTGCATAGAGCTTCTTCCCCACGTGGAAGATGCTTTCCAGCTCAGATCCGTCCTTTACGTTGATCATGAAACGATAGCTGCCGTCCCATTCATAGACACAGACTACATTGGATGCAAGGCCGCTTCCCGGGCTGAGACCGATCAGAATGAAATCCTCTGTTGTGTCGATACACTGGTAAATACCGCCTGGTTTTTCTGACAACTTGCGGTATTCCTCTGCCTTGAAGTTTTCGTTGAGAAACAGCAGGTTGTGGGAACCACTGAGGAGTACCACATAAATTCCCTGGTCACTGTTATAGGAGATGCTACCGAAGCCTTTGATTTTCTTCAGGTTGTCCTTCGTAGCCCCGTCCAGCTTGGACGGAATTTTTACTGTCAGTGATTTCTTTACCTTGAGTGTGTTCGGATTGATGACCGAAAGTTTCAGAGGGAAAACCGTATTATGTACTGCGACGAGGCAGTTCTGGTCCGGGTTGTAGGTCAGGCCGTTACCATGATGAATCTTCAGTACGCCGGAGACCTTGATAACCTTGTTATCGGACAAACGGATTTTTACAATCTTACACTTTTCCACGTTTCTGTTGTAGAGCACGTAATAGGCGTAAGTACCGTCAGTGCAGCTGCCCTGTAGGGTGTCATAGCCGCCTACATACTGTCCTGCTGCCGCGCGCAGTTCCAGTTTGGAACCGTTGCGTTTCAAGGTAGTTCGGGAAGCATTTGCAG
Source organism: Bacillota bacterium (assembly GCA_017522185.1). Taxonomy (GTDB): domain Bacteria; phylum Bacillota; class Clostridia; order Peptostreptococcales; family Anaerovoracaceae; genus Senimuribacter. The sequence continues at coordinate 164,594 of JAFWZZ010000029.1, read as the reverse complement.
ATGTAAGCAGATTACCGTCCGGGTCATAGTAGTAACGTAAATTATTAGAAACGATTTTTCTGGCCTTGGTATCGTCTACATAGTATGGTTTTTTCATGTAGTAATAGATGCCGTCAATAAGCTTATATCCGCTGGATGTCACTGTCTTGATGGAGCTGTCCGCGTTAAAGTAATAGGTCTGCCCATCGATTTCGTGAAAACCGGCTTCCGTTACTGTCTTCATCCGTCCGACAGCATCAAAATAGTAATGGCTGCCTCCTTTTTCGTAGATGCCATAGGATTCCGGAACAAACTTTACACCGTTTTCATAATAGAAGTTTCCGGTTTCCTCTGCAATAATGCCAGTTGTTTCCGCAAAGGCTGTATCAAAACCGGCTAAGGCTAAAATACATAATAACAGTATGATAACTCTCTTTTTCAAAGATTTCCCTCCATAAAAATTTATCTTTAATTCGTATGTAAATAGAATCGCCAAACCTAATTATAACAGAATAAGCAGGTTTCGCAAGTTGTTTTAGACAAGAAAAGACCGCCCTGAAGGGCGGTCTCCTGTAAGTTTCTGTTATGTAGATTTGATTATCTAGCGTTGTAAGCTTCGATACCTAATCTGATCAGTTCTACAGCTCTTCTCATGTCAGCCTGGTTCAGAACGTAAGCGATTCTCATTTCGTCCTTACCTAAACCTTCAGTTGCATAGAAACCTGCAGCTGGAGCGAACATTACTGTTTCGCCGTTGTCTTCGAATTCTTCTAATAAGAAGATTAAGAAGTCTTCTACGTCAGCAACTGGTAACTTAGCAGTGATGTAGAAAGAACCACCTGGCTTCTGGCAAACTACGCCAGGAATCTTCATTAATTCTTCGTATACAACGTCTCTTCTTCCGCAGTATTCAGCCTTAACTTCATCATAGTAGGATAATGGTAATCTGAATAATGCAGCAGCACCTACCTGGTCAACTGTGGATACGCACAGTCTGCCCTGCGCAATCTTCATTACGTTGGACATGAATTCCTTGTTCTTGGATAATAAGAAACCGATTCTAGCGCCGCAAGCGGAGTGTCTCTTGGATACGGAGTCAACGATGATAACTCTGTCCTTAGCGGATTCGATCTGGCCGAAGGAAACAGCAACTCTGCCGTCATAAGCGAATTCTCTGTAAACTTCGTCAGCGATGATCCACAGGTTGTGTTCTTCAGCGATGTCAGCGATTAACTGCATTTCTTCCTTAGTCAGAACTGTACCTGTTGGGTTACCTGGGTTGATGCAGCAGATTGCCTTTGTTCTTTCTGTGATTAATGGTTCAATCTGTTCTCTCTTTGCATAGTGGTAACCATCTTCAGCCTTTGTAGTGATAGGAACAACCTTACCACCAGCAGCTGTAGCGAATGTATGATAGTTTGTGTAGAATGGTTCAGCCAGTAATACTTCGTCGCCTTCGTCTAATAAAGCTGTGAAGATCATTGTTAAAGCTTCAGAACCACCAGTTGTGATGATCATGTCGCCTCTTTCAACGTCCATGTCGTAGTTCTTGAAGTACTCGATTACAGCGTCCTGTAATACAGGTAAACCCTGGGATTCAGCGTAAGCGATAACTTTTGGTTCATAGCCTCTGATTGCTTCCATGAAGCATTCTGGAGTTTCCACGTCAGGCTGTCCAATGTTCAGATGGTAAACTTTCTTACCAGCATCCTTTGCCTTCTGAGCGATAGGATTGAATCTTCTGATTGGGGAAAACTGCATGGATTCTACTTTGTTAGATAATTTCATTGGTCCAAGTCTCCTTTTAAATTAAACATAAAAATATAATATACAATTTATTCTAACTCTGCGTGAGAGTTTTCAACGACTTCTTGTATACAAGATACATTATAGCACGGATTTTCCGTTTTGGAAAGAGCCAAAAGATATTCAATATTACCTTTTGCACCGGTTACCGGTGAGAACGTCAGGCCGACAGGATAGAATCCGTTGTCCTCTGCGTATTTTATCACATTTTCGATGACTTCTCTATGCACATTTTTGTCGCGAACAATGCCTTTCTTTCCGACCTGTTCTCTGCCTGCCTCGAACTGCGGTTTTACCAGACATACGATCCGTCCGTCTTCCGCCAGTACTTTTGCACAGACAGGGAAAATCAGCTTCAGTGAGATGAAAGATACGTCAATGCTGATAAAATCGATGGGTTCTGCAATGGTTTCCGGATCCAGATAGCGGACATTGCATTTTTCCATATTGACTACCCTCTCATCGATACGAAGCTTGTAGTCAAGCTGACCGTATCCCACATCGATGGCATAAACCTTGGTCGCACCGTTCTGCAGCATACAGTCCGTAAACCCGCCAGTAGATGCGCCGATGTCCATGCAGACCTTGTTTTCCAGGTTTAAGTCCCATTCTTTCATGGATTTTTCCAGCTTCAGGCCGCCGCGGCTTACGTATGGACAGATGTTGGATTTTACGATAATCTCAGCGTTTTCATCTACCATGTTGCCGGCTTTGTCGCTTTTCTGACCGTCTACGTAGACGATGCCAGCCATAATAGACGCCTTAGCCTTTTCTCTGGAAGGACAAAGTCCCTTCTTTACTAATAAAATATCAAGCCTTTCTTTCAAAACGTTCACAAATCCTTTCTACGATGGAATCGGCATCCAGGCCGTATTCCTGATATAACGTATCACAATCGCCATGCTCTACGAACTTGTCCGGCCAGCCGAACATCAAAACATTTCCTGCCCCGGTTTTGGAAGCAAAGGTTTCGCCAAAACCGCCTGCAAGCAGGTTGTCTTCAAGTGTTACCAATAACTTATTATCGTCGACTCTATATTCGGACAGGTCAAGGGGTTTCACACTTGCAACTTCGACGATTCCGGCGTCGATCCCCCTCTCTGCAAGCTTTGCTGCTGCTTCTTCTGCGACGGAAACCATTCTGCCACAGGCCCAGATATCAACGTCTCTGCCTGATTTGGAGCGTTTGTTTCTGCCGTCAAAGACAGGTTTGCTCAGATCGTGGTATTCACAGCCGCCGCGTGGATAACGGACTGCCACAGGGCCATCCAATGTGACCGCGTAACGCAGCATGGCAGCCAGCTGATATCCGTCTTTCGGTGTCAGAACCGTCATATTCGGGATTGGAAGCAGATAGGAAAGGTCGAAAACTCCGTGGTGGGTTTCGCCGTCTGCACCAACTACCCCTGCTCTGTCGATTCCAAAGACCACCGGCAGGTTCTGCAGGGCTACATCCTCGATAATCTGGTCGTATGCTCTCTGCAGGAAGGAAGAATAGATGGCAACAATCGGACGCATACCGGATTTCGCAAGTCCGGCAGCAAATGTCACGCCATGGGCTTCCGCAATGCCTACATCAAAGAATCTCTTCGGATATTTCTGATAGAAACCGCCCAGGCCGGTCGCATCCCCCATCGCAGCGGAGATTGCAACCACATCGTCGCGTTCTGCAGCGATTTCTTCACAGGTTTGTCCAAACACCTTGGAATAGGTCATGCCGCCGTTTTTCTTCAGTGCTCCGGTTTCAGGATCAAATGGTCCGATTCCGTGGAATTTATTCGGATCTTTCTCTGCGTTTTTGTATCCTTTGCCCTTCTTTGTAATAACATGCAGTAATACAGGATCAGGCGATGTCTTCGCAAGCTGCATGGCTGCAATCACATCGTGGAGATTATGTCCGTCAATGGGCCCCAGATAGGTAAATCCAAGTTCTTCGAAGATAACCCCTCCATGCATCATCGCATATTTCAGTCTGTCTTTTGCCAGATCGATGCTGTCGTAAAGTGTTTCACCGACGCCGGGAATGCCCTTGAGGGCTTTCTTCGCTGTCATCTTCGCCTTGTTGTAACCGATAGAAGTACGAAGCTTGGATAAATGCTGGGAAACACCACCGATGTTATGGGAAATGGACATGCCGTTGTCATTGAGAATGACGATGACCTTTTCCTTTGATGCACCGATGTTGTTCAGTGCTTCGTAAGCCATGCCGCCGGTGAGTGATCCATCACCGATGACCGCAATGACTTCGTGTTTTTCCCCTTTCAGGTCACGTGCGGCAGCCATACCGGCTGCAGCGGAGATGGATGTACTGGAATGTCCGGTTTCATAGACGTCATGGACGCTTTCTTTTGTCTTTGGGAAACCGCTCATGCCGCCAAACTGACGCAGTCTGTCGAATTCATCGATACGACCGGTCAGAATTTTGTGGACGTAGGACTGATGGCCAACATCGAAAATGAACTTGTCCTTAGGACTGTCAAAAACGTGATGTAAGCCCAGGGTCAGTTCCACTACACCCAGGTTGGACGCCAGATGTCCGCCCGTTTTGGAAACTTTATCTATTAAAAACTCTCGAATCTCAACTGCCAGCAGTTCCATCTGATCCAGTGTCATATCTTTGATACAATCCGGAAAGTCATACTTTTTCAGATTTGTTGTCATATAAACTGCTCCTTTTCTAATGTGTCTGTTTTCTTTGATTTATTTTGTTCTTGTCTCTAACATGAGCACCAGGTCTCTGAAAAACTCAGCGTTGTCGTAATAGTCTGCAATGGCGTCGACCGCGTTTTGTGTCAGCTCATGCAGCTTTGCCTTGGATGCCTCCAGACCATTCAATGTAACATAAGTCGTTTTCTCCATCAGCTGGTCTGCGCCGGTTTTCTTGCCCAATTCTTCTTCAGAGCCGATGACATCCAGGATATCGTCTGCAATCTGATAGGCTAAACCCAGATTTTCTGCGTATTCTGTCATGTCTGCCATCATCTCATCATCGGCGCCGCCCAGGTACAGGCCTGCACGGATTGCGGCTGTAATCAGCGCTCCGGTTTTGTTCAGATGGATATATTCCAGCATTTCGTTGGAACAAGGTTTGTTCTCTGCTTCGATGTCGGAAACCTGACCGGCTACCATACCGCGGACACCGGCACCTTTTGAGATGGTGTAGGATGCGTTGATGCGCTTCTTCAGCTCGTCCAGATTATCCAGATAAAGCAGCATATCTTTGTTCATCACTTCGAAGGCGGAGTTCAGCAGCCCGTCTCCTGCCAGTGTAGCCATACCTTCGCCATAAACGATGTGATTGGTCGGTCTGCCTCTGCGAAGGTCGTCGTTGTCCATGCAAGGTAAATCGTCATGAATCAAAGAATAAGTATGGATGTACTCCATCGCACATGCATATGGAAGTGCGGTCTGTGCCTTGCCGCCTGCGAACTCACAGGATGCAAGCAGCAGAACGCTTCGCAGACGCTTGCCGCCTGCGGTCAGGGAATACTTCATCGCGTCATATAATGTGCTGCTTTTCGAATCGATTCTTGGAAGATAGTCAACAAGATACTCGTTGACCAGTTCTACATATTCATCAAAATTCTCTTTCATCATGGTTTACACCTCGCCTTCAAAGGTTTCAATGGTCTGTTTTGCGTTTTCTAATATTTCATGACAAATCTGATAATACTCCATGCCCTTTGTGTAACATGCGATAGCTTCTTCCAGGCTGGTATCCTGTCCTTTGATTCGGTCAGACATTTCTGCCAGCTTGTCCAAAGCGTCTTCAAACTTCATCTTGTCCATGTATTTCACTTCCTATCTCTTCTGCCAGAACTCTGGCGTATCCGTCTTTTAACCGTACACGGTAGTGACCGCCCTGTTGTAACTGACTGATGCTCCGCATGAGCTGACCGTCATCATCGGTCATCACCGCATATCCGCTGTCAAGAATCTTTAGCGGATTGTTTTCCTCAAGCACTATCTTCAGGTTTTCTATGCTGTGTCTGCGTTCCTGTATCTTATGCTCAAGCTGCTGTCTCATGTCGGAAACAAGATTGTCCACATACAGCCTGTGGTACATCAGCTTATTGGAAAGCTGCACATACAGGTAATCTTTCATCTCTTTTAATCTTTCTGCCAGCTCCCTGGTGTCCGGAACTGCCAGCTGTGCCGCCGCCGTCGGTGTTTCCGCCCGCTTGTCAGCAACAAAATCAGAAATGGTAAAGTCTATTTCATGCCCTACAGCGGAAATCACCGGAATACTGCATCGGTATATGCTGCGGGCCACGATTTCTTCGTTAAATGCCCAGAGATCGTCTGCGCTGCCGCCGCCTCTTCCGACAATCAGCGTATCGATATCATCAAAATGTGCATCCACATAGTCGATCATTCCTGCGATGTCTGCCGCAGCAGCGTCGCCTTGCACCAGTACCGGGAAGATTACAACATCCACCATGTGATTTCTCGTTTGGAGGATTTTGAGGATGTCCCGAACTGCCGCGCCCGTCTTTGATGTAATCACGCCGATTTTCTTTGGAAACTGGGGAATCGGTTTCTTGTGAGCAGGATCAAAGAGGCCTTCTTTCTGTAGTTTAGCCTTCATCTGCTCAAATGCAACGGCCAGATCCCCTTCTCCCTCTACTTCTATGTGACGCACATAGAGAGAATAGGTTCCGTTCTTCTTATACACATTGATGGCACCGGTCAAAACCACTTCCTGTCCGTCAGATAATGGAAACTGCAGCGTCTGTGCGTATTCCCGAGGCAGGAAACAGCTGACCTTGCTGTTTGTGTCCATGATGGAAAAATACACGTGACCGCTGGAATGGTATTTCAGGCTGAAAATCTCGCCTTTTACAACCACGGCGCCCAGTAAAGGGTCCGTGCCCAGCACCCTGCTGATATAATCATTCAGTTGTGATACGGTTATCGGCTTCAGGGCCATAGGTGCTTTCCTCCGAGAAATGCAATGCCTACTGCATTGTCTGTGCTTAACGCAGGGTCGCCGAAGCAGATTTCGAAATCTTTCAGGCTCTTCTGCAGGTAAACTCTGATATATTGACTGGATGAAACCCCTCCTGCGAAGAGGAATTTCCTGATTCCATACTTGTCAGCCAGCTGTCTGCACATGGTTTCGATAGATTCTGCGAGACGCTGGAAAGTCATAGTAATGAGCTGTTCATCACTGACCGTGCCGATGGAACGCTGGCATTTAGTTTCGATGCCGGATAGGTTGATATATCCGTCCTGGCATTTGATTTTAGGCAGAATGTTAGGCTTGTCCAGCCGGGTTCTGCAGGCGATGTCGTCCATCTCCTGTCCGCTTGGGAATGACATGCCAAGGGCAACGCCCAATCTGTCCAGAACCTGTCCGAAGGCAAGGTCCTTGCTGCCGCCGATGATGTCGATGGTCATGCCGTCTTCCCCTTCTTCTACCAGCAGGGCTTCTGAAGTGCCGCCGGAAAAGTGAAAGCAGATCAGTTTGTTCTCATCCCTCATTTCAGAATAATGCTTGACTGCCTCGATATGCCCTTCCTGATGGGAAAAACACATCACCGGAACCTGCAGGGCCGCTCCCAGGGTTCTTGCAGTTGACAGTCCTGCGTTGAAGACCGGCATATAGGAACCTTCTACAGGTCTCGGTCTTGTGGAAACCGCTATCCCTGCGATATCGTCCGGATTGATGCAGGACATGGCGTCCTCTATGAGTTCCGGCAGCTTCATTATATGCTGAAAAAGAGCGTTAGATTGCCTTAACCCTCTTTCGCCCTTTTTTACCTCTAGAAATTCCTGATAATTACAGATAATCTGTCCTTCCCTGTCCGTTACAGCCACGGAAGTCTTGTAATTGCTGGTGTCGATACCCAGTATCAGTGTATTATGCTTCTTCATTCTTTTTGGTGCAGTTTGCTGCAACCTTGCCTAAAATTGCATTGACGTACTTTGCGGAATCATCTGTTCCGTATAATTTTGCCAGATCAACTGCTTCGTTGATGGACACAGCTGCAGGCAGATTCAGGTATACCATTTCACAAACGGATACTCTCAGTACGGCCACATCTGTTTTAGGCATACGGCTCAACTTCCAGCCTTTGCTGTATGTCTCTAACATTTCATCGATTTCGTCCTTCTTGTTACACAGTAAGGAGAACAGTTCGTTGCAGTAGTCTCTCTGGCTGCGAACTACATCCTGGCTCAGATAAGTCTCTCTGTTGTTTACGTCGAAGTCATTGCAGGCTTCCATCTGGAAAAACACCTGCATCATCAGTTCTCTTGCATCTTTTCTTGTCATTTATCTTACGTCTTCCTCTCCGGGCAGATTCACGCCCTGTACATGTATATTTACTTCTAAAACTGTTAAGTCTGTTTTTGTTTCAACTTCACGTTTTACCGTGCCCTGAATTTCCCAGGCCAGCTGTGGAATCTTCACCTTGTATTCTACGATGATGTAAATATCCAGGATCAGACCTTCTTCGCTACGTGTCAATCTGACACCTTTTCCACTGGATTCTTTGCCCAGAATGTTCTTGGAAATACTGTCTGTCAGGCCGCCGGTCAACTCGTGTACACCGTCTATTGCCAATGTAACACCGGCAGCGTAAGCGGTAATGGTTTCGTCGGAAATCTTAATCGTTCCCAGTTGTTCTTGACTCATGATACGCCATCCTTTCTAACAGAAGTATTATACCATTATCCGGGATGATGCGCAACTTTTAATAAAGACTCTGGATGATGATTTTGTCAGCAGACCGGCCAGTCTCTGTCATAACGACGCTACAGATTTTCGTAACCATATTCTGTTTCAGATCCTGTTCGTCAACGGTGACCGTTACGGTGCTGTCTGTGATGATGACCAGACAGTCTGGCAGATTCTTGGTGCTCAAAATGCCTTCGACGGCGACTTCCTGCTCCATGTATCCGGCAAGCTGCTCCTTCTGTTTGATGGCATTCTTCTTTTCTGCATCGCTGGCGGAGTTTTTGATGGTCTCATCAAAGGCTGCAATCAGCTGGTTCCGCTCCAGATCCAGATTGGCACGTTTCTGTTCCAGGGTGGATGCCTCGGTCAAACCTTCGGATGCAGTTTCTTCAGTCACGGCTTTGCTGTCTACGAGAACATCGCCGTCGTGAAGAGGAATCTGGTTTTTTACGTTGGTCAGCACCAGACCTGCACATAGAACGACTGCCATGGTAAGCAGCGCCAGATTCTCCTTCTTATTCAAAAACCCCTTTATATCAAAATGAAATTTTCTTCTCATTCTTTCTGTTCTCCCTTCTTTTCGAATACCATGACGCTGGATGCAGGTATGCCGTACAGCGTGGATACCCCTTTGACGATATCGTTTTTTACCACGGGATCATCTGCCCCTTCGGCCGTGACGATGACGCCACAGGCTTTCCCTTCTTCCCCGTATTCCACCAGGACGTTGACAGCGCCCGCACCTTTGATCTCCGAAAGAATGCTGCAAAGGGCCGATTCGCTTGCACCGTTGTTATCGGATATGATGCCCCGTCCGTCGTCGGAATCAGTCAGTATGCTGAGGGACAGAAAAACGACGGCCGAAACGATTAGCACGACCACCAGCCTGGTCACGGATTCTTTTGATAATCTGATATGCTCTAACATAGTCTTTCACTCCAATGTATGTAAAATGGGACTCAATATGACAGCCATGATGACGATACTGTATATGAATTTGACGTATTTCTTCATGGATCCTTCCGGCAAAAGAATTTCCAGAAACGTGATGGACAAAATGATAATGAAAACTTCCCGTACCCATGTTGTAATCTCGTTCATAGGCTGCCTCCCAGTTTCATGATGGATGTGATAAACAGAATAAACAACAGGGAGGAAAAGAACAAAATCGCCGTAAGTGTAATCAACACGCTGCCGATATCGCTGATGCCTTCCGCCGTCTTTCTGCCTGCCACAGGCTCAGTCAGGCAGGCGGTGAGCTTGTAGATGGCCGCTATGACAAGAAGCTTCAGTACAGGCACAAGAATCAGGGTCAGGATCAGGAAGATACCGAAAAGACCAACGATATTTTTGATGGATCTCATACAGGTCAGAAAGAGTTCCACGGTGTCCGCTGTAAATCCGCCTACGATGGGAATAAATGCGTCGATGGAATACTTTGCGGTGTTGATGATCAGGCCATCGGAGGTCTTGGTAATCAGTCCCTGGATGTTGATGATGCCTGTCATCAGTGTGACCAGAAGCCCTGTCCCGTAGAGAGCCGCCTTCCGTATAATTTTCGCCAGCTGGTTAACATAATCCTTTTCTGTTATACAATTCAGCAGAGTAAACACTGCAGAGAAAAAAACGGCAGGAAGTATGATGTTTTTAATGATATGGTGAAATGCAGTGACAACGGTGAGCAGAAGCGGACTCATAATCGTGCCTGTGGTCACCTGCCCCATGGCGATTAGGATACCTATCATGACTGGCAGAAGGATTTCCATGGTATAGGTCATGGTCTTCATGGCATCCAGAGTCATGTCGTACACCTGATTAAAATGCAGGATGGTCACGCCCACGATGGAAATCATGCATACAAAGGATGCGATGTCGCTGACGCCTTTGCTGGCAAAGGAGCCGGACATGTTCTTCAGCAGGCCTGCGATGATACAGATGCCCAGGATTTCGACGCTGATGACCATGGCACTCCGTACTTCGAGCAAAAGCAGGTCCTTCAGGGACTCAATCAGCTGCGGCTGGTCGAAAATGCTCTTTCCTTCCAGTGTGGCATGGAGAATCTCGTCCAGGGTAAAGTAATCGGATATGCCGCCTGTCAGATGGGATGCGTATTCAGAAAGATCAGTAGTCTTTTCCGTATCTATGATGTTTTCCAGTTGTTTCTTCAGTGTTTCCTTCATAGCAGCTGCTCCACCAGGCTGAATATAGATCTAAAGACCGGAATTGCGACGCAGAATATGATAATTTTGCCGCCCAGTTCGACCTTGGATGCGATGGACGACTCCCCTGCGTCCTTACAGAGCTGCGCCGTAAATTCTGTGATATATGCGATAGCAAGGACTTTGATGATGACCGGGAAATAGGCCTTTCCCGCTTCCAGGCCGTCGTACAGACTGGCGACATAAGCAAAGGCGTACTTGATGCTGTCGACGAGAAAATACAGAATCAGCAGGCTGCATGCCAACGCAGTCAGAGTGCCCAGCTCCGGCTTGTAGTTCTTCACCAGTACGATAAGGATGACGGCACACAGCGCAAGGGCGGCGATTTTTAGCACTTCCATGTCAGAACTCCATGAAGACTTTGATGGTATCAAAGAACTGTGCAAGCATCTTGACGATGATGGCAAGGACGATGATGACGCCGGCCAAAGTGGTCATCATGGCGATTTCCTCTTTGTCTGACTTAATCAGAATCTGGTTCAGAAGCGCCACGCAGATGCCGATGGCGGCGATTTTGAAGATAACGGTTACATCCATATATGTTCTCCTTCGTGTAGCGTTATAGTAAGGCGATGGCAATGACGGCGCCGATGGAAAAGCCGGCTTTGCTGTACAGGCTGCCCTTTGTTCTGATATTCTCCTCCGCTTCCCGGATCTGCTTCTCTAATTCCCCCTGCAGGAGCGTAAAATGGCCTTTCTGGCTTTGAAAATCGCTTTGGCCGAGGAATGCGCCGCATTTAGAAAAGACGGCGATATCGTCTGTTTTTAGCGGCTCATTCTCATAGGCAGATTCTACAGCCTTGCCCCATAGCTCTGAAATGCTCGCGGAACTGTCCCTCATTTGCAGAAGACACTGCCGCAGCAAAATATCCACGGGTTCATTATCCGCAGTCTGGAGCCTTTGGAAAATCAATGGCAGTGGCTCTTTGAAATACCCCATCTCCGTGTCCAGTTTCTGGAGCAGGTCCCTGTACTGTAACAATAGTTTCTTTCGTCTCATCAGCTGCCCGGACTGAAACAATCCGATGATGGAGCAGCACGAAAACATTAGTAATATTGCGATACATTTATACATCGATGACCTCCCTGACGCTGCCCGGATGGGGCCGGTCCTGCAAGAAAATGACCTTGTCAAAATGGATAGCGTCAATATCTTCCATGGAATAGCCATGAGCCGTCGTGATGATGGAAACACCGGCGTGGCGGCATGTTTCAATAGCTTTCATGTCTTCTGGCCTCCCGATTTCGTCTGCAATGATGACGTCCGGCGACATGCAGCGAATCAGCATCATCATGCCTTCCGCCTTGGGACAGCCGTCCAGGACGTCCACCATGGGACCGAAGTGATAGCTGGAGATTCCATCGTGCATACCTGCAATCTCTGAACGCTCGTCGCAGATGGCAACTTTGTAGTGTTTCAGGCTGAGATTCCGTGCGATGTCGCGCAGCATCGTGGTCTTGCCGCAACCGGGCGGAGAGACGATGATTACATTATGTATTGCATTGTCTGTTGAAATGACATGGTGCATCACCGTGTCGCTGCAGCCGATGATTTCCTTTGCATAACGGATGTTAAATGAACTGATTTCCCGCAGCAGCGTTACCCTGCCCTTCTCCATGACGGCTTTGCCGCAGATGCCGACACGATGACCTCCGTCGATGGTAATGAAACCTTTGGCCAGGTCTTCCTCATAGGCGTAATAAGAAAACTTCATCAGATTGTTGAGGATATTGTTGATGTCGCTGCCTTTGATGACGCCGCTAAGCTGCATACGCCTGTTGTCGGCAAAGACCTGAACTTCCCTGTTCTTGTAGACCCGGATTTCCTGCAGATGCTGTCTGGTAAATGGATCCAGCGTGCTGATCTGCTGCCGGATCTGCTGGGGAAAACAGGAGAAAACCTGTTCCAAATGATTCATAGCGTCTTGTCCTTTCTGCATTTGTAACAATATATGCCTTGGACAAAGAGATATGCGTGGTTTTTGGGGACAAAAATAGAGACCCCGATAAACGGAGTCTCTATGGATTGATTATTTTGTTTTAATTTGTTTTACCTTAGACCAGTCGGAGTAAATCTTGATACCCTTCACAGTCTTGTAAGTTCTGATTTTTACGTAGTACGTTTTCTTTGTTTTCAGCTTAGAAATCTTCTTAGATGTCTTCTTGTAGCTTTTTACGCTGTACTTTTTTACCGCGTTCTTAAATTTTTTATCGGTTGCAATCATAACCTGATAGCCAGAAGCCTGTGCCTTCGTACCCTTTTTCCACTTGACTGTAATTGTCTTTTTTGTGGCTGCAGGCTTTTTTAATGTCGGTGCCGTCGGTTTGATTGTCAATGTCACTTTTTTCTTACCAGAATAGTTTCCTTTAAATGTTACCGTGTAGGTATACTTGCCAATGGCTTTTCTGCCTTTCGGAGTGGAAACAGTGTAATCAGTTCCCTTTTTCAGCGTTTTGCCATCGCTCGTTTTTACAGTCAGTTTTGGGTTTTTTACTTTACCTGTATACACATATTCTGACTTGGAAAGCTTAATCTTTCCCTTAAAAGCTGTGCCCTCGTATTTGGTCAGTTTTTCAGAACTTAAATAAAATGTTGAGTTATGGCTCAAATCAACATAGCACCAGTTATTGGAACCATCTTTAATAATCGGACAGTTGCTTTGTTCTAAATTAAGCTTTTTACCGTTATCATAATACAAGAATAGATCATCCTTGGAATTGTTGATCGCACTGATATATTTAGATTTTAGTCTGAACTGGATTATACCTGGCAGTTTTCCATTGTCTTCGTATTCCAGCTTAATTATATCGTATTTACTGCCAAACCTGTTTCCGTTTATCTTTTCGGATTTTACGTTGATATTGATATCTTTTGTTGCTCCGGTGATATCCTTTCCGTAGAATACCCACTGCATACTCGCATTGTCATCTGCATACACGACAATGGTTTTATCCTGCCCCTTGATTGCATCCAGGATCTCTTTCTTTAAAATACCCCTGGATTTTTCGTTAATTTTTAATACAACCGTTTTTCCTTCAGGCATTTTCGTTAATTGGTCTGCAACGGAAATATTTGATAAATAACCGGTAAACTCTACATCAAATTCATCATCGATATGTACAGTTTTATCAGGAAGTATCTCCGCTCCAAAAACTCCACCCAAGGTGTCCCCTATATGTTCTTCATTTCCTGCCGCATCTTTCAAAACGATGGAACGAATGATATAATCTCCTGTTTCAACCGGGACTTTAACATCTGATATAGAACTGTCGATTTCCATTGGTACAGGGAATTTAAATACGCTATCTAGTTCTTTTACCTGGTCCAGATAAAAAGTATGAGAGATATTGGTAGTGTTATATCCGATTTCAACTGTAATCGTTTCAATCCCGCTTCCAAAATCGTCTGCAACAATTCTCAAATCGCAGGTTCCTGGTTTAAAAGCCTTCGGCGATAATAATTCGATAGACTTTAATACCGGAACAGTATAATCAGCATATTCGGATTCAGAACTTAAATCAACAGCTTTCCCCGAACCATATGCACTATATGTACCAAAGAAGTACATATCATTATTTTCAAATAACGGGATAACATAGTAGTCAAAGTTTGGTTTTGCGTTTCCAGGATATCCACTTACAGCAAGAGAAACTGCTAAGTTTTGATCGATATATTCTGTATTTTTTGTAATAATATCCTCGTAGTTTAATGGAGACTGCCAATTTTTGTTTGATGTAATATAATAGGCAGAAGCACCTGGAACCGGGTCCCAGCTTAATTTGATACTATTGTAGCTGTGTCCTTCTACCTTTAAATTTGAAATTGGTTTAGAGATATTTGCTAATCCAGTAAAATAATCATAACTTGGATTATTCTTCAAAACAGGAAATCCCTGAGACGAAGACATTTCCCATATTTGTTGAAAATCCAGGGTTGGAAATGCATCTTTTTCACCCAAACGTTCTATAGGAACAGCAGTAGCTTTCCCAGCATTTTTCACATTATATGTAGCGATATAATAGCAGTCAGCATTTGCATTATCGCGAAAAGGAACCATGTTTTTATGACCACCAATGCTTACGCAATTACGAATTGTACCAGTTCCTGTCGCAATACCGCCTTTTTTATTACCCCAATAAAATGTATCTACAGAGAGGTTTAAACAGTTTTCGATTATTCCGTAGTTTTCTGATGAAAATGCCCATGAATCCATGCATCCAAGCAGTTGAAGATTCGATACACATCGTGAAATCGTACCGTAATTCTTATATGCAAAGCCATTCACGTAAACGCCTCCGGCTTTACCATGAACAAAACAATTCTCGATTGTTCCGTAATTATCTTTCACTATCGCTTGAATATTCGACATTGCATCTCCTTCAAAACCACCAGCATTCATGTCAATATTTTTGAATTCCATGTTGATCAAAGCGCCCGATGTAGTGATTTCACTAATAAAATACACACCGCTATTTCTGCAATATAAGTTGACAATGCTGTGTCCATTTCCATTCAATGTTCCAGAGAGCGTTGGAATTTCAACCCACCCTTCTCCATCATTGTAGAATTGACCTCCTGTCTGAAAGTCGCTATCCGTAAAAACAATATCATTTATCAATATATAGTTTGCATTGGGGTAATTTCTAACATGATCCAATTGATATTTATTTGAAATTTGATACGGATTCTCCACAGAACCTGTGCCGCCAGCAAACTCTGTTTCTTGCGCATTTACAGTAATACCAGATAACATTACTGAAATAATCAACACCATAATGAAAAGTAGTTTTTTATATTTCATTCTGAATGCCTCCCTTTTCCTTATTGTTTACGAGTTTTATAGTATAGATATTATTATACAACAACCATGGGCTGTTGTATACGACCACTAATAGGATTTTAATTTAACAAAATTTCGTTGTAAAACTTGGAATAAAGAGGATGTTAAGTAGTATATAAATCGTTATAGCAAACTATCTCGTAAAAAGTATGTATAAATAAACACAAGAAAAATCCCCATAAAAGCAATTCATACTGCATTCTATGGGGATTTATTCATCTTTATAAGCTAGCTTCTCTTAATCACTTCTTTATAGAAATCCACGCCCATCGGCAACGTGCCTTGATAGATGTTTTCATTGAGGCCGTGGATGCTTTCATACTGCTGTTCGTCGATGTACAGCGGTGCGAAACGAATGGCGTTCTTACAAACGTCGCTGTAGAATTTGGCGTCGGTTCCGCCTGTCATAACGTATGGACAGATGCCGACTCCCGGATACACGTCTGCAGCAACGGCTTCGATCAGCTTAAACTGTTCGCCTTTGAAATCCACAATCGGACAAGGGTCATCCTGATAGATGACTTCTGTTTCGATGTCATATTTGGCAGCGATTTTGCTGATGCAGTCAAGGCTTTCCTTGTTAGGCTGATGCTGGATGAAACGCATGTTACCCACTACAGACGCTTCCTGTGGCAGCACGTTGGCGCCGTCTGCACCCTTTGCCATGGTGAATGCCAGGGTCGTACGGAGCATAGCCGCAGCCGCAGAGCTGACTGCAGGCAGAAGCTTGATGATGAGCGGTTTGAACAGCCAGATGTTGGAGAACAGCAGCTTCATGTAGAATACCATGTTGGGTGCCATTCTGGTAAACATTTCCTGAACGGTTGGCGTGAACTGTGCGTCGAACGGATTCTTCTTTTCCACGTCGCACATGAACTTGCCGAGACGTACCAGCGGCGTATTTTTGCCCGGTGCGCTGGCGTGACCGCCGTGGCCGTGGGCCGTAAACTTCACGTCGCCGTAGCCTTTTTCCACGATGCCGACCATGCCGTATGTACCTTTGACACCGCCAACAGGCTCTTCTAAGATCATACCGCCTTCGTCCAGCAGGAGCTTCAGTTCCACACCATTGTCCTTCAGATACTGGCAGGTAAGCGGTGCGCCTTCACCAGACCATTCTTCCGTGCATGAGCTTGCAATATATACATCACAGGCAGGCACAAAGCCTTCAGCCAGCAGTTCTTCCACAGACTGGAAGATGCACATCAGGCTGGCCTTGGTATCTACGGTACCTCTGCCCCATACACGGCCTGTTTCGTCGATGTGACCGCTGAACGGATCATGCTCCCATTCTCCTGTGGCTTCAACCACGTCCTGATGGCTCATCAGCATGATGGGATCTCCATCACCAGAGCCTTTCCACTTGAATAACAGGCTGCCGTTTAACACGGTCTTTTCCAGTTGCTGATGCACCAGCGGGAATAACTCCGCCAGAATTTCATGGAATTCATAGTATTTGGTTCTGTCTTCCTGGTCACGGCCGGAGATGGTCTCCTTCTGTACCATGGTGGACAGGATTCTGCCGTATCTTTCTGCACGTTCACTGGTGTCTAACTGTACTTTCGCGTCTTTTGCGGCAGTCGGCTTCAACAGCGCTGTCTTCAAAACGACCAGAAGCAGAAACAGGATGACTGCAGCGATGATGTATAACAGGATTTTCATATTTGTTCACCTCTTTAGAGTTTGTCTTTCTTAAATAATACGAAGCCGATGAGTAGCGCCAGGCCGCCGCTTGGAATGAGTAGCAGAGACGTCTGACTGATAGCCGCAGGAACCAGAACGCACAGAGCACTCATCAGAACCAGTGGGATCACTGCAATCTGCGGACTCTTGATGAAGTATTTCAGTCCCAGAGCACCGAACAACGCAGGCACCACGTTATTAAAGGCCGGAAGAAGCACTTCCGCCTGCAGAACCGGCTGCAGTGGCACCAGTAAAACCACACCTGCCACGATAACCAGCGTCGTTACAATTGCACTAGTCGCCACACTGATGGTGGAGATAATTTCGTGCTCCGGCGTTCCAGATTCCGTGCCGGCGATTTCCTTGGCATTCATCACGCAAGGGATCTTCATGTTGGTTACGTTACCGGTGATAAAGGACAGGTAGCTTCCCCCTACCCCCAGCATCGGCGTATACACCAGGAATTCCACGATGGCAACAGGAATATAGATAATCCCAACCTTTGCGAAACCGGATAAGAATCCGCCCCAGTCAGGAGATACGCCGTTCATCATAC
Source organism: Bacillota bacterium (assembly GCA_017522185.1). Taxonomy (GTDB): domain Bacteria; phylum Bacillota; class Clostridia; order Peptostreptococcales; family Anaerovoracaceae; genus Senimuribacter. The sequence goes on along the minus strand of JAFWZZ010000029.1, from coordinate 146,828 downwards.
CGATGACAAAAGGAACAGCTACAAGCATGGCAACCGCAAGTATCAGCGTGATTCTGCCGATTCTGTGGAGACCGTTATTGAATTCAGTAAAGAATATTTCTTTTTCTCTTGTATTCATATCTGACGCCTCCCTTCTATAACGCCATGTTGATGAAAACAGCCGCCGTCATGGCAAAGAGCATACTTGCCGCCAGGCTGAAGTTTTCTAACACCAACATGTTCTTCTTCTGGATAAAAAATTCAAATACCGCCATACAGATCGCTGCGATAACAGCTACAATCATCGGCATGAAATCAGAGCCGCCGGCCGGTGTCAGCTTGCCGATATAGGAGCCGATGTATGCCGCGCACAGACCCACGAACATGGCAGTAGTTGCGTGTGCACCAAATCCAGGTTTCTTCTTTGTTTCCGCCTCTCCTTCGACCGGTTCTGTTTTTGGCTTCGCCTGCAGTTTACCCAGGTATTTCTTCAAGAAGAAGATGCAGCAGAATACGCCGCCTAAGATGCCAAATGTCATCACCAGCGCGATAGTAACAAAGGCACTCATGTTCAGTTCGCCCAGATTCAGACCGGAAAGCCCCACGCTCTGTGCCGCGATTTCCGCCACATTCAGTTCATACTGTAGCGCACCGATGACGGACAGACGCAGCCAGGAAAACGGCACACCCAGGGTACCGGATAAGGCGATAACACCCAATAGGATACTGATGGACGGCAGCAGCGTAAAGGTTGCACTTGCCGTAATGGTCTTGCGTAAGACCTTTGGGTCCATGCCGATTTTGATGCCGGCGCGGTAACTTTTTTCCAAAAATACCAGGCACATTGCCGTAATAAACAGCATCACCAATGCGACGATCAGATAGAATGCGCCCGCATTGACACTTGATAAATAGTTTTGCATTGATCTCTTCCTACTTTCCTAAATATTTCTCCCGCATTTCCCTGTTTGCAGAGATGACACGCTCCCGCAGCTCTCTCGCAGGCATACGCAGTGCGCCCTGCCCGAAGATCAGCATCTGCTCCAGTCCGTCGGAGGTTGCGACGGTAATGCGGTATTTCTTCACGTTTTCCACTACGAATTTCTCTATATAGTGGTCGGCGGTTTCGTTTTCTTTGGTATAGACAACTTCCAGGTCGTCCCACTGTTCCCTGTGTCCGATGCTTCCCGGATTCTTATAGGCATCAAAGATGACAAGCATCTTCTTACCCGTGTATCCCTGATAGTTTCTGAGAATATCGATCAGCATGTCTCTGGCGCTTTCCAGGTTCAGCTTAGACATTTCCTTCAGGTCATCCCAGGCGAAGATGATGTTGTAGCCGTCAACGACGAGAATCTCTTCCGCCGCAGCATTGTTCAGCGGGCTTTTGACCCGTGGTCCCGGACCATTACCAAAGTATGCGTCTCCTTTGATGACCTTCGGCGACCGCTTGAAATGGTTCTTTTCCCGCTTGCTGACTCCGTAGGTCTGCTGGAACACGGCCGTCAGTTCCTCGTCGGTATACTGACGGGAAGTCGTCGTGTAGGCACGGCTGAAAGTATCAGCGTGTTCCTTTGTTTCCTTTAGAACGCCTGGAATATGCATATACTTTTCTACCTCATCCCATGGAATGTATGTTCCGGCTCCATGGGAACAGAATACGGATCCTGTTGGATTGTCAGGATCTGTATCGGCATCGTAGCCGATTGCAGCCACGGCTTCATCCTGATTATGACAAGGCAGGTAGCCTTTGAATACCGTGTAGAGTCTGCCCTGACCTTTCGTGTAGCTAATCACATCACGGTGATAGCCGTTCATAGTGGAAACAGGAGCCTCTCCTGTCAATACGACTGCCTCGCCGACGGTTTCCGGTGGATTGCAGGTGCCGTACATCTGCTGAATATCTGACATGGCACGGCCAACCAGATCCATAGAAAGCTCCAGCCTGAAGTCATAATATGGCTCCAGCAGCCGGCACTTCGCTTTGCGCAGTCCCTGTCGAACTGCTCTGTATGTTGCCTGACGGAAGTCACCGCCCTCTGTATGTTTCAGATGGGCTTTCCCTGCCGCCAGAGTAATCTTCATATCCGTTATCGGGGAACCGGTCAGTACGCCGGGATGCTGACGTTCGGACAGGTGTCCCATGACAAGACGCTGCCAGTTCCTGTCGAAATCATCTTCTTTGCAGCTTGAGTCAAAGACCAGTCCGCTGCCCGCTGGAAGCGGTTCCATGATCAGATGGACCTCCGCATAATGACGGAGGGGCTCAAAATGACCAACCCCCTCCACCTTATTCTCGATGGTTTCTCTATATAAAATGGATGGCGTGCCAAAGGCGATATTCATGCCGAATCGCGCCTGTACAATGGACTGAATGATTTCAGCCTGCACTTCCCCCATCAGCTGCAGCTGGATTTCGGAATTTGCGGCGCCCCAGACCACGTGAAGCTCCGGAATCTCCTCCGAAAGCAGCGAAAGTCTCTCGTAAGCTTTGTATGGATCCTGTCCATCTTCCAGCAGAACCTGATAGTTCAGTACCGTGTCGAGAACAGGCTTTTTCCCTCCATCCTCGAATCCAAGACCCTGGCCGATGTAGCTTTGATCCAGGCCTGTTACGGCGCAGATGATGCCTGCCTCGGCACTGTCTACGGCAGTAAACTTCGTTCCATTATAGATCCTGATCTGATTGATCTTCTCTTCTCCTATGACGGATTTGACCGCCAGCGTTCCGCCTGTAATCTTCATATGTGTCAGTCTCTGGCCGTTGTCATCGCGGGTGATTTTGAACACTCTGGCACCGAAGGCATCGTTGTGCGATGAAGGACGGACCATGGATGCAATGCCATCCAGGAAGCCGTCGACGCCTTCCATTTTCAGTGCACTGCCACCAAAGCAAGGGAAAATCTTACGATCTGCCACAAGACGCTGCATGGTTTCCAGTGACAGCGCCGCAGATTCTAACAGTTCTTCCAGTGCAGTCTCGTCCGTCAGCGCCATCTTCTCATGGAGTTCAGCATCTTCCGTATCCCACAGCAGAATGCGTTCATCCAGGCTTTCCTGCAGGGTTTCATACACCTTGTCCAGGTCAACGCCAACCTGGTCCAGCTTGTTGATGAAGAGGAATACCGGCACCCGGTACCGTTCTAACAGGGACCACAGTGTTTTTACATATCCGGTTACCCCGTCTGCGCCGTTGATTACCAGAATGGCATAGTCCAGAACCTGCAACGTACGCTCCATTTCTGCCGAAAAATCCATGTGTCCCGGTGTATCCAGCAGCGTAACCTGAAAATCTCCCAACGAAAAAACAGCCTGCTTGGAGAATATGGTAATTCCCCTCGCACGCTCCAACTGATAAGTGTCCAGAAAAGCATCGCCATGATCGACACGACCCATAGAACGGATGCTTTTCTGCTGATAAAGGATGCCTTCGGACAGGGTCGTCTTTCCGGCATCCACATGTGCTAATATTCCAATTGTAAGATTATTGTTGTTCATCTTCCTTTTCAGCTTCTTCTAATGCTTTGATTTCGATTCTTACCTTTTCGATACGTCTTTCACGTACAGACAGGATGGTCAGCATATACTGATCCAGTTCGATTTCGCGGTTTTCATCGCCGTCATCTGGAATTTCGCCCAATAAGTCGATGATGAAGCCGCCGATGGTCTCACTGGTATCGGAAACCAGATTGATATTGTAATCTTCCTGTAAGTCGTTTAAGGAAACGTCGCCATCAACAATAAATATATTATCGTTAACTTTCTCTACAATCTGTTCTTCTTCGTCGTATTCGTCGTTAATATCCCCAACGATTTCTTCTACAATGTCTTCCATGGTAACGATACCGCTGAATCCGCCATATTCATCAATCAGGATTGCGATATGCTGCTTTTCCTTCTGGAATTCGATAAACAGAGAGTCGATATTCTTCGTTTCCGGCACAAAATATGCCTTTCTCAGAATGCTTCTGATGTCAACCTTGTCGAAACCGGCGGTTCTGGCCTGAATCAGGTAGTCTTTGATGTTCAGAATACCGATGATATTGTCGGTGTCATCTTCGCAAACCGGGATTCTGGAGTAGCGTAGTTCCATCAGCTCGTCCAGGTATTCATCTACCGGGTCGTTGATATCGATGACGAAGACGTCTGTTCTCGGTGTCATGATTTCATATGCCAGTTCATCGTCGAACGCAAAGATACTGTTGATCATCTTCTTGCCCTCTTCCTTGATGGCGCCGGTCTGCTGCCCTTCTTCCAAAATGGACATTACGGTTTCTTCTGAATAACCGCTGAAATCCACATTTGTTTCCTGACGGAACAGGCGCAGGAACATATTTGCCAGAACAGTCAGCAGGAATACGAAAGGCTTCAGAAGAATAACCAGCGTTTCCTCCATTGCGGTTACCTTGAACGCGATTCCCATGCTGTGCTGCTGTGCAAGTTTTCTTGTAAAGTATTCTGCAAAGGTAACATTACAAAGGATGAACAGCGCGAAAGATAACGCATTGTTATACGGAAGCTGCAAGGAAAAATACATACCGGTGCCGATGAACATATAGCTAAGCAGTCTGTTGGTAAAACGGTATTCGGAAGGTTTTTCCAACAGATTCACCAGCTGTTCTGCCTTTTTGGATCTGTCAGGGTCATGAAGCAGCTGTTTAATCTTGTTCCGGTTCACGGTATTCAGCGCCGTATTGGAAAGAACGATCAGTCCGTTCAGCAAAATGGCAATAAAAATCAGTGTAAACAGTAATCCCTCAGGTAAACTACCGATATCAGTAGTCATCAATCTCACACTCCTTATTTTTTCTTACGTAAAATATAGTTCGGTTTTACCGGCTGCGCCATCTTCATTTTGATAATCTGCTGCGGATGCGGTGCAGATTCGATTGGTTCACCGGATTCGTTATCATACATTTCTGTGATATCCTGTGCAAAGAACTCAATATCAGGTCCAAAGACTTCGATTTCTTCGCCGACAGACATCTTATTTCTCTGCTCTACTACCGCATAACCGGATGTTTCGTCGTAGCTTCTGACTACGCCGACGAAAGAATAATCTCTGGTATATGCGCTTGTCTGGTAGTTCTGGTCTTTGTTGGTTGGCTTATCGAAGTAGAAGCCGGTCGTGAATTCTCTGTGGCTCACTTTCTTCAGCTCATTCATCCATTCCGGATTGAACTTGTAATTCTCCGGATCTGCAAAGTATGCGTCGATTGCCTTTCTGTAAGCGTGTACAATCGTTGCAACATAGAATACACTCTTCATTCTGCCTTCGATTTTCGCACTCATGATGCCGCTTTCGATGATTTCTGGCAGATGTTCGATCATACATAAATCCCGGGAATTAAGGATATAGGTGCCTCTTTCGTCTTCTTCTACTGGATAATATTCGCCTGGTCTCTTTTCTTCTACCAGCGCATACTTCCATCTGCATGGATGTGCACAGGCACCTCTGTTAGCATCACGCTCAATCATGAAGTTGCTGAGCAGGCATCTGCCGGAATAGGAAATGCACATAGCTCCGTGTACAAAAGCTTCCAGTTCCATATCCGCAGGAATGTTCTTTCTGATTTCCTTGATTTCCTTGAAAGTCAGTTCTCTCGCAAGAACCAGTCTTTCTACGCCCATCTTGTGCCAGAAGTTAGCCGTTCTGTAGTTTGTCATGTTAGCCTGGGTACTCAGATGGATCTCGGCACCAGGAATCACTTCCTGAATCAGGTCAACAATACCGGGATCGGATACGATGAACGCATCGATATCGATTTCTCTGATGTCCTCTAAATACTTTGTCAGTGGCTCGATGTCTTCGTTATGGGCGAAAATATTGATGGTCAGGTAGCATTTTTTGCCGCGTTCGTGGGCAAAAGCGACTCCTTCTCTCATCTCGTCCAGTGTCAGATTGCCTGCACCGGCACGAAGGCTGAACATTTCGCCTCCGAAATATACCGCATCGGCACCATAGATAATGGCCGTTTTCAGTTTTTCTAAATCCCCTGCAGGGGCAAGTAATTCAAATTTATTCTTCATAGTCTCCCCTATACGTAGAAATCGCAAGGCCGTCACCGATACTCATCAGGGAAGTATGGTAGTCCTGGTCGCTCGTGATGTATTCTACGAATTCTCTCATATTTCTGGAATTGGTTTTGTGTTTGCCGTGCGTATCGTATTCATCCGCTACGGTCATCCCTCTCTGCAGCACGTTGTCAGAAACAATCAGTGCGCCCGGAACGCATACGCTGACAGCAGCATCAAAGAATCTTCTGTAGTGACTCTTTGCAGCGTCAATAAAGACAAAATCAAAACCGGTAATACCCTGTGACGCCAGCTTTTCAATCTGTTCCTGTCCATCGCCAAACAGAGAATGAATTCTGTTTTCAAAACCGGATTCAGCGATGTTATGTCTTGCTGCCTGCAGCATCTGCTCGTTCTTTTCGATAGTATAGACTTCAGCTTCCGGACAGACAGTGGCGAAGTAGATGGATGAATATCCGATTGCCGTACCGATTTCCAGAATCTTCGCAGGACGCTTCAGGTTTAACAACGTTGTCAGGATCATCTCTGTCTCCTTGAGAATGATCGGTACGTTATCACGTTCACCGATTTCTCTCAAATGTGCCAGATCCTCGTTAACAGGATGATAATACTGGCATATATATGCAGTTACTTTATCATTCGTAATATTTTTCAAATTAATAACTCCTTAGTACCACAGATTCTCTTCTACGACCTGCTCATGTTCAGCAAGGGTCTTTGTGTACAGCACCTTACCGTCTTCTGTCGCAAAGAAGTAGTAGTAATCGTGTTTTTCGTAGTTGATGCAGTCTTCCATGGTCTTTATGTACGGATTGGATACCGGACCGACCGGCAGACCTGCGTGTTTGTAAGTGTTGTACAGAGAGTCTACTTCTAAATCCGCATAGGTAACATCGACTCTCTTTTCGCCCAGAGCGTATAATACGGTGATGTCGCTCTGCAGCGCAATGTCTTTCTTAAGACGGTTCATGAACACACCTGCAATCTTTGCTCTGTCCTCTTCGAACAAGGACTCGTTTTCTACAACGGAAGCAAAGGCCAGGAATTCATGGCAGGACATGCCTAAAGATGGAATATCCTCCTTCAAAGGTTCCAGCTGGCTGCCTGTTAAGTCCATAATCATCCTGGTTACACCCTCAATGTCAGGATCGGAGTCCATGATAGTGTAGGTTTCAGGATAGAGATAGCCTTCTAACGGGCAAATGATGCCGTCTTTCAGGATTTCTTCTGTCAGGAACCAGTATTCGCCAATCAGTTCTTTTAAGAATGCAGTATCGGACCACTTTGCAATGATTTCCTCTTCGCTGAAACCAAGGGTTTTGGAAATCGCAGCTGCGGCGTCTTTGTATGTGGCGCCTTCGATGATCGTAAATCTGCTGCTCTGCACATAATGAAGATCACCGGTTGCGATGATGTTCACCTGCTCTTTCAAAGATAAGGTCTTGTTTAACACGTATGTATTGGCCTGCAACGTATCCGGTGCAAAGAATTTCATGTACAGCTTACCGCAGAAACCGTTCTTTACCAGTCCGGCTTCATCTAAAGCATAGAGGATATCGTAGGCACCGCTTCCGGATTCCACGGTTACAACGACATCTGCCGTGTCATCCTTTGATACGGCACCAAGGCCGGAAACAAAGAAAACAACGCCGCCGAGAATGCAGACGGCAACGATTGCGGATACGATTGCGATGATCTTTTTCTTGGATTGTAGGTTGTTCATTTCTGTGTCCTTTACTAAAACAAAGGGACGCATCGCTACGTCCCTTTCAGATGTTTTTTAACTATTTTGCTCTGCCTAAGTATTCGCCAGTTCTTGTGTCGATCTGGATCTTTTCACCTGCTTCGATGAAGATAGGAACCTGGATTACTGCACCAGTTTCAACTGTAGCAGCCTTTGTAACGTTTGTAGCAGTGTTGCCCTTTACGCCTGGTTCTGTTTCAGTTACTACTAAGTCTACGAAGTTTGGAGCTTCTACTAAGAATGCGCTTCCCTTGTAGAACTTGATTGTAGCTTCATCGTTGTCTCTCAGATACTTCATAGCTTCTTCAACCTGATCATATGCTAAAGGAATCTGATCATATGTTTCAGGATCCATGAAGTAGTACAGGTCACCATCGTTGTACAGGTACTGCATCTTTCTTGTTTCGATGTGTGCCTTAGGGAATTTGTCATCCGGATTGAATGCTTCTTCTCTTGTTGCACCTGTTAAGATGTTCTTATACTTTGTTCTAACGAACGCAGCGCCCTTACCTGGCTTTACGTGCTGGAAATCAACAACTACATGTGGATCGCCGTTAATTTCAAAAGTCATGCCTTTTCTAAAATCACTTGCATAAATCATGGGTCTATTCTCGCTTTCTTATAAATTTTCTACTAAACTAACCTGTATTATACCATACCGTTCGTGATATTTCAACAGATATGGCGATTATTGCATATTTCCAAGTCCCATAACTTCGCCTAAAATCTTATAGACGTCGTTCATCATCAGAGAGAAACGCATTTCAGCCTGCATATACTGGGACGCTGTCGGATCTGTCATGATAATCTGATACAGTTCCTGAATGGTCTGCATCATGTCTGGTGCCATTTCTTCTCCCATCATCTGCTTGGCCTGCATTTCAAACTGCTTTGCCTGGAAATCCTTAATCATTTTTGCTAATTCTTCGTTCTGGTCGATGACTTTCTTCAGGTAGTCATACTGTTTGAACTCTTCGGATTCCTTGATTGCTCTGGCTAAATTGTGTGCCTGATCATATACGTTCATCGTTACCTCCATTAAACATCTAAGAAAATCGGCAGGATAATCGGACTTCTCTTGGTTCTCGTGAAGATAAACTTCCGTAAATCGTCACGAACCAGGTTCTTCAATCCGTTCCAGTCTCTGTTGCCTGCAGCCAGGCCAGCTTCCAGGGATGCCCTTGCCAGATCTTTTGCGTCGTTAATCAAGTCTTCGTTTTCTCTCACATAGACAAAACCTCTGGATACGATATCCGGTCCGGAAACCAGTTCGCCGGAAGCTCTGTCGATGGCAGCCACTACGATGAGGAGTCCGGATTCTGACAGAAGCTTTCTGTCCCGGAGAACGATGTTGCCTACATCGCCTACGCCCAGACCGTCTACCAGAATATCTTCGGCACTGGCCACATTCTGGAACTTCATCGCGTGCTTTTTGTCGATGGTCAGCTGATCGCCATTGGCCAGAATGAAGATTCTGTCTGGTTTCATACCGATGGATTCCGCAATTACGGAATGCTGCACCAGATGTCTGAATTCACCGTGGACCGGCATGAAAAACTTCGGCTTAATCAGCGTATGGATCAGTTTCAGCTCTTCCTGACACGCATGTCCGGAGACGTGAATATCCGCAATATCATTGTAGATCACATTGACTCCCTTTTCGAAGAGTCTGTTTACAACGGTGGAAACCGTCTTCTCGTTGCCCGGTACCGGTGTGGAAGACAGGATAACCATGTCACCCTTCTTCAGTTTTACACTACGGTGCTCATCGTTTGCCATTCTGGACAGTGCAGACATCGGCTCTCCCTGACTGCCTGTCGTAATGATGACAAGCTGATCATCCGGAATATTCTTTGTCTTATTCAAGTCCACATAAGTGCCTGCCGGAATCTTCAGGTAACCCAGTTCCACGGCCAAAGCAACGACGTTTTCCATACTTCTGCCGGATACAGCAAACTTTCTGCCGTATTTCACGGCCAGCTCGATGATTTTCTGCACACGGTGTACGTTGGAAGAGAAGGTTGCGATAATAATACGCTTATCTGCCTGGCGGAAGATTCCGTCCAATGTAGTACCTACCACCTTTTCGGAAGCCGTGAATCCGGAACGAAGTGCATTGGTGCTGTCTGCGAGCATCAAATCAACGCCTTTTTTGCCGATTTCAGCGAATTTTGCAAGGTCGATAGGTTCTCCGTCGATTGGCGTATAGTCAATCTTAAAATCGCCCGTATGGAACACGGTTGCAGCCGGAGTCTGAATGTACAGACAGATGGCATCTGCGATGGAATGGGTCGTACGGATTGCTTCAATCTTAAATTCACCGACACGGAATTTCTGACCTGCCTTGATGGTGTTCAGTTTTCCTTTCAACCCGTGTTCCTTTAGCTTATTCTCAATTAACCCTAAGGTTAATCTTGTTCCGTAAACCGGAACGTTCAGTTTCTTCAGCAAATACGGAACCGCACCGATATGATCTTCGTGACCATGTGTAATCACAAGCCCCATAATCTTATTAGCGTGTTTTTCCAGATAGCTGAAATCCGGAATTACCACGTCGATACCGTACATTTCGTCTTCCGGGAAGGATAATCCGCAGTCAACGATAAGAATCTGGTCCTTATATTCAAGGACCGTCATATTCTTACCGATTTCATTCAATCCACCAATTGGAATGACTTTCAGATTATCTGCCAGTCTGACCTTCTTTTCATTCTTTTCCTGCACTGCAACAGTTCGTTTTGAAGACCCTCTCATCGGCAGTACCTGCTTCTTCTTTTTAGAAGGTTTCGCAGGTGCCACAGCTTTTGCCGCTTTCGCAGGCTTGTTGCTCTTCGACTGGGGTTTCTTCCCCGCCACCTTCCTGGATGGCTTTTTACTGTTGTAATCTCTCATACTTTCCCCTTTACTTAATAACAATATTTACAAGCTTGTTAGGAACAGCAATTACCTTTACGATATTCTTACCTTCCGTCAAAGCTTTCACGTTGTCATTGGAAAGTGCTTCTTTTTCAAGGTCTTCTCTGCTTAAATTGTTAGAAACATGTAATTTTTCTTTTACTTTACCGTTGATCTGTACAACGATTTCGATAGTATCTTTTACTAAAGCTGCTTCATCATAAGCCGGCCATGGAACATCCTTCAGAGAGTCTGTGTAACCCAGTCCTTCCCACATTTCTTCACAGATATGTGGAGTGAATGGAGACAGAATCACAACTAATGTTTCAATCGCCTTTTCCAGGAAGGCCTGATTTGCATCTTCCAATTCCTTATACTTATATAACTCGTTTACTAATTCCATGATGGAGGAAATAGCTGTGTTGAAGCTGAATCTGCCGCCTACGTCTTCTGTTACCTTCTTGATTGTAGTGTTCAGCACGTAGTTCAGTTCTTTGTCAGCAGCAGTCTTCACTTCGTAAGGCGCGCTGCCGCCCTGCCAGTTCTGCGCGAAGTCGTAAACCAGACGCCATACACGGTTTAAGAATCTGTAACTTCCTTCTACGCCGGCATCAGACCAGTCTAATTCTCTTTCAGGCGGTGCTGCGAACAGGATGAATAATCTCGCAGTATCGGCACCGTACTTGGTAATGATTTCTTCCGGGCTGACAACGTTGCCGATGGACTTACTCATCTTACGTCCGTCCTTGTTTACCATACCCTGTGTTAACAGGTTTTTGAACGGTTCTTCAAACTTTGTCAGACCTAAGTCATACAATGCCATCTGGAAGAATCTTGCATACATCAGGTGCAGAATCGCATGTTCAACGCCGCCGATGTACTGGTCAACATCCATCCAGTAATCTGCCTTTTCCTTATTGAATGCTTCGTTTGGATTCTTTGGATCGCAGTATCTTAAGAAATACCAGGAGGAATCCAGGAAGGTATCCATAGTATCCATTTCTCTCTTCGCATCTGCGCCGCACTTCGGACACTTGCAGTCAGCAAAGTGTGCGGAAGTTGTCAGTGGGGACGCGCCTGTACCTGTAAATTCAACGTCCTCAGGCAGTAATACAGGAAGGTTTTCTTCCTTTTCAGGAACCCATCCGCAGTGTTCGCAGTAAATCATTGGGATTGGAGTACCCCAGTATCTCTGTCTGGAAATCAGCCAGTCACGCAGTCTGTAGTTCACAGTCTTCTTACCGATACCTTCACCGTCCAGCCAGTTGATAACAGCTTCGATGGCTTCTTTGTTGTTCATGCCGTCGAACTTACCGGAATTGATCATCGTACCTTCAGCAGCAAAAGCTTCTGTCAGGTTGTTTACATCGATTTCATCTGTTCCCGGATCAACTACAGGAATGATGTCCAGATCGAACTTCTTCGCAAATTCAAAGTCTCTCTGGTCGTGGGCAGGTACGGCCATGATGGCACCGGTACCATAACCCATCAGTACGTAGTCAGAAATGTAGATTGGAACCTTCTTACCGTTTACAGGGTTTACAGCATAGTGTCCGATGAATACGCCAGTCTTTTCGTTGGTTGTGGAAGTTCTTTCGATATCGTTCATATGCTGAACCTTATCTAAGTATTCCAGAACAGGTGCTTCGTATTCTGTGCCCTTCACCAGTTCCATTACGTATGGATGTTCTGGAGCCATTACCATGTATGTTACTCCGAATAATGTATCCGCACGTGTTGTGAAGACCTTCATCAGCTTGTTTGTGTCTGCGATTGGGAAATCGATTTCAGCACCGATGGACTTACCGATCCAGTTCTTCTGCATCACTTTAACCTTGCTTGGCCAGCCGTCCAGCTTATCCAGGTTATCTAACAGTCTTTCTGCATAGTCTGTAATCTTGAAGTACCACTGAGACAGGTTCTTCTTGCCTACAGGAGACTTACATCTTTCGCAGCAGCCATCTACAACCTGTTCGTTTGCCAGTACGGTCTGACAGCTTGGACACCAGTTTACAGGGTTTTCCTTCTTATATGCCAGTCCCTTGTTATAGAACTGAATGAAGATCCACTGCATCCACTTGTAGTAATCAGGGTTACATGTCTGTACTTCTCTGTCCCAGTCATAAGACAGACCCAGCTGTTTCAGCTGTTCTTCCATTTCGGCGATATTGGACCATGTCCACTTTCCAGGTTCTACACCACGCTGGATTGCTGCGTTTTCTGCAGGCAGACCAAAAGAGTCAAAGCCCATTGGATGCAGTACGTTATAGCCCTGCATCTTCAGGCATCTTGCGATAACGTCACCGATGGAATAGTTTCTAACGTGACCCATATGCAGCTTACCGGATGGATATGGGAACATTTCTAATACATAGTATTTCTTCTTTGTTTCGTCTTCTACAGTCTTAAATACGTTATGGTCTTCCCAGTATTTTTGCCATTTACCTTCAATTTCTACGTGATTATATCTTTCGTTCATTTCCTGTTACTCCTCAATATCTAAAAAAGTACAGTCGCCCCACACTTTTTCAATTCCGTATTTTTCTCTCATTTCCTTCGTAAAGATGTTGACGATGATATCGCCGAAGTCCATCAGAACCCAGCCTGATCCCTGCTTGCCTTCTACGTTCTTTACGAACAGGTCATTCTTTGCGAATGCATCTTCTACATCGTCGATGAGAGAGTTCACCTGTCTGTCAGAATTACCTGTAGCGATAACAAGATAGTCTGCAAAGGATGCTTTTTCCGCGATATCGATAGCGGCAATATCAGCAGCCTTCTTGTCACTAAGTGTCTTCGCAGCTAACAGTGCATATTCTTTGTTATTCATTGCATTTCTCCTTCTTCATAAAATCATCTCTGGCCAAAAGCGTGTCAGGATCTAAATAGTGCCCCTGACCGGAAACGTATTGTATTGTATGATTTATCGACATGAGGCACGCCTGGTCCAGGTCCTCCCATACGGCTTTGCGCAATTCCTCCACGCCGGGATAACGGCGGTTCGGTTCAATAGCGTCTGCAATGTAGATGACCTTCTCCAGCTCAGACATACCGGCTCTTCCTGTGGTGTGGTAGCTTACGGCGTTGATGATATCCCCATCGGTAACGCCATAATCACGTTCCATGATGATTGCCGCAATCTTACCGTGGGCAAGATTGGCGTTGTTCAGATATTTTGTGTCCAGATCAAGGTGCTTTACATAATAATTCAGCACGTCAACCGACACACCTCTGTACATATCATGGAACAAAGCCGCGATTTCAGCCTTTTCCGGATCTACGCCGTACTTTTCAGCAAGGCGGATTGCCGTCTGTCTGACTCCTTCTGTATGAATCTTCCTCTTTTCCGAAAAATTCTTTTCAATATAGGTCCTGATAGAGTCCGTGTTCATCGATATACCTTTCAATCTCATAGGGAACAAACTGGCGGATGCTCTCTTTGTTCCTGATTCTTTCCTTAATCTCGGTAGAAGATACTTCTAATACACGATTATGTAGAATCTTTACCTTTGTGCCATATTTCTCCTGGAAATACCGCATTTTCTCCTCAGTTTCGTTTTCCTTGTAGCCCGGTCTGACGCCGACAATAAAGGAATACTCTCGCAGAAGATCCTCTCCCCTGTACCAGGTCTCAATGCTGAGGAAAGAATCTGTACCCAGGATAAAATGCAGTTTTTCACGTCCATATTCTTCACTCAAAGCCTGGAGTGTCTTATAAGTATAAGACACATCCTGGCTGAAAGCTTCTATGGTTGATACTGCAAAGTTTTCGTTTTTCTTTGCGATTAAGCGGACCATGTTAACCCGGTCTTCCTCGCTGGCACGTTTTTTGCCCAATTTGAAGGGCTGTACCTTTGTCGGCATCAGCACGACCTTGGAAAGACCGCACTCTTTCAATGCCGCTTTTGCAATGGACAGATGTCCGTAATGGAACGGGTCAAAACTGCCGCCTAATATTCCAATCTGGCCCATATTAACCTCGCTGTTACCTTAAGCTGTTATCTTAATGCGATGCCTAATTCTTCTAGCTGATCATCTTCTACGGTGCCCGGTGCTTCACATACCATGCACTGTGCGTTCTGGTTTTTAGGGAATGCGATGATTTCTCTGATGCTGTGCTGTCCGCATAAGAGCATCACCAGTCTGTCCAATCCGTAAGCCAGGCCGCCGTGAGGAGGTGCACCGTATTTAAATGCATCTAATAAGAATCCGAACTTTTCCTGACATTCTTCTTCTGTCAGGTTCAGTGCTTTGAACATCTTTGCCTGCAGGTCTCTTTCGTGGATTCTGATGCTGCCGCCGCCCAGTTCAACGCCGTTTAATACGATGTCATAAGCGTCAGCCTTTACCTTCTCAGGTTCTGTATCCAGTAATGGGATGTCTTCTTCCTTCGGATGTGTGAACGGATGGTGCATTGCCTTCAGTTCACCGGTTTCGTCATCCTTTTCGAACATAGGGAATTCTGTTACCCATAACAGGTTAAACTGTGTATCGTCTAATAAACCTAATAAATCAGCAATATGTCTTCTCAGGAAGCCTAAGCTGTCGAAAACAACCTTGGCCTTGTCTGCAACGATCAGAATTAAGTCACCAACCTTTGCATCGAAAACCTTTGCGATTTCCGCCAGCTGGTCCTGATCAAAGAACTTATTAACAGAAGACTTGTATTCACCCTCTTCCACTCTCAGCCATACGACACCCTTCGCACCATATGCCTTTGTTCTGTCAGTCAGCTTGTCGATATCCTTACGGCTGAACTTTGGAGAGCCGCCGTCGATACAGATACCTCTTACATCGCCGCCGCCTGCTAATGCGTCAGCAAATACCTTGAATTCTGTATCTTTCACCACTTCGTTTAAGGACTTCAGTTCGAAACCGAATCTGGTATCAGGTTTATCACTGCCGTATCTTTCCATCGCTTCATCGTATGGAATTCTTGGGAACGGTGTCTGAATGTCCACGTTCAGACAGTCTTTGAAGACTCTCTTCAGGAAGCCTTCCTGCATCGCGATGACATCATCCTGATCAACGAAGGACATTTCCAGGTCAATCTGAGTAAATTCAGGCTGTCTGTCTGCTCTTAAGTCTTCGTCTCTGAAACACTTCGCAATCTGCATATATCTGTCGCATCCGCTGACCATCAGCAGCTGCTTGAACAGCTGTGGAGACTGCGGCAGTGCATAGAAACTGCCTGGGTTTACTCTGGACGGTACCAGGTAGTCTCTCGCACCTTCCGGTGTGGATTTGATTAGAATCGGAGTTTCCACTTCCATGAAACCGTTTTCATCGAAGTAGTCTCTTGCAACCTTAGTTACCTTGTGTCTAAACTTCAGGTTTTCCTGCATCTTCAGTTTTCTTAAGTCTAAGTATCTGTACTTTAATCTTAAGTTATCGTCTACGTTATCGTCGTCTTTGATGTAGATTGGTGGTGTTTCGGATTCAGAATACAGCACCAGTTCCTTCGCAAAAACTTCGATTTCGCCTGTTGGCAGGTTCGGATTCTTTGCGGATCTTTCTTTTACGATACCTTTTACGCCGATAACGTATTCGCTTCTCAGAGACTCTGCAAGTTTGAACACTTCTTCCGGAATGGTGTCGTCAAATGTGATCTGCACGATACCGGTCTTGTCTCTTAAGTCTGCGAAAATCAGGCCGCCAAGGCTTCTCTGCTTGGCAACCCAGCCGTTTAATACAACTTCTTCATCCACATTGGCTGCGGTCAGTGTACCGCACATGTGGGTTCTCTTCAGTAATTCTGCCATGTAACATGATCTCCTATTTTGTTAATTCTTTTGTCAGGTCTTCTAATTTCACCTGTGTCTGGGTGGAAGTTGCCATTTCCTTAACGGAAACTACGCCTTCTGCCAGTTCGTTATCACCGATTACGATGGTGTACTGTGCGCCTAATCTGTCTGCATACTTGAACTGGCCCTTGATGTTTCTTGCCAGCGTATCCATTTCAGCCTTTACGCCGTGATTTCTCAGTTCTCTGATCAGCTTGATGCCGAACTTCTTCGCATCGTCACCCATTACGGCGATGAATACCTTTACAGGTTCCGGTTCCGGAATTTCAATGCCGTACTGATCCATCAGCATCAGCAGTCTTTCGATACCTAAACCGAAGCCAACGCCTGGGATTGGAGGTCCGCCGATTTCTTCAATCAGGTGGTCATATCTGCCGCCGCCGCAAACGGTACCCTGTGTGCCATTGCTGTCGATAACGAATTCAAATGCTGTCTTTGTGTAGTAGTCCAGACCTCTCACGATTCTTGGATCTACGATATATTCAACGCCCATCGCATCCAGATTGCTCTTTACATCTTCAAATGCATCGTGGCATTCGTCGCATAAGTAATCCAGCATGTCAGGTGCGTCTTTTACTAAGTCCTGACAGATTTCAGACTTGCAGTCTAAGATTCTCATTGGGTTACGTTCGAATCTGTCCTTACAGGTGCCGCACAGCTGATCATATACAGGTTCTAAGAACTTTCTCAGCGCTTCTCTGTGTTTCTGTCTGCATGTTGGGCAGCCAACGCTGTTAATCTTCAGTTTCACATCGTGCAGGCCCATCTTGTGCAGGAAGTCGTAGCCTAAACAGATACATTCGGAGTCAGCCAGCATGTTTGGCGTACCAAAGATTTCGATACCGAACTGGTGGAATGCTCTCAGTCTGCCGGACTGTGGCTTTTCATATCTGAAACAAGGTGTGATGTAATAGTACTTCGTAGGCTGTACTTCCGCATACTGCTTGTGTTCGATGAATGCTCTTGTTACAGGGGAAGTTCCTTCTGGCTTCAGCGTAATGCTTCTGCCTGCATAATCGTTGAAGGTGTACATTTCCTTCTGTACGATGTCTGTTGTATCACCTACACCTCTTCTGAACAGTTCTGTATGTTCGAACAAAGGTGTTCTTACTTCTTTGAATCCGTACTTGTCACAGATTTCAGCAAATGCCTTCTCTACATAGTGCCATTTGTGTGCCTGTGCAGGTAACATATCTTTTGTTCCTTTTGGTGCAATAATTGTAGTCATTATTTTACCTCCTTAAATATATTTTTCTCTTTTCTATCTAACATTTCGTCAATACGATTTATGTATTCCTGATAGTTGGTTACGTTTGGAACGCGTTCCAGACGGTTCTCTTCCGGATAGTACATCTTGCTGATGCCCCCTGCACCCAGCGCCATGTTGATCTGGTGTTCATCCATGATGCGCACGTTATAGATGCAGTCTTTGTCTTTCTTGCAGTAGCCCACATTTTCAAAAGCACCGGCCATATGCTTCTGTCTGTACAGATAATATGGTTCGTATCCGGCTTCAGCCAGGATTCTTCTGCTCTCTGCCAGCATATCGGCAACCAGTTCCGCCTGTTTGTAGTGGAAACCGGGATCCTGTTCTATCAGTTTGGAAGCCCGTTTCACTGCCAGACAGTGCACCGTAATGCTCTCCGGATCCAGCTCAATGACCTTCGTCAGTGTGTTAACGAAGTCTTCCACACTCTCTTCCGGCAGTCCCGCGATGATGTCGGCATTGATGTTGTCAAATCCCTGGGCTTTGGCCATGGCAAAGGCTTTCTCGATATCTTCCGGTTCATGACTTCTGCCAATGAGTTCCAGGGTTCTGGCTTTCATAGACTGTGGATTGATGCTGATTCGCGTAATCCCGTGTCCTGCAATGACAGACAGTTTATCTTCCGTAATGGTGTCCGGTCTACCTGCTTCGATGGTGAACTCTTTGACCTTGGACATATCAAAGGATGTTTTCATGGTTTCAATCAAAACGTCCAGCTGTCCGGCGTTTAGTGTAGTCGGCGTACCGCCACCGATATAGATGGTTTCCGGTACAATGCCTGTCTCCTTCATGCGTTTTCCCACATGCTTTACTTCCTTCAGCAGTGCCTCCAGATATCTTGCAATTTCTGCATCCGGAACCTGATTGGAAGCGAAGGAACAGTAAACACATCTGGTTGGACAGAACGGAATGCCCACATAGACGCAGGCACTTTTGTCTTCTATGATGCCGCAGAATTCCTGTTGATGAAGATACATATCCATGATCAGTCTGGCTTTTTCTTCACATAGGTAATAGTTCTCCATGAGAAAAGCAACTGCAGCATCGGCATCTCCCAGCAGTTCATAGGTTTCGCCGCAAAGTTTCACCGGTCTGACACCGGTCAGAATGCCCCATTCCGGTTTCTGACCAGTCAGCTTGGAAAGTGTATCGTAAATTTCCCTTTTGATCTGATTGATATCGCTATGTCCTGCTTCGTTGAAAACGATGCAGTCAGCATCATCCATGCTGTCTGTAGTATCGTCTGTCAGTTCGTACTGGTCAGGCTGAAGGAAAATCTTAATCAGTTCATTTAATAAATATGTCTTTTCAAAATGTAATATCTTAATTCGGTACAAATGGATTGTGCTCCTTTTCAAAACCAATGGTTGTTTCACTCATATGTCCCGGCAGTACCAGTGTCTGGTCAGGCAGGATATATAATCTTTCTCTGATGGATTTTGCCAGCTGGTCAAAGCTGCCACCGTAGAAGTCTGTTCTGCCGATGGATGCCCTGAAGATTGTATCTCCGCTGAACACATATCCCGGCGTCAGAATACACATACCACCCAGACTGTGTCCAGGTGTATGAATGAAGGTAAGTTCTGTATCTCCTACCGTCAGCGTTTCTCTATCGCTGACATATCTGTCAGGCGTTACGGTAATCGCTCTTCTGTAAATATCATAAGAAGAGTTTAATGCCGGATCTTCCAGCATATCTCTTTCTGCAGTGTAAGCGATGACCTTTGCATTTGGATATTTTTCCTGAAACTCAGCCACACCGCCGATGTGGTCGGCGTGTCCATGGGTCAGGATGATATATTCTATTTCAAGGCCTTCCTGGTCAACCACGCCGGTGAGTTCGTAGGAAAACCCACCCGGGTCAACGATAAAGCCTTTTTTTGTTTCGTCAAAAGCCAGATAGGTATTCACCTGAATCGGGCCTGTTACAAATCGATATACTCTCATATAGTTCTCCCAAATTCTATTGTTTTACGCTCTTGCTCTGAATACGTTGCTTACGTTTGGCACCTGTCTCAGCTGACGAAGCAGTCTGTGGATCTGATGGGTGCTCGTAATGGATAATGTCATCGTAATGTTTGCAAGACCGTCTTTGCCGCTCTTTGCATTAACTCCAGATATGTGAACATCCATATCTTCACAGACTCTGGAAAGATCGGCCAGGATGCCCTTTCTGTCTGCGGCAACGATACAGATATCGGTGTTATAGGATTTGCCGAACTTCAGGTCTTCCCATTCCACATCGATGAATCGTGCTTTTTCGTGTTCCGGCAGAGATACCACATTGGTGCAGTCTTTCCTGTGAACGGAAATGCCTCTGCCCTTGGTGATAAAGCCAACGATATCGTCACCCGGAACCGGATTGCAGCATCTGGATACACGAATCATCAGGTTGTCCATGCCTTTTACGACAATACCAGGGTTTTCGCGCTGATGACGCTGGATTTTTTCTTTTCTTTCGTTGCTTTCCAGCAGCTTTCTCTGTTTTTCCTCTTCCTTCTTCTGTTCGATTCTACGGTCTTCCGTAAAGTAACCGGCCAGAAGATTTACCAGTTTGGAAAGCAGCGTGCCGCCACGGCTGATCTGTGCATAAAGTTCATCCAATGTGGCAATGTTCATTTCCTTCATCGCCTTGTTCAGATACTGTGCCTTACCGATCTGCTGCGGTTCATATCCACGCTTCCTGATCATCTTATCCAAAGCGTCTTTGCCACGGTCCACATCGTCGGATTTGTTTTCCTTCTTCAGCCACTGACGGATCTTGTTTCTCGCGTGAGAACTCTTTACCATCTTCAGCCAGTCGATGCTTGGGCCGCTGGAGTTGGATGATGTGATGATTTCGACAATGTCACCGTTGTTTAACGGATGGTCAATGGTTACCATCTTACCGTTTACCTTGGCGCCGACACACTTACAGCCGACTGCGGTATGAATCTTAAACGCGAAATCAAGTGGAGTAGAGCCCGATGGCAGGTCGATGACCTCTCCCTTTGGCGAGAATACGAATACCTGGCTGGCGAATAAGTCCATTTTCAGTGCTTCCATGAACTCTTTCGGATCCTTCATTTCCTTCTGCCATTCCAGGGTTTGACGAACCCATGCCAGTTTCATCTCGTCGTTATTCTGTTCGCCCTTTGTATTTCCTTCCTTGTATTTCCAGTGAGCCGCGATACCGTACTCAGCAACGCGGTGCATTTCGTAAGTTCTGATCTGAATCTCGAAAGGTTCCCCGTTGTCACCCAGTACTGTCGTATGCAGGGACTGGTACATGTTCGGCTTTGGTGTTGCGATATAGTCCTTGAATCTGCCCGGAATCGGGTTCCACATAGTGTGAACCTGTCCCAAAACAGCATAACAGTCTCTGACGTCTTCTACGATAATACGTACAGCCGTCAGGTCAAAGATTTCATCTAACTGCTTGTTCTGCAGCTTCATCTTCTTGTATACGCTGTACAAATGCTTGGATCTGCCATAGATTTCATACTTCATGTTCATATCATCTAAGGCTTCTTTAATTTCATCAATTACCTGATTAATGAATTCCAGGCGCTGTTCTTTCTTTTCGGAAATATCCTTCTTTAGCTTTTCGTATTCTTCCGGCTGAAGATACATGAGTGCGATGTCTTCCAATTCGAACTTCACCGCATAAATCCCCAGTCTGCTGGCTAAAGGAGCGTAAATATCCAAAGTTTCTCTGGATTTTTCAATTTTCTTCTCTGGACGCATAAACTCCAGAGTTCTCATATTATGCAGCCGGTCAGCCAGTTTGATGATCAAAACACGGATATCTTTTGACATGGCAAGGAACATCTTGCGCAGGTTTTCGGCCTGCTGCTCTTCCTTGGAGTCAAACTTGATAGAACCCAGTTTTGTTACCCCGTCAACTAACAGAGCCACATCTTCACTAAAATCTTCGACCAGCTGTTCTCTCGTATATTCAGTGTCTTCTACTACGTCGTGAAGCAGACCGCCGACAATGGTTTCGTCATCCATGCCCAGGCTGGCCAGAATTTTTGACACAGCAACAGGATGGATAAAATATGGTTCGCCGCTCTTACGCAGCTGTCCGTCATGGAGGCTGCGGCCCGTATCAAAAGCCTTGCCAATTAACTCCATATTATAATTATCATTTATCGAGGCAATCTCTTCTAAATATTTTTTTCTAGTCTCCATAAATGCCAGCTCCTAAATATTAGTGTGAATTACTTCTTTTTCTTCTGTGCTGTCAGATACTTGGATTCATCTTCGCTCTTTGCCATTTCATAATACAGCGGGCTGCAGACAAAGATGGAGGAATAAGTACCAACCAGTACGCCAACCATCAGAGGAATCACGAATTCTCTGATAGAAGTGGATACCATGAAGAATAATGGTACCATACAGATTAACGTTGTTAAGGAAGTCATAACGGATCTGTCTAATGTCTGGTTTATGCTTCGGTTCAGAACAGTCAAGTTGTTTTCCTTTTTGTAAATACGCTTGTTTTCTCTGACTCTGTCAAAGATAACGATAGTATCATTAATAGAGTACCCAACTACCGTTAAAATACCGGCAATAAATGGGTTATTAATGGTCACATTGAAGATTGCATAGAATGCAAGTACAAACAGAACGTCATGTGCAACACCTACAATAGATGCGGCACCATATTTCCAGGATTTAAATCTGAAAATGATGTAAATCAGCATACCTACTGCAGCAAATAATACGGATTTAACAGCATTCGTCTTCAGTTCGTTACCAACAGTTGGTCCGAATTCTTCAGAAGCAAGCACGCTGTCATCTGAAATGCCATACTTTTCTCCAAGCGTATGAATAAGCTCATGTCTCGCGTCGTTGTTTAATGCAGTTGTTGTCTTGATAATAATTTCATCGTTGTTATCCCCCGCAAGAACGATGGATAAATCTTCTAATTCATAGTCTTTCAGAACGTCTTTTACTTCTTCTGTTTCTACGGTCTTGCCCATATGAATCTGCATCATGGTACCGCCTGTAAAGTCAATACCGTAGTTGAATCCTCTTGCGACAGAGAATACCAGGCCTACTACGATGACAGCCACACTAATCATGTAGAAAATCTTTCTGTTTTCAATGAATTTGAATTCTTTCTTTAAGAGTTTCTTTGGTGTGCCGTCCGGTTTGATGCCAAAGAATGTGTTCTTCGCAAATCTTGGACTGCTTGCCAGTAATCCTACGAACAGCTGTGTAATCACAACGGCTGTAAAAATACTTACAACGATACCAATCATCAATGTTAAAGCAAAGCCTTTTACAGAAGTGGAACCGATTTCATACAGGATTACACAGGCAATCAAAGTCGTAATCTGCGCGTCCAGTACGGTTGTCAATGCGTGCCTAAAGCCCTGGTCAACTGCTACTCTGATGGATTTGCCGTAAGATACCTCTTCTTTAATTCTTGCAAAGATGATGACATTGGCGTCTACGGCCATACCGATAGACAGAATGATACCCGCAATACCAGGTAATGTCAGTACGCTGCCCAGTCCTACCATGGACCACAGCACCAGTAATACATATAGTGCCAGTGCCAGGTCAGCAAAGATGCCGAGAACGTTATACATGATAATCATCAGCAGGAATACCAGGCCTAAACCTATTGCGCCTGCAACGATGCTCTTATCTAATGCGTTTTCACCGATGGTTGCAGTCTGTACGGAAGATGTAATTTCATGTAACGAAATAGGTAATGCACCGCCACGAATCAGTGCTGCTGTTGTGGAGGCTTCTTCCTTTGCGTAACCGCCACCTGCACTGGTAATTTCACAGGTTGTACTGTTAATAGTTTCTTCTACAACAGGGGCTGTGATGATTTCATCATCCAGCATGATCATGATGGAGTTGCTTGCGATACCCATTTCTTCCAGCTGGTGGTCAGCATGAACCTGTCCTGTAGATGCCATTCTTGTTGCTTCTTCAAACTTGTTGCTGCCGTCCATGGTGAATTCCAGGGTAATTTTGTAGCCGCCGTTTGTTGTATCTGTATCTACGCCGGCATCCTTAACATCTTCACCAGTCAGTACAATGGTTCCGTCAGCCAGTGCGAAGCTTAACTGTGCTGTACGACCAATCTGTTCAATTGCCTCCTGTGCATCTTCTACACCAGGCATTTCCACTCTCAGTCTGTGATCTCCCTCTAAAGAAACCGTAGCTTCGGAAATACCCATTGCATTGACACGGTTATCTAATACAGCTCTCGTCTGATCCATAACCTGCTTCAGTTCTTCGTCAGACATATCTGCGATGTCTTCGCTGTCAGCTTCTAACACAACATATACACCGCCGTTGATGTCCAGGCCGAATTTCATCAGGTCCTTGATGGAGTTAAAAGATCCCATCCCGAAGATCGATACATACCATCCAAAGATGACCGCAATGATAATCAGTCCAACTAAAACTTTTCTCAAATTGTTGTTCATTTTTAATCTCTCACCTTCTAAAAAAATATATAATTGCCCACAATAATGGCATTTTATTTTACATTCTATTCTACTACTTTTTTGTGCTTACGGCAAGGAAATTATAGACTTTTTTTCCTGTTTCATACAAAAGAAAAAACCCCTGATTTCAGGGGTTTATATCATTTCCGATTGATTTATTTTTCGTCTTCTGGAATGATTTCTTCTTCTTCTTTTGCTGCCTTCTTTAATCTCTTTGGCATAGCCTTCTTTGGTTCTTCTTCTACGAATGTCTTCGCTACCTTTGCAGAGCTTTCAACAGAAGAAACAGACCATCTCATCATTTCAAACTTAACCTTGTCAGCACCTACCTGAATAACGATAGAATCTTCCTTAGTCTTTACAATCTTACCTCTGATGCCGCCGATTGTGATGATTTCATCTCCAACCTGTAAGTTGTTTCTCATAGCCTGGATCTGCTTATCCTTCTTCTTCTGTGGTCTGATTAATAAGAAGTACATTGCTGCGATAAATACGACCATTACAATCAGGCTGCTTGTCATTTCGTTCATTGTATATCCTCCTACAAAATAAATAAATTTACATATGAATGGTGCCGGCGATGGGGGTCGAACCCATACGGTGTTGCCACCACGGGATTTTGAATCCCGCACGTCTGCCAATTCCATCACGCCGGCGCAATATAAATATTTTAGCACAGTGAAACATACGAGTCAAGCATTGTTTGCGCTCACTTCACAGCCACGCCCTTTCGGATTCGAGTCCCTCCCATTCTATGCGCACGAAAAAAGACTAGCTTTCGCTAGTCTTTTGGTGCGGCAAATGGGACTCGAACCCATACGGTTTCCCACACGGCCCTCAACCGTGCGCGTCTGCCATTCCGCCACTGCCGCATATATGACGGGCGGTGATGTTCATCGCCCGTTGTTTATAAAGTTTATTTATCTGCGTTCTTATCTTCAACCTTGGTCGTAAGAACCTTTTCCCACTGCCAGCTGTCGCATCCGGCATATCTGTGATGATAGCTCGGAATCACATCGGCAGTAAAACGTTCAACGGACAAGAAGCTGTACGTCTTGTACGCGATACAGTAATATGGAAGCTCATCAATCAGCATTGGCTTCAGTTCTTCATAAGTCGCCTTCTGCTTTTCTGTATTGATTGCAGTCTCCATTTTCTTTACCAGTTTGAGGACGTCTTGATTATTATAACGCAGGAAATTGTTTTTTGCAAACATTTCTTTTAAATTATATTGATCATCAAACCGATATCCGCCCAGATAGATGTCAAATCTGCCTTTTCTCAGTGCGGAACGGTAAGATTTCCAGGATTTTTTGATAACCTTTGCTTTGATGCCGATCTTCTGTAATTCCGCAGCAATGGTATCTGCCGCGTCAACACGGCTTTCGGCATTTTCATTAACAAGGATATCGACGGTAAATTCCTTATCATCTTTGTCTTCCAGAATGCCGTTTTCATCACTGTCCTTGAATCCACATTCTTTTAACAGCCGGGATGCGCCAACCTGATCCTGTTCGTAAGGATCTCCCCCATTCTCCGTTCCAAGGAATCCCGGGAAGTAAACTGTATCAGAAATCATACCGGCACCACCATAGCTGTCATTGATTATGGCATTTAAGTCGATGGTCTTTGCAATCGCCTTACGAACCCTCGCATCTTTCAAATACTTATGCTTAAAATTGAATCCCATATATTCCATTTCGCTGGAAGGAACCGGTGTAACCTGAAGCTTCTTATCCTCTGCCTCAATGGCAACCGCAGAATCAGTAGTAACTGCAGCTGTTACGGAATCTATGGTCATCAGTCCCGGTACTTTTGTCTTGTCGGAAATCACTTTGAATACCAGTTTATTCTTTGCGACACCGCCGTAGTACTCTTTGTTTGGATTAAGTTTCAGTGTTTTGTGGTTGGCATAGCTGCCGTATTTGTACAAGCCGCTGCCAACGGGTTTCTCGTCTGATGTGCTGTACAAATAGCTTGATACAATTGGGAAAGTCAGATTGTCCAGTGCCGCATCTGCCGGATTTTCAAAATACACGGTCAGAGAGGTATCACCTTCAACCTCCACATAGTCAATCTTATCTGCATAAGCATAATATGGACATTTTTCGCCAATGTATCCAATCTGATCCACTGTATAACGCACGTCGTATGCAGTCAGATCCGTACCATCGCTGAATTCTGCATCTGCACGCATCTTTATCTCTACTTTGCCTTCTTTCGCATCGGTTTCATAGGATTTTACCAGATCCTTCTGCAGATTCATGTTTTCGTCGAAACGGAACAGGCTGCTGAATACCAGTTTGGAGATGTAATAGGTATCTTCCTCCTGAGAGGACAGCGGATTCAGGGATTTTACCTTATCCATGGCAAAATACACAGTCTTCATACTCTGATATTCCCTGATTTCTCCACCTTCCGGTGTCTGATATCCGTCATTTCTGAAAATAAAGATCATGGATACAACAGCAGTCAGAATCGCCACGATGACAATTACTTTTACGATATGCTCATGTAAATAATCAAAGATTCTACGCATATTTTTTCAACAAAGCCTCTACCTGCCGGTACAGCTCTTCCTTTCCTTTTGAATTATCGATGACTTCCTGGGACCTGCGGATTTTTTCATCATTGTCCATCTGATTTGCAATACGCTGCAGAACATCTTCTCTGGAGACCTGGTCCCTTTCCATGACACGTGCAATGCGGATTGCTTCCTCCGCAGAAACCATCCACACAAAATCTGTCAATGCATCGACGCCTGCTTCAAAAAGAAGCGGTGCATCAATGAAAATTATATCATATTCTGTACTATTACGCAATTCTTCAACTTGTTCCGAGATGATGCGAACCACCTCTGCCGTCGTCAAAGATTCCAGCAAAGCCTTATTTTCCGCGTTAGCAAACGCAACAGCTGCCAGCTTCTTTCTCTGCAGGTTTCCTTCTGCATCCAGCATGTCTGCCCCAAAAGCCTCCGCAATCTGTTTCAATACAGGACTACCCTGTTTCGTAATATCGTGTGCAATCTGATCCGCATCTAAAATCAGATATCCTTTTTCTCTCAAATGCGCGGAGACTGTGGATTTTCCGGACCCAATCCCGCCAGTTAAACCAATTACTTTCATGATATACCTGCTTAATCTATTATTTTAATTCATACCAGTCAGCGCCTTCGTTCAGGTCACATTCCAGTTTTACCTGCAGTTTCATCGCGCTTTCCATATTATCTATCAGAAGCTTCTTCACTGCTTCCCGTTCTTCTTCTGCCGTATCGATAATCAGCTCATCGTGAACCTGTAGAATCAGCTTGGATCGGTATCCACCATCCTTAAGACTGTGATAAACCTTAATCATGGCCAGCTTCATAATATCAGCCGCAGTTCCCTGGATCGGGCTGTTCATGGCAAGTCTTTCTCCAAGCTGTCTTGTCATGAAATTTGAAGCGTTAATTTCGTGAATAAAACGCTTTCTGCCCATCAGTGTCGTCGTATATCCCTTTTCTTTACATCCGGCAACCTCGCCATCCATGTAGGCCTTGACTGCCTGATGCTTATCGAAGTAGTCTTTGATATAGTTTTCAGCTTCCTTCCTGGTAATATGCAGGTTTTCGGAAAGTCCAAACCCGCTCATACCGTAAATGACACCGAAATTGACAGCCTTTGCCCTGCTTCTGTCCAGTGGTGTAACCGCATCGTATGACAGATTAAACACTCTTGCCGCCGTATTCCTGTGGATATCATCTCCGTTGTTGAATGCACTGATCAGGTTCTCATCTCCCGAAAGATGTGCCAGAATGCGCAATTCAATTTGAGAATAGTCAGCGCCCACCAACGTACATCCTTCTGATGGAATGAAGGCCTTTCTAAGCTGTCTGCCCATCTCCTGTCTGATTGGAATATTCTGAAGGTTCGGCTCTGTACAACTGAGTCTTCCTGTTGCCGTAACCGTCTGCTGGAAGTGGGCACGAATGCGTCCATCCCTGCCAATCAAAGGCTTCAGCCCTTCCACATAAGTGCTGTTCAGCTTGGTCAATGCCCTGTACTGCAGTACCAGATCAACAATAGGATGTACATCTTTGATTTTCTCGAGCACATCTGCACTGGTGCTGTAGCCGCGCTTTGTCTTCTTTCCTGCCGGTAATCCCAGCTTATCAAAGAGAATCTCACCCAACTGTACTGGTGAGTTGATGTTAAACGCCGTGTCAGCCAGTCCATATATCTTGCTTTCTATTGTTTCTATTTCGTTCTTCAGCAGGGATCCCTGCTTCTCTAGTGTTTCCTTGTGGACAGCAAAACCATTGACTTCCATGGCAGCGAGTACTTCAACAAGCGGCAGTTCAACTTCATGCAGAAGTTTTTCAAGTTCATACTGTTTTACAAGTTTCTCCTGCATACTGCGAAGCTGCATTACGGCTTTCACCCATGCCAGACCATATTCCTGATACTGCTGATCCGCATTGCCCAAAAGATCCATCTGTCCGCTTTCTTCCATAACTGTCTTTTCGTCCTGCAGTTCGTAATGAAAGTTCTCAAATACAAGCGTTTTCAAGTCATAGCCTGACTTGGCAGGATCCAGGACATACTGCGCAACCGCAGTATCAAATGCCGTAACCGCACGCTTCAGACCATGGTGTATCAATGCGTAATAGGACGGTTTCAGGTCATGTCCCACATATTTGAAACCTTTGTCGTTCAATAATGACACAAAATCATTCTTCAAAGCCTCGTTGGATAAGTTTACATAATAATAATTATAGCCAACTCCAACCACTGCGCCGAACAGCATTGGGATTTCCGTATGTGCATCATCGGTGAAAACCTTCAGGACTGCTTCAGCGCCTTTATCTTCCCTTTTCAGCAGTTCAAGATCTAGCTGACTGGAAATGTTATGAACATGCAGGTCATGCATTTCAGATAAATGCTCCGGCTCAGCATTCTGTTTCTTCTCTGTAATATGAAGTTTCTTCAGGAAACTGTTAAATTCCAGTTTTACATAGAGCGCAATCAGTGCATCATAATCCGGTTCCTCTACCTGGAAACTGTCCAAATTGATGTCCAGAGGAACAAACTTATGAATGGTTGCAAGTCTGCGGCTCATAGCCGCAAGCTGTGCATGCTCTTCCACCTTCAGACGCAGTTTCTCGTTGGCAATCTGGTCTGTATTCGCAAGCAGATTCGCCACACTGCCAAACTGTGTCAACAGTTTGATACCGGTCTTCTCCCCTACGCCGGGAATCCCGGGAATATTATCGGACTGGTCGCCCATGAGGCCTTTCAGGTCGATAAACTGTTCCGGTGTCAGCTGGTAACGCTCGATCATGGCATCTTTGTCGTAAATCTCAAAACTAGATACGCCTTTCTTTGTCAAAAGTACTTTCGTGATATCTGTAGCCAGCTGCAGCGCATCCCGATCACCGGTGATAATCAGTGGCTCCAGACCTGCTTCCTCACTAAGTCTTGCGACGGTGCCGATAATATCATCTGCTTCAAATCCATCGATTTCCAGATTGGCGATCTTCATTGCACTTAAGATATCCTTCATAATCGGAAGCTCCATGGCAAGTTCCGGCGGCATCTTCTTGCGACCCGCCTTGTAGGCATCATATGCCTCATGTCTGAAAGTAGGCGCTTTTCTGTCCCATGCCACAGCCATATATCCGGGTTCATAGTCGTCCCTGATTTTCTGCAGCATGTTTAAGAAGCCGTAAATACCCTGGGTATAAATGCCCTCTTTGGTAATCATCGGCCTCTGCATGGCATAATATGCCCTGTTGATTAAACTATTCCCGTCAATAATGACAATTCGATTGCTCATACTCTGTTTCCTTACCCTTATACTATATATCTTTATATATTTTACACACTTTACAAAAAAGTCACAGGCTTCCAGGAAATTCTCCCGGATGCACTGTGCCTTTCTTCATCCTAATATGTTATTTGCCTTTCTTGAAAGCTAAATAATAGATTGCACCTGTAAAGATGCTTCCACCTAAAATGTTACCGATAGTAACCGGAATCATGTTATTGATCCAGAAGTTTGCCCATGTCAGACCTGCTGTTGCACCGCCGTCTGCCAGGATGCCTGCTGGTACAAAATACATGTTTGCAATACAGTGTTCATATCCGCCTGTTACGAATGCCCAGATTGGGAAGAACATACCGAAAATCTTGCCTACTGTACTGTCAGCACCGGTACCCATCCATACTGCAATACATACCAGTACATTACACAGGATACCTTTCAGTAATGCCGGCCAGAATTCAATGTTCGCCTTGCCCGCAGCAATGCTGATGGTTACCTGTTCCAATAAGCCGCCGCCTGTTGTCAGCTGACCGCCATACACCACGATGAATACTACAATCATGGATCCAACGAAGTTGGATATGTATACGATAACCCAGTTTCTCAACATCGCGCCGATGCTGATTCTCTTGTCCAACACACCGACAAACATCAGGTTATTTCCTGTAAACAGTTCTCCGCCGCCTAAAACTACCATCATCAGACCAGCCGGGAAGATTAAACCGGATACAAACTTGGCAATCCCTGCGGTTTCAGGTGATAATGCAAAGAAATAGCTACCCATATTTGCAGCAGCACCGCCCATTGCGATAAACATACCGGCCATAATGCCAAGCATGAATAATCTTAAAAAGCTGCCGCCTGCTTTGACCTCTGCGGTCGCAATCGTTGCGTCTAAAATTTCACTTGGTTTTAACTGTTTCATATAGAATCTCCGTGTTCTGTTAAATTTTTCTCATACTGTTTTAGTATATCATGTAATCAAAAATAGTCAATTATTTGGTGCAAGATAAAGTTAGTTTTTAGAAACTTTTTCTAGTGATATTGCCTGGGAAATGAGGTATAATATTACTAACCTGGAACTCACGTTTAGGACTCATAATTGAACCTACACTTATATTTCGGGAGCACGAGTCCATTGCCGTCTATGTCAGGCCTCCATCGAGTGGAAGACAGAAACGCAGGCAGCGCACCCACCTATCGGAAGATAGGGCGTCAATTATATCCTGACGGAGCATCCGGGTTTTTCTATGCAAAAAAACGGAGCAGTCTGCATCTGCCCCGTTTTACCGATCTAATCTAAGCTAATCTATTCTATTTTACTTTTACAGACCTTACCTTTGACCAATCGGAATAAATCTTCGAACCTTTGACTATCTTATAACTTCTGACTTTTACATAATACATTTTCTTTGCCTTAAGCTTTACGATCTTCTTGGAGGTCGTTTTGTTCTTTTTTACAAAGGCACGCTTTACGTTCTTGTGGAAAGATTTATCCGTGGACACCATAATCTGATAACCATCGGTCTGTTTCTTTACCTGTTTCCACTTTGCTACCAGCGCTTTTTTACCAGACTTTGGTGCTGTGATAGCTGGTTTTGACGGCTTGATAATCAAAGTAAGTTTTTTACGCTTGAGACCATCGTATCTGCCTGTGAATTGAATGGTGTAAGTATATTTCCCAACGTTCTTTCTTCCCTTTGGAACAGTGACTTTGTAATCGACGTTCTTCTTTAAAACGTTTCCATTCACATCTTGTACAATGATCTTTGGCGATTTTACTTTCTGATTATACACGTACGTATACGTCGACAGCTTTACCTTTCCCACTGGAGCAACAGCTTCCGGGTTCGGAACTGGTGCCGGATCAGGTTCAGGGGCTGGTACAGCCGGCTGGTCAGGTGTTGGTAACGGTGACGGATCAGGTGTCGGAACCGGATTGGAATCAAAACCGGTAAAATCGCTGTCTGCAATCGGATAAGCTGCCAAAAATGCCGGTGTTATATATTCCTCACTACAACTATGATCTTCTTTCAGAAAACCGATGCCCTTCAGATAGTATTCACGTTCACTGCGTTGAGAATCCCATGTTGCATCCACATAGTAATACTTTGTTCCAAGCTTCACGATGTTCCAACCATGTGCCTGTCCAAAAGAAGAACCTGCAATCACTCTCGCGTCAATTCCATATTCCAGTGCAAGACGATAAAACAGCGTGGCATATCCCTGACAAACGCTGGTCTTGTTCACTAATGCCGCATAGGCTGTATACTTCAAATCATAGGAAGGGTTATGTAGATTTGTGTAATCATAACTTACATTACTTAAGATGTAGTGATAGATTGCGTCTATCTTTTCGACATCTGACTTTCCATCGATGTTCAGTTCCTTTTTTAATTCGGAAATCGCCTGTTTTACTGCTCTTTCCTGTTCCGCATTGGAATAATAATCGATGACGAAATGCATATCGAAGTAGTAGTCATTTCCAATGGATTTATAGCTGACATTGCAATCCCATGTCTTCCAATCCCATTTCAATGCATCACCTTCATTGGATTTTCCGGTATGCTCACATGCCTTATCAAAGATTTCTTCCATGATAAGATTTACATCGGGTAGGCTTTTCGATGCCACATGGTATTTAATGACCGGTGCAACGTCCCTTTCAGTCATGCTTTGACGCAGACTTGCAGCTGCTTCCTCCAAAGTTTCCAGATATCTGTCTGTAACACTGACAGCTAACAGCTGATCCCCCCTGTGCGCATACTGCGTCGTTCCGGCAAAAGCCGGTGTAACCGTTGTTACAATCAAAGAAATACAACAAATAATCGCAAACAGTTTTCTCTTCATTATACTCATCCCTTTCCATACAACAATTAAAGGCAGAGGATATTCCCTCTGCCTTCATTATACAACCATATATTTTTTTTGCAAACTATTCTTCATACAGGTCGATGCTGCAGTTAGTGTGAACTTTCTGCACGTCGTCGTTATCTTCCAGAACTTCGATCATTTTCTTCAGCTTCTTGATGTCGTGTTCATTCTTAGGAGCGGATTCCATGGAAGGAACCTTTTCGATATCAGATTCAACGAATTCGTAGCCTGCTTCCTGCAGTGCCTGGTATACTTCTGTGTATACGTCCGGTTCAGAATAGATTGTGAAACAATCTTCTTCTGTCACCATATCATCAGCACCGGCTTCTAACATAGCTTCCATCAGTTCGTCTTCGTCGATTTCGTCAGTCTTTTCGATTACGAAAACACCCTTTCTGGAGAACATGTAGGATACACAGCCCGGAGTACCCAGGTTACCGCCGTACTTATCAAAAGTAGATCTTACTGCTGCAGCAGTTCTGTTGTTGTTATCTGTCAGACAGTCAACGATAACAGCTACGCCACCAACACCGTATCCTTCAAAAGTTAATTCTTCATAAGCTGCACCGCCCAGTTCGCCTGTACCTTTCTTAATCGCTCTCTGGATGTTGTCGTTAGGCATGGAGATTGCCTTTGCCTTTTCGATTGCAACTCTTAATCCTGCATTGTATTCCGGATCTCCACCGTCTTTTGCTGCTACTGTAATAGCCTTTGCGTATTTTGTGAACATTGCTGCTCTCTTGGAGTCCTGTGCCGCTTTTCTACCGGCAATTGTACCGTGTCTACCCATGGAGACACCTCCTTATCTTTATCAAAATTTTTACATAAGTTTTTTCAACTTTATTAGTATACTATAAGCTTTCTCTGCTTTCAACCATATTTTTGTGGGCCGTCGCCATCATCAGCTTGATACGGTTCAGCTGGTTTACATCGCTGGCACCAGGGTCGTAGTCGATAGCTACGATATTGGCCTTTGGATTCAGCTTACGAACCGCCTTCATCATGCCCTTACCGGTTACGTGGTTTGGCAGACATGCGAATGGCTGCAGACAGACTACGTTTTCGCAGCCGTTATGCACCAGTTCGATCATTTCACCGGTTAACAGCCAACCTTCACCGCACTGGTTACCGATAGAAGTCACCTGTTCTGCTGCACGTGCCGTTTCTTCGATATAAGCAGGCTCTGTAAAGTGCTCGCTTGCACGCAGTGCTGCTCTCATCGGCTTACGCAGCACTTCAATGGCTTTGATGGCTGCGTTGTTGATGAACATCGCCTTATAAGAGCCGGACAGCTGTTCGTAGTTAAACTTCTTGTTATACATACCGTACAGGAAGAAGTCGATCATATCCAGAACAACAGCCTCCCCGCCTTCCGATTCGATGATGCCTACGATGTCGTTGTTGGCATTCGGATGGTATTTTACCAGGATTTCGCCTACGACGCCAACTTTCGGCTTCTTTTCTCCTGTTCTTTCTACCGCATCAAAGTCTGCAACAATACCCTGCATGTTCTTCTTGTATGTAACAGGGTTGAAATGCAGGCAGTTATGTACAATCTTGTCGTGCCATTTATCCAGAATTGCCTGACAGGTACCCGGTACCTTTTCATATGGTCGTGTCGCATAGAGCACACGCATAATCAGGTCACCGTAGAAACATGCCACAACCAGACGGATCCCCATCTTCGGCGTAATTTTAAAGCCCGGATTGGTTTCCAGTCCTGCCATGTTGAAGGAAACGACAGGTACCTGTTCCATGCCCAGGTCTTTCAGTGCCTTACGAAGTAATGCAACGTAGTTACTTGCTCTGCACTGTCCGCCTGTCTGGGACATGAATACTGCTGTCTTGTTCAGGTCGTATTCTCCAGACTTCAGAGCAGAGATAATCTGACCTAGTGTTACGATGGTAGGATAACATGCGTCGTTATTGATGTAACGCAGGCCTTCTTCTACCGCGTTCTTATCTACCGGAGGAAGCAGAACAGCGTTGTATCCACATGCCTTCATGGCTTCTTCCATGTATGTAAAGTGAACCGGTGACATCTGTGGAACCAGAATCGTGTAGTCCTTACGCATTTCTTCCGTAAACAGGAGTCTTTCGTACGGTTTCTGGGATGCAGAGGCCGTCACTTCGTTCTTTTCACGTTCTTCCATTGCCGCCTTCAGGGAACGGATTCTGATTTTTGCCGCACCCAGGTTGGCGCCTTCGTCGATTTTCAAAACAGTATACAGCTTATTGTTTTCTCTGCAGATTTCTTCCACCTGGTCTGTGGTAACCACATCCAGTCCGCATCCGAAGGAATTCAGCTGAATCAGCTCCACGTCATCGCAGGTTCCCACAAAGGCAGCTGCCTTATAGAGTCTGGAGTGGTAAGTCCACTGGTCTAATACACGAAGCGGTCTCGCCAGATCCACCATGTGTGCAACGGAGTCCTCGGAAAGCACCACGAAATCAAAGGAAGCAATCATCTTGTCGATACCATGATTGATTTCAGGGTCCAGATGATATGGTCTTCCGGAAAGCACGATGGCTTTCTTTCCGTTTTCTCTTGCATATTTCAGCGCATATTCACCCTGCTTCATCACGTCGTTCTTAAAACGGATCTGCTCTCTTCTGGCAGCAGCAACCGCCTGAATAATTTCATCCTTGTTGATGTGGAATCGTTCGAATTCCTTAACCAAAGCGTCCGCCAGACGCAGGTCGTTATCGTACGGCAGGAACGGATGAGCAAAGTGCACATCGTTATCCAGCAAAATCTCATCCATATTGTTGGCGATAACCTCAGGATAAGTCGCTACAATCGGACAATTATAGTGGTTCGGCGCACTTTCGTCTTCTTTTCTTTCATAGTTCAGTGCCGGATAGAAGATATATTTTACATCCTGTTCTACCAGCCATTTGATATGACCGTGAACCAGCTTAGCCGGGTAACACGCTGTATCGGAAGAGATGGTTTCCATCCCCTTTTCGTAGATGTTCTTCGTAGAAGCCGGTGAAAGGGTTACATGGAACTTCAGCTCCGTAAACAGCGTATGCCAGAACGGATAGTTCTCATACATGTTCAGAACTCTTGGAATCCCAACGGTTCCTCGTTCTGCACGTTCTTCAGACAGCGGCTTATAGCCAAACAGTCGCTTAAATTTATAGTCATATAAGTTTGGCAGCTGATTTGCTTTTTCGCTGCCGCCTGCACCCTTTTCACAGCGGTTACCGGTGATAAACTTGGAGCCGTCTGCAAAACGGTTGATAGTCAGAATACAGCGGTTTTCGCAGCCGTTACATCTGCCGTTGGCATGATGCACTTCGAAATCATCCAACTGGTCCATGGACAGAATGGAGGATTCCGTGTCTTCCATCCAGTTGTTTTTTGCAATCAGCGCACAGCCGTAAGCACCCATCAGCCCTGCAATGTCCGGTCTGACAACTTCTTTGCCGATGACCTTCTCAATACTTCTCAGTACGGCATTGTTCATAAACGTACCGCCCTGTACGACGATTTTCTCGCCGGCCTCTTCCGGATTTCTCAGTTTGATTACCTTGTACAACGCGTTTTTGATAACGGAATAGGATAAACCTGCGGAAATATCACCGATGGTTGCCCCTTCCTTCTGGGCCTGTTTCACCTTGGAGTTCATGAATACGGTACATCTGGTTCCCAGGTCTACCGGGTTCTCTGCAAACAGTGCTTCTTCCGCAAAGGCGTTAGTATCCAGGTTTACAGATTTCGCATAGGTTTCCAGGAAAGAACCGCAGCCGGAGGAACAGGCCTCGTTTAACATGATGTTATAGATGGCGTTGTCCTTGATCTTCATGCACTTCATGTCCTGACCACCGATGTCCAGGATGAACTCTACACCGGGCAGGAATGCCTCTGCGCCCTTGTAATGTGCCATGGTTTCGATTTCACCCATATCGGCCTTAAACGCGGCCTTAATCAGGCCTTCGCCGTATCCTGTCACACAGGTATTGGCAATGTATGCGTCCTTCGGCAGCTGACGGTACAGTTCCTTCAGCATGGATTTAACAGCCTCGATTGGGTTGCCCTCGTTGCTTCGATAGAAGCTGTATAGCAGATTCCCGCGGGAATCGATTAATGTCGCTTTTGTTGTAG
The DNA here is from genome assembly GCA_017522185.1 of Bacillota bacterium. GTDB lineage: Bacteria > Bacillota > Clostridia > Peptostreptococcales > Anaerovoracaceae > Senimuribacter. The sequence continues at coordinate 109,858 of JAFWZZ010000029.1, read as the reverse complement.
TTGAGCCTGCGTCGATACCGAGGAAGCATTCATCCTTGGCCTTTCGGATATCTCTGCGCTTGATTTTGTTCTTGTCATGACGGCTCATGAAAGCATCGAATTCCGCTTTGCTTGCAAAGAGCGGTTCGATATGTTTCGTTTCAGAAAGTTCCGCCTGATCGCAGCTGTGCATCCTTTCGACGATGGTAGAAAGCATCACGCTTTCCTTCTCATCTGCCATCATAGCCGCACCGATGGCTACGAAGAACTTGGAGTCTTCCGGGAAGATTACGTCTTCTTCCGGCAGGTCCAGGGTCTCAATAAAGCGCTTACGCAGTTCAGACAGGAACGTCAGTGGACCCCCAAGGAACGCAACCTTACCTTTGATGGTATGGCCGCATGCCAGTCCGCTAATGGTCTGGTTTACGACAGCCTGAAAGATGGATGCAGCCAGGTCTTCCATCTTTGCACCTTCGTTGATTAACGGCTGAATATCCGTCTTTGCGAATACGCCGCAACGTGCAGCAATCGGATAAATCATCTTTACATTCTTTGCAGCTTCGTTGAGTCCGCCTGCATCTGTGTTCAGCAGTACTGCCATCTGGTCGATGAATGCCCCCGTACCACCGGCACAGGTACCGTTCATTCTCTGTTCGATGGTGGATCCATAGAATGTAATCTTGGCATCTTCCCCACCAAGTTCGATGGCAACTTCCGTTTCCGGAATCAGGGTTTCTACAGCCTTACTACAGGAGATAACTTCCTGTTCGAAATGTACGCCGATTAATTTAGATAAAGAAAGACCGCCGGATCCTGTGATGACCGGTCTCAGTTCCACATCTCCCATCACGCGATGCATCTCTTCTAAGAGTTCCTGCACCTTTTCGAAGACGTTGGACATATGTCTTTCGTATTTAGAATATACAATTTTTCCTAGATCGTCCAAAAGTACCAACTTGACGGTCGTGGAACCAATATCAATTCCTAACTTCATTTGAATACCTCGTTAATAACAAATTCTTGAAAAAATATCACTATCACATTGCTTTTTGTAGTATACTGTTCATGTTATGAAAAGTACGATTAAAAAAAGAACTTATCGGGCGATTTACCGCCTGCTGGACAGGGTTTCTCCTGTCCCTTACGACTGCGGCACACTATGCAACGCAATCTGCTGTAACTGCGGCAACGATGACGAAGATTTGGGAATCTACCTGCTTCCGGGCGAAGACAAAGTCCATCCGCGTGATTCCGACTGGCTCACATGGAGCGCCGAACTGGCAGAAGACTATGATTTTCCGGAAAGCTGGACCGGCAAAGTTTACTTTGTCAGATGTAAAACGCCGCCAGTCTGTCCAAGAGAAAAGCGTCCGATTCAATGCCGGACATTTCCTCTCACGCCGCATATTGACGAAGACGGTGATCTGACCATGATTTTAAACGACACCGAGCTTCCATACTCCTGTCCGTTAATCGACGAACAGATGGAGCTGACGCCGGAATTCATCAAAGCCACACACACTGTCTGGAAACATCTTATCCGAGATCCTTTGATCTACGATTTAGTCAAGGAGGATTCCGAATATAGAGACTTTGGGTATTAACCCAAAGTCTTTATTTCTTTTTTGTAAAGTCTGATGAGCATAATCACTGATACAGCCAGTCCTAACACTTCCGCAAGCGGGAAAGACGCCCAGGATGCTGTAATGCCAAAAGCATGATACAGGAAGTATGCAATCGGCAGAATACCCGCCAGCTGTCTGATCATGGAAACCAGCAGACTGTAAACACCGTGGCCAGTTCCCTGGAACAGCGTACCAGTCATGATACCGAATGCCGCCGGGATGAAACAGATGCTGATCAGGCGAAGGGCCGGAACACCCATTGCCATCATTTCTGCATTGGCACCGAACAAATTCAGCAACAGTTCAGGACATGTCTGGAACAATACAAAACCGCAGGCCATAATTGTTCCTGCTACCAGTAAAGACAGCTTATAGGTCTTCATCAGACGCGCTCTGTTTCTTGCGCCGTAGTTATATCCCATGATTGGCATCGCGCCCTGGTTCAGGCCGAATACCGGCATGAAAATGAAGGACTGCAGTCTGAAATAGATGCCAAGCACAGCAACGGCTGTCTTGGATGCTGCCAGAATGGCGTTGTATCCAAAGAGCATGATGGAGCCGATGGACTGCATGAAAATAGAAGGCAGACCAACAGCATAGATGTCTTTTACCACAGCCCAGTCAATTTTAAAACCACGAAGCTGGATGTGAACCAGATGTTCTTTCGTGTGAACAATATAGATTGCAACGGTAAAGGACACTGTCTGTCCAATGACGGTTGCAATGGCTGCGCCTGCAATACCAAGCTCTGGTGCACCAAAGAGTCCGAAGATCAGAATCGGATCCAGAACGATATTGGTAATCGCACCGCACAAGCTGATAATCATTGGCGCGATCATGTTACCCGTGGACTGCAGTACTTTTTCCAGTTGAAACTGAATCATACTGAAAAAGCAAAAGATTGTAATAATCTGTAAATAGGCCGTACCACCCTCAAAAATAACAGGATTATCTGTATATAAATGCATAAAAGGTTTTGCGAAAAAGATGCCGATAAAGGCAAAGAGTAAATAATTAAAGAAGCCGATACGAATACTGGTGCTGGCGGCTTTGTCCGCTTCTTCCTGTCTTCTTGCACCCAGTCTTCTGGCGATTAAAGAGTTGACGCCTACAGCACTCCCGATACCGACAGAGATCATCAGCATCTGCACCGGATTGACCAGTGAGATTGCCGTCATTGCATCTGCACTGTATCTGGCTACGAAAATACTGTCAACGACGTTGTATAGAGCGTTTATAGTCATCGATAGAATCGCAGGCCATGCCATGGATGCAAGCAGCTTGCCGACAGGCTCTGTACCCATTCTATCGTTTCTTACTTCTTTCTTGTTATCTGTAATACGAATTTCGTTTTCCATAGAATCTCCTTTCTGTATCAATAAATGTTATGGGCAAACCTATAAGCCGGGTTCTGTATTAGACAATCATCTATCTCGACCAGCCATCGCTGACTGGCTCTAGCGACCTACCTACCGGGCGGCAACGGGCCGCTGCCTTTTGTGCCCTCTTTGGTCTTGCTCCGGATGGGGTTTACACGGCCGCCATGTCTCCATGACGCCGGTGAGCTCTTACCTCACCATTTCAACCTTACCACGGCATTACCCGTTTCGGCGGAATGTTTCTGTTGCACTTTCCCTATAGTTACCTACGCCAGACGTTATCTGGCATCCTCGCCCTATGGAGCCCGGACTTTCCTCATACCTTGCGGCACGCGACTGTCTGGTTTACCCACAACACTTTATTTTAACACGGAAATTCTATTTTTTCTACATATATTTATATATTTTTTATTTTCAGAATATTATTTGAACGGATTAATGTCGACAGCGGACTCCAGAACTTCAAGGTCAGCCATTCTCAATTCCAGTCTCAGCATGTCTGCCATGTTTTCCACAAAGATTTTCTCACTGCCATAGTGACCGGCATCCAGTACACAGAGACCGAGTTCCTTCGCCATCTGCGCTTCGTGATACTTCAGGTCTCCTGTGATGTAGAGATCACAGCCTTCTCTCTTTGCTGCTTCGAGAAACTCCGTGCCGGCACCGCTACACCAGCCGATGGTTTCTATGGTTTTTGAAAGGTCTCCGACGGTTTTGAAGAATTTCTCTTCAATGTCAAAGGCCTCCGCAGCCTTATGTACCACTTCCAGGAACGTCACCTCGAAAGGCGTATTGCCCTTCCTGCAGAATCCGTTGTCCACATCGAAAGGTCTGATATCTTCCAGTTCCAGAAGTCCTCCGATGTAATCATTATTTCCCCCGTCCAACTTATCAAAGTTGGTATGACAGGCATAAACGGAAATATCATTTCGAATCAGTCTGCAGACATAACCACCGATAACATCATCCGCCTTGACTTTTCTCAATGGAGAAAACAACATAGGATGATGGGTTACAATCAGGTCTGCACCCAGCTCCACAGCCTCATCGATGACTTCTCCTGTCACTTCCAAAGCTACCAGGACACGGGAGATATCCTGTTTTCCTGTATCCACCTGGAAACCACAGTTGTCCCAGTCTTCCGCCAGATCCAACGGACAGAATCCTTCCAGTTTCTCGATTAAATATTCTTTACGCATCTGCTTCCTCCAGTCTGGAAATCAGGCTTTGAATGCGGGCAATTCTCGCCTTGCAAAGAGCCCCTTCTCCGCTTGCATTCTGGCTGTTTTCGTTAATATTATCCAAAATCATATTTTCCAGTTCCAGCTTACGCGCCAGATAAGCGCCTGTCATCGGATTCACATGATCCAGAAGGCTGTCCGGATAATCGAATTCCGCGCCGTATTCTGCTGCTCTACTGTCTTCAGCAGGACCGCTTTCTACGGTCAGAATTTCGCATATAAACTTACCTTCTTCCACCAGGCTTTCCTTTACAATTCTAAAACCATTGCAATACAGCCAGTGTCTCAGCTTTCCCACATGCCTTCTGGGCTGCAGGATGTATCTTTTGATGGAGCGGCTCTTCGCCAGGTTCCATTCTAATATATCGGCTATGAGATTGCCTCCCATGCCGGCGATTGCAACAACGTCAACTTCACCGTCTTCCAAAATATCGATGCCGTTTCCCAGTCTCAGCTCATAATCGCCTTGCGGTTTTGCCATCTTACAGTTTTCTTCCGCCTTTGCCAGGGATCCAGGACTGATGTCTGCCATGATGACCTTGGGACACTTCTTCGTCTCCAGAAGATATAATGGTAAAAAACCATGGTCGGTTCCGATATCGGCCATGGTTTCTCCACAGTGTATTTCGTTAGCAATCAGTTGTAATCTATCGCTTAACTTCATTTCTGCACTCCGAATTATTCTAAATAGTCCTTCAGCTTCTTGCTTCTGCTTGGATGTCTCAGCTTTCTCAGTGCCTTTGCTTCGATCTGTCTGATTCTTTCACGGGTAACATCGAACTCCTTACCCACTTCTTCCAGCGTACGGGAACGTCCGTCTTCCAGACCGAATCTCAGCTTCAGTACCTTCTGTTCTCTTTCTGTCAAAGTATCCAGCACTTCCACCAGCTGTTCCTTCAGCATGGAGAATGCTGCAGCTTCAGCTGGAGCAGGTACATCGTCATCTGGAATGAAATCGCCCAGATGGCTGTCTTCTTCTTCACCGATTGGTGTTTCCAGAGAAACCGGTTCCTGTGCAATCTTCTGGATTTCTCTTACCTTTTCTACGGAAATACCCATTTCCTTTGCGATTTCTTCCGGTAATGGTTCTCTTCCATAAGTCTGCAGCAACTGTCTGGAGACTCTGATCAGCTTATTGATGGTTTCAACCATGTGTACAGGGATTCTGATGGTTCTGGCCTGGTCCGCAATGGATCTGGTGATGGCCTGTCTGATCCACCATGTCGCATAAGTGGAGAACTTATAGCCCTTTCTGTAGTCGAACTTGTCAACTGCCTTAATCAGGCCCAGGTTACCTTCCTGAATCAGGTCCAGGAACAGCATACCCCTGCCTACGTATCTCTTTGCGATACTTACAATCAGTCTCAGGTTCGCTTCACAAAGCTTTCTCTTTGCTTCTTCGTCTCCGGCTTCCATTCTCTGTGCCAGTTCAATTTCTTCGTCAGCACTTAGCAGAGGAACTTTACCGATTTCCTTCAGATACATTCTGACAGGGTCATCCACAGCAATGCCCTTAGGCAGTGTCGCTTCGATGTCGATTTCACCCGCTTCGTTTACCACGATGCCGTCATCTTCTTCTACGTTTTCAATATCCAGATCGTCTTCACGATCCATCATCATGCCGAAGTCTTCTGGTTCATGTTCACTGGTGATTTCGATATCTTTCGTCAGCAATGCATCGTAAATTTCATCGATGACATTCTTGTCCAGATCGAAAGCATCCAGATGTTCAGCCATATCGGAATAAGTCAGGGTATTCTTCTTACCCTTTGCCTTCTTTGCAAGCTGAGAAATCAGTTCTTTCTTAATCTGATCCGGTGTCATACCCTGAAATGCTTCGTTTGTGTTTGTTACAGTTGTCTTTTCATCTGCGCTCATGCTAAATCCCCCTACTATATATTTTTTCGATCTTTTTGTACTTTCATGAGTTGATCTGTTAGTTCTCTGATTTTTTCCAGATTGTCTTCTTCATCTGCCATGGACAGCAGTGTGATTAAACGCTTTTCTTCTTCTTCCAGCTGATGATCCTGCCAGGTCTGTCTGCACTCTTCAAAGACCTGTTCTTCATTGCCGCCAAGGACAATCTGATCCAAAATCTCCGAAACTTTCTTTGATCCTTCTGTTGGAAGCATATCCATGATTTTCTTTATGTCGACAGAATCGTTTTCCCCATATTCTCTTTCGAGAATCTCATATATTCTTGCAGCAAAATCGCTTTGGAATACGCTGTCCCAGGACTTAACCTTTGGAATGAACGATTCGTTTGTAAACAGAACTTTCAGGAGCGTCTTCTCAAGCGGCTGGATTTCGACGCTGAAGTCCTCGTCCTCTTCTTTCGCATGCCTGAACTTCGGTAATTCCTGCGGTGTCTGACCCATCAGTTCCATTCGGATAGCGCTCTCGGAAATTTTGAGAGACTTGGCCGTCTTCTCGATATAGATTTCCTGTTCCACAGGACTCAGACTGCGGATAATTTCTGTGGCCGCTTTGATATAGTCGATGCGGTCCTCATCCTTTGATAAATCAAAACCGATCTTGGCGGCTTCCAGTTTATAGTCGCCGTATGGGAGTGCTCCGTCAATCAGTTTCAAAAAGGCGTCCCTACCGTTCTTTTTTATATATTCATCAGGGTCCTTCCCGTCTGTAACGTGAAGCACTCTGACCTTGCAGTCTTCTGCCTTCAGAATGTCCAGTCCACGAAGTGCGGCTGCACGTCCGGCGCCGTCAGCATCATAGGAAAGGACTACATTCTTCGTATATCTCTTAATCAGTCTGGCCTGATTTTCCGTCAAAGCCGTTCCCAGGGATGCGGCTACATTGGTCACACCTGCCTGATACAGGGCAATGGTGTCCATGTATCCTTCTACCAGGATAATGTAACCGTCCTTGCCGACGCTCTGTCTGCTGATATTCAGACCATAAAGGTTATTTTTCTTCTGGAAGATTCTGCTTTCTGCCGAATTCAGATACTTCGGGTTATCATCAGGATCGATGGCTCGTCCGCCAAAACCGATGACTTTACCGCTGGTGTTGATGATCGGGAATATGACACGGTTTCGAAACTTATCATAATATTTCCCCTTACTCTCGGAAACCAAACCCAGTTCCAGCATAATTTTCGGATCTACACCCTGTGACAAAAGATATTGGTACAGGCTGTCCCATTTTTCATCCGCGTATCCAATACCGAACTTCTTCAGGATTGCCGGGGATATACCGCGGCGTTTCATGTACGGATAGCCTTTGTTGGCCGTTTCCGTAAAAGCCTTATAAAAGAAGTTGGCCGCCATGCGGTTTACCTGATAGTACACATCACGGTTATCGTTTGACGCTTTCTTTTCCAGTGTAATCCCGTATTCACCAGTCAGTTTCTCGACGGCCTCGGAAAACTCGAGATTATAGAACCGTTTCACAAACTCGATGACATCCCCTGTTGCACCGCACCCGAAACAGGTAAAAATCTGCTTCGTTTCAGAAACAACAAAAGAAGGTGTTTTCTCGTTATGGAATGGGCAAACACCTTTGTAATTGCTGCCGGCACGCTTCAAAGGAACACATCTGCCGACCACATCAACGATATTGATTTGATTCTTTAGATTTTCAATTGTGTGATTTGAAAAAGAAAAGCTCATCAATGTCTCCCTAATACTACTCTCTATATAATATATTCAACAAAAAACAACTTTTCCTTTATTGAATTTAAAAAATTTCACATTTTTTGTGATTAACGCCATGCCTTTGGCACGAACAGATCGCCATATAAGCTCAGTGCAAATCTGTCGGTCATACCGGCAATATAGTCTTTTACAGCCACATGAATGCCGTCAACGTCTGCAAGTGCATAAATATCTGCCGGCAGTTTTTCCGGATGTTTCAGAAAATATGCATACAGCGAGCTGATGACAACCTCCACCTTTGCCAGATCCTCCTCTTTTTTGACTCTCTGGCTGCGGTAGACGTTTTCAAACATATATCCGCGTAGAAGATCCAGCTCTTTCTTATGCTCCGGATCCATGGTAACAAAATCTTTTCCGTCGCTGAAGGAAACCACGTTTCCAACCATACAGTCGATTCGTTCCCTGTGTCCCTGCCCAAAGAGCGCAATTGCCGACTTCGGCAGATCTTCCAATGCGATGACACCGCTTCGGATGGCGTCGTCGATATCGTGGTTGATATAGGCGATGCGGTCACTGATTTTTACAATCTGACCTTCCAGCGTTGCGGCAGGCAGGCTGCCGCTGTGGTTCAGGATTCCATCCTTTACCTCAAATGTCAGGTTCATGCCTTTCCGGTTAGGCGTGGATTCCAGAACTTCGGCTACACGCAGGCTCTGCACGTTGTGTCTGAAGCCACCGGGATGAATATCATTCAGAACGCTCTCCCCATTATGACCAAACGGCGTATGCCCCAGGTCATGGCCCATTGCGATGGCCTCTGTCAGGTCCTCATTCAGATTCAGGTTTCTGGCGATGGTTCTGGCAATCTGGGTCACTTCCAGCGTATGCGTCAGTCTGGTGCGGTAGTGGTCTCCTTCCGGCGCCAGGAAAACCTGGGTCTTATGCATCAGACGTCTAAAGGCCTTGGAATGTATGATTCTGTCTCTGTCACGTTGAAACTCGGTACGATAAGTACAGGGCTCCTCGTAGTTTACACGGCCTTTGCTCATGACGGAACGGCATGCACCCGGTGCAAGCAATTCCTCTCTTCTCTCTATATCCTCGCGTTTTAACATTTCTCTATACTCCTGTATGACCAAAACCGCCTGCACCGCGCTGGGTTTCATCCAGACAGTCGGTCAGCTCAAAGTCTACCTGTTCATATTTTGCAACGACCACCTGCGCGATGCGGTCGCCGTTTTCAATGACAAAATCTTCCTGCCCCCAGTTGATCAAGGCCACGCAGACTTCTCCACGGTAGTCGGAATCGATGGTGCCGATACCGTTAACCAGTCCGATGCCTTTCTTGATGGCCAGGCCGCTTCTGGCTCTGACCTGGGCCTCGTAACCCGGTTCCAGCTGAAAGAACAGTCCTGTTGGAATCAGTCTTCTTTCGCCCGGCGCCAGTGTGACAGGCTCTTCTATATACGCTCTGATATCAAAACCTGCAGATCCCGGTGTTTCGTATTTCGGCACAACGCCGCTTTTGCTGATGATTTTCAGTTTCATAACTCTATCCTCTCATGAATCGTTTCAAATCCATTTTCCGGTTTGTTACCAGTGCAGCAGAATACTGTTCAATGTCGCAGATCAGGGATTTCACGTTCTCGACATCTTCCATAGTTACCGCATCGTATCCGGAAATAACCGCTTCGGCTTCCTTCACACGACCGGTCAGCAGTACGTTCTTGCCGTTTTTGAACATTCTTCCGGCAACGTTTTCCTGCCCGAAGATGTAGGCAGCTTTTAGCTGTTCTCTGGAAGACTCCAGTTCTTCAGACGTGATGCCTGTCTTCGCCAAAGTATCCAGCTCATCTTTGATGCCGAAAACCGCATCTTTCACGCGGTCATGGCTGATACCAGCATAGATGTTGAAATAGCCGTCACGGCTGAAATTGCCCTGCATGGAATAAACGGAATAAGCCAGTCCCTTCTGCTCCCTGATATTCTGGAAGAAACGGGAACTCATGCTTCCGCCCATCACATTGTTCAGGATGCCGAAAGCATAAAGTCTGTCATCATCGATAGAAAGACCCTTGACAGCCATGCAGAGATGGCTCTGTTCAATATCCTTGACGATCGTCTTGTATGAAGGCGTATAAACCACAGTCTCCTGTGGCTTCTCTGCCTTCGTTGGCTCCAGATTTCCCAGCTTTTCTTCAAAGTATGCGCAGATTTCGTCCATATCAAAGTTCCCTGCAACGGAAATCACGATATTATCTCTCGTATATTCACGGTTTACATAATCTTTCATTACGTTTCTGCTGATACGATTTAAGGAAGTCGGTGTACCAATAATGGATTTTCCTAAAGTTTCGCCCTTAAATACCAGTGATGTCACCGTCTCGTGGGACAATTCATCCGGTGCATCCTGCGTCATCTTAATTTCCTCACAGATCACCAGTCTCTCCTTCTTCATTTCCTCTCTGTCAAAGAGAGAATTGGAGAGCATGTCACAAATGACATCGGCCGCCTGTTTGTAGTTGCTGTAAATAGCCTTCACATAGTAGCAGGTGGCTTCTTTTCCCGTAAATGCATTAATCTGACCACCGATTCGATCGATGTCCGCTGCGATTTCCCGTGCGGTTCTGTTCTCTGTTCCCTTGAACATCATGTGTTCTATGTAATGTGAAATGCCGGCATATTTCGGATTTTCATCAACAGCACCTGCCTTAACCCAGATGCCGATGGCAACAGACTGTACGTAAGAAGTCTGTTCCATAACCATACGTATGCCGGAGTTCAGTGTTCTTGTAATTACCATCTATGTTAACTCCTTTTTGACTTGATATATAATACAAGCAGAACGACTGCAACAATGCCGAGGACAATCAGTTCTACTGTCTTCCCAAATTGGTTACCCAGAAAACCGGTAAACAAAACGATTCCGGCGAATATCAGAATCACCGCCGCAAATAAAATCAAATAATTTTTCAAATTGTACCCTCCTCTACGATAACTAATCTATTGTAACACAAAATCGCAAAAAAACATATATTAATCAGGAAAGAACATGTAATTTACAAGGAGGTAATTTTATGAGCTGCTTTAGCAATGGCGCTGCCTCGAACCTATATGAAAACTGCTGCAGCGGCACATGCCTGTGCACCTTTGACGGTAATCTGGACTGCGTCATGACGGCACCTATCTATGTACAGCAGGTATTTGATGCCGTGAAATTCAATCTGCAGGGCATGAAAACATTTAACGACCAGGCGTTTTCCCCTTGCCTGCCTCAGGGCAGCCGTATCAAAAGAGTCATCGATATCCGATGCAAGAAAGCATTCAATCCATCCAACATTGACGACCCATGCAATCTGACACTGAAGTCCGATACGAGCATTTCTGGTGCATCTTTTTTAACCGATGCCAAAGGTCATTACTTAAAAGTCGTTGGTGCAGACGGAACTTATTCAGAACGAATCATGTATGCTGACACCACAGATTGTGACGAAAACTGCAAAGGGACTCCAGTCTTTGGGACACATAACGTGTCCATTTCAGGCAATGTGATCATCGAACTGGATTTACTGGTGTGCGATGCCTGCAACCATGAGACAGTATTCACTGTATGCACCAGTGTGAATCTGGCAACCCCGGATCAGCCGATGGTGCTGACCAATTTCTTTGAAATCTGTATGCCATCTACCATTGACACTGCCTTTCTTCCACGCTTCACTGAATTCTCCAATTCAGCATGCGAAGCCAGACTGGCAACTAACAACTGTGGCCGTGACCTGAACGTAGACTGTAATGGTATCATTTCTGGAAACCTGATTGTGGCAATCTGCCTGACCTGCGAGAAGAAAATCGTGGTACCGGTTCAGCTTTGTGTTTTAACCACAGGCTATGCAGATGCTCCCCTGCAAAGAAATGCTGTCTGCACAACCTTCCCTAGCCTGTTCCCGCAGCGAATTGGAGGATGCGATGCAACAAGCTGCGATACACCACATCACATCGAACCCCATGATAACTGCGATGATGACAACTGTGAGCCATGTGAAGAACCATCTCACAAGCCGCCTCACAGACCACAACCGAAGAGATAAATATTCTGCCATTTTAATAGGGAGTTCCACACCGTGAGGGAACTCCCTTGGTTCATGTTTGGATAGATGTACGTTTTTTGTCAGGAATTGAGGTTATAAAACATTCCATTTTCGTATCTCACATTTTCGCCGCACTCCAAAATCCGCGTCTCGCTTTTCACCGCACTCCACCTTAACTGATAACAAGAATTTGCTACAATAGAATCATTATTAGACCATTTAATACTAGTCTCCAACCTGAGTTTAAAACATGTTAATAAACTCTGTTGTTTTTTTGAGAATAGAACGAATTCATATAATCTTTTTCAACTATGTAAAGAACTGTATCGAGATTTTTTATCACATACTCTGCAACTCCAAAATACAAAAAATTACTTTCATATTCTTTTCCCCGCTCAACAGAACAAATAAACTTTAAATCATACATTTCTTCATGCCACTTCCATAATCTAAAATGCTTTTGCTGAAAAGATAAAGAAAAAAACACATCCTGTATTCCTTAAATGACACCTCATCCATTAAATTCTAATCGCTCATAGTTGATGTTTTATCCCATTAAAAAACAGGAATAGTATCGAAAATAACGTTACTATTCCTGTTCTGCTCTTTCTCTATGACCACCACTAACGGTAAACCACCATTTAGTAGTCAACCACCGAAAAAGTTAAAGTTCCCTTTTTTATTGCCTCAAGATAATGAAGTTATATGGAATTTCTTTCATTGTATCTTCGCTATAAACCTTAAACAGGAATCTATAGGTACCTTCTCGCATTCTATCATTGAGTTCAAAGTCCGCCTTGTTTCCAGTGACTTCGAAAACCCCCTGTCCTTCATCGGCCTCTGTCTTGCCATTGACAGCTTCAATTGCTGTGGTTTGTGTTACATAGTCAGCAGAAATTTTTTCTTGCAATTCAACGGTAACTTTTTCCGCCTGGCGTTTATCAAACTCTACCGTAAAAATACGTTGTAGGTCTTCTTCCTTTAAGAGCCTCTTTGTGATATTTGTAACCTTGAAAGAAGGCTTTGTCAACGGAGAAACCTGAACTTCTTCTGTTGCCTGTAGAACTTGATCTCCCATGAGTGGCTTCAATCCATTAGCAGTTGCTGAAGCCCATAAAGAGATTTCTAATACAGACGGTGTCTCAGCTCTTGTTTGATAGGATAATGTGATACTACCATCACCCATTTGCGCAGCTCGCAATGGTAACAAAAATATACCTTGAGAAGTTAAAGAGTATCCAACACCATTAGCCATGATTTTAGCGTCTGATGGGAATTTAGTTCCATCCTTCGGCTTAATAACCAAAGACATTGTCCGTCCGTCATATCTTGAATCAGATACGCTACATTGGGAAGTATAATCCACAGAAAAACTTTTCCCAACCAATACATTATTTTTTGAAGCATTCATTGTAAATGCTCTCTCATTTAATGTTTCGAATGTCAATGTAGATGGTTCCAAAGAGTCCGTTCCTGTTCGGATCACCTTGGTCAACGTCATTTTATTCTTCATCAGAGACTCACCCTCTTTCGGGTAAGCGACAACGAATAGCAAACGCTCAGTTACAATGTCCGTTATAGACGGGTCCTTATACTTTTGGGTGCTTCCCATTTTGGTAAAGTTTATTAGCTCAATATCTTTCTCTGAACCATTAAGTGTATAATGGTAAAATCCCAATTCAGCAGGCTTTGTATAGTCTACCAGTGTAATCTTAGTTCCTGCAATTGGTGCTTTCTCAAAGTGAATAATACGATCCTTATAGTTGGCTGGGATATATTCCGTTACGAACTGGGCAGTAAATGCAGAGTCTCTACTCACTGTCGTATTTGTACCTTCATCAAATGGTGCGTAAATTTCGCCTTGTACAATCGCTGATTTGGTAGGCTCAGCAGTTGCCAATTCTCTCTTGATTGTAATCTCAACCGGAATAATAATACCGTTGCTTCCTATTAAGGTAAGTGTAACTTTTCGATCTGTAACAATATCACTTAACGCATCCGCATTTTCAATAGAAAATGTAAATTCTGGTGCAGAATTCCCAGCTAAAGACCCGATGATATCATTATTCTTCTGTAATGCAATTGGTGTCGATGCTGTTTCAGAAGCTCTCTTCTTTACAGAAACCTTAATACGGAAATTCGTATTCGCCTCCGCGCTATTCGCCTTCGTAAAGTCATACTCCTGATTCATTAGATTTACATTATATGGCGTGATCTCTCTTACGGAATACGTCTGGGCCAAATAAAATTCATGTAAATAGAAAGAAGCAGTTGCACTGGCATCAGCACCAGTTGGTGTTCCACCCTTTGCAGCAGTTAACGTAAAGCGGATTGGGTCCTTTGCTGAATAGGTCAGTGTCATGAGCACCCCGTCAGTAGATTTGATACCACTATTATTGTTGTGACCAACCTCATAACAGTAATAACCTCTACTGCTCCACTGAATCTGATATCCTGCCATATGGATATAATCCAGTTCTAAGTCTTTGGAAAATCCCAGGGGAACAGATACGTTTGTAACTGAACCATTTGCAATGACCGTATTTGCATCACTTGCAACAACTTTGATCAACGTTACATCATCCCATGTTTTACCATCTGGAAGTGTCTCTGACCAATCTGTAACACCTAGAGCTTCTGCGTAATTTTTCACTGGCGTAGTTGTGTAAACCAGTTTTAATGGCGTCCCGTCTGTTGTTGTAAAGGTTGGCTTATCCTTTAGGAACAAATCTACATCACATTTCTGAACAAAATCCGTTTCCATCGTCATGGTTGTCTTCGGAATCGGAATGATATAGTAGAAGTCAGAAGCCGTTCCGCCTTCTGTACAAGCAATTCTAAGGTTATAATCCAGAACGTCCGCAAAAGTTTCTGTGGTCATATTCTGACCGCTCTCATCCTTTGCATTTATCAGTTCATCTGTAATTGCTAATTCTGCAGGTACAGCATCAAAAGTAACTGATGCAGTTACACTCGTTCTAAATTTACCAATTTTGTCAGTAGTTTTACCATTTCCGTTTAAGTCATAGATGTCAGCAACAGCATACTCACTATAAGAGCCCCCTGCTGCATTAGCACGCTGATAACCTGCAACAAACATACACTCCCTTAGCAAGATTGTCTGACTCGATACGGTTTTTTCACTATTTAATTGAATTTGCACTTTCAATGTAGCGCCACCCGGTAGTGGCTTCAGTTTTTCATTCCAAAGACCGATTTTATAATCTGATGCAAATTCGATCACGTAGTAATTCTTATTTACGCCTACGTTAATGTCAGATCGTAATTGCACAGATTTAGCTGCCAATGTGCCTCCTGTGCCGGTCGCTTTGATTCCGGCAGCATTTGGTGTCACGCCTTCCGGGAGGATTAGTCCGATACGAATATCATCCAAGCAGTTATTGCTGGAGTAAGGGTAAGTTGCCATGTCAATGGTTCCCCCAATTGTCACAGAATCCCCTGCCTGCACATAAGTTTTAGAAACAGTCGCAGACGTTAAACCATAAGATGATGATGTACCATTATTGATGTCTGTTACTGTAGACCCTGTTATTGCTGGACTTTCTTCCCCAACACGGTAAACTTCTATAGTATGCTTTGGTTTTATAGATGGAACTACTGTCGTCTTCACATATCCCCAGAAGGTACCTCCGCTAGAAGGAGAACGCACCGCACTTTTGTTATATGCATAGGTATTTGCAGGCAAATTATCTAATACATAAGAAACTGTTTTAAAGTAGTACTTTTGGTGTTCAGCTGGTAAGTCACCTCTTGAAAAAATTCGATATGAGCCTCTCGCTGCAGTAATCACTACTGAATGGATTTTATTTTCTCCAGTCGCCTCGTCAAGAAACGCCGGCTCACCATTTTCATCAACCAATGTATAGTCTACCTTAATACTCGTAACGGCGGTCGCCTTCATGATATTGATGGTAGATATCCCTACTGCGTTGGTGTTGTTTGTGTCAAAAGCTAGTTTCACCATAAGAGGACCGCTGTCATTCTTTGCAGAATCATTTCTCATGGAAAGAGTCCCCAAGAATTGCACAGTGTCGGTATCAACAGTATTCGCAAGTCCAGACGCGGAGCCTGCTACCAAAATCGGAGCACCCCCGACTTCTACCCTGATTGCAATCTGCATTGCAGAACAAACTGTCACTCCATCTTCTGTGACTGCAATGCTCCCCTTAAAATCATGGGTACCATCTACATTTTTCAATGCTTCCGGTGCTGCAAAATAGATTTGGAACATGCTGCTACCGGTAAAATATATTTCTGAACCTGAAAAAGTATAAACTACATTACCGGAACTGTCCGTTTCCACGGTTGTCTGTACTGCAGGCTCGCCATTAGATGTTACGAAATTAAAACCTTCGTATACCAAATCATACTTCGTTTCATTTATTACGCAGGTCGGCAGTTTGATTTTAACTTGAACATCCTTCGCATAATGTCCATTAGCAGCATTATTTGCTCCAAACTGCGCAAATACCCCTCGCACTTTGTCATCTACACCCATGATTGAGGTTTGGTTACCATTCACATATGAATTGAAAGTCGGACTGAATTTCAGACTACCTTTAACTGTTGCATTCTGTAAAGCTACATCATAATCTTCAACTTTATCAAACTCTCCTGTACCCTGTTTCCCTTCCAAATATACACGCAATAATGGCCTTTCGCCATTACCTAACAAACCGCCATTCTGCTTATTCCATAAACGCTGGTCGAAACGAATTGGCAAACCAATTGTCAATCCGGATACGCCCGGATCAATCAAATATGTCAAATTGGAAAAGCTGTATTTATGTACAGGATATAGGCCCGTTGTACTTACCGTAAAGTCTGCATTCTTTTCATAGCTAACCGTTGCGTCAGTCAACGTCGGCTCACTATTCATATTTACATATAAAATAGGATCCATTTCCACAACAACTCTGTATTGGGTATTGTACATATCCAATCCAGCCAGCGTAATCCCTAAATATCTATCTTCAGAGCTGGCACTGCTACTTTGGTACACCCAATCCTCTAGGGTTGCACCTTCCTTGGTTAACATCGTATCTAAATTTGTACGGTCCGCATCAGTATACATCCCCGCAGAAAAAACAACACCGCCATCCCTTGGCGTCAATGGATCCTGGCTAGATGTATCTCCATAGACTCCTGGAATTCCACTCGTAGAAAGAACCATCGAAAGAGCCAGGAATAGAGCTAAAATCTTCTTGTATCTTTGTTTTTCCATCGCTGATTCCTCCTTTCTTTCTAGACGATATCTTTCGTAACTGTAATCTTTGTTGTATAATCCTTGCTTGGCATTTCTTTGAAGAATTGTAGAACATATTCAGACTGTGCCTTTACAGTAATTTCGCAATTTTTTCCCTTTGCAGTCTCTAGCATCTCTTCTGTATTGTCTGGTAGCACACCATCAGGCCAACTAATCTTTACCGTTCCGGCATAGTCAGTTGTTGTAATGGTAACTTTTATGTTCGGGCTTCCCGGCGCATCGCTAACGCTATAATATAGCTCTTCGTCTATGCCAATCAGCGTGAATCTTCCATGTAATAACGATACATACGGTTTTGTCGCCTTCGCCTTTACCTCATAAACGCCTGGTTCCAAATCAGAAAACGTAATATTTTCTACTTTCTGATTTATTTTCAGTTCGCCTGTCTTTTTCTCCTTGGTTACGCCCTCTTTTTCTAAAGTAACTTCATAGTGGATATCTACTTCTGATTCTCGCAATTCATCGGGATAATTTCGCAGAACAAAAGTAATATCATCTACGCCCGCTTCTAAAGTATATTGTGGCATTGCACCTGTAGATGCCGTTAACAAATCGCTTTCGAAATAGAAGTTCTTGGCAATGGCTGCAACATCCTTATCTTCCGTATCTATATATTTTGCATGAAGCCCAACACTTAACGACAGTAGCAACACAAAGATCAAAAGAAGCGCACCAGCTTGACAAGATCTAGAAAATCTTTTTTTCTTCTTATCCATAAAATGCCCTCCTTAATCAATCTGCTCTGCATGAACAACAATTCTCAAAGCATCCATCTCAAAAGCATGATTTGCCGGCTGCGGAACATCAGGCCAAAGTACCTTTACCTTATAAGTTGCAGTCTCCGCAGTTCCCGCTTCAAAAATTCCTGTAGCTTCATCGACTATTGTCATTGTTCCTGTATCCATCAGATAATATTCATATGCAAAGTCGAGATTATTCGTTAAATTCTCAACCTTCAAAGTGTAAGACTGTGCCACTTCACAAACGCGTTCATTCTCTTGATTTGTTAGTGTAACAGTAAACTCCTTTTCTTCGCCTGGCGCAAGACAAAAATCTTCCAAGTTGATTTCCGCATCTGTAGCCATGATTGCTACTCTGGCACCATCGTTACCTTCAGCTCCTACTGTATACTTCGCATAAAAGCCGCTTGTCATATGAATGGAAATCAAAGTCAGGCAGAACAAAACACATGCGACGCACATCGGAATGTTCACACCAGTTGTTTTCTTATGTCTTGCTTTTCCCATCGCATGGTCCTCCTTCCTCTCCTATATTTCCTTACGCAAACGTTCAATCTCTGCGATAATCTTTTCTCTCTCTTGCTCATCTTTCTTCGCTTCTCTTCTTCTTGGAATCTCAATCAAAAGAAAAGCTGCAATCAACGTCAGCGCCGTGCCAACGCCAGTTTTCATGAAATTAACAAAATAGCCTAAAGCTGGTATCCAAAAGGTAACTTTGCCTTTTACGACGCTCATCGGAATTTCCCCATCATCCGTGTTATTGGCATCCCCTTTTGTAACCACAGTATCTTCGTTGATGGAGATGACTCTGTGAACTACCAAATAATTCACGTCCTGGTACACAACCACATCACCTACATCAAAAGTATCTTCCTTTACAAAAATCAGATCACCTTTGGATAGCTCCGGCTCCATGCTTCCTGAAAGTACCACCGCTGCGCCATAGCCAAAAGGCATTGGCAGTTTCTCGCCAACAAGAGCGTTTGCATTTGCCATGTATACCTGCAATCCAATCATGAAACCACAAAGAATTAACAGCAGTACTCGTATAGTCTCTTTCCCTTTATTCTTCTTGTTCAAGCTTTTCTGCCTCCATTTCAGAAGCCTTTTCATCGTCCTCTTTTCTTCTCCAGAACAGTAACAGGATGAAAGCTGCAATTGCACAACCTGCCAGCAGAATCCATGTCAATGTCTTAGCAGAATCTCCTGTAGATGGTGCCCGAATGCCAGCATCAGCATTAGGGTCTGTGCTCATATATGCCGTCGTCTTCACGCGAAGGGTAAATGTAATGTCATCTCTTAAACTTGCATTTCCCAAAGAAGTATCAAGTTCATCCAGACCCTGTTCAAACGGCCATACCCATTCCAGTGCGTAATACGTATATCTGCCTGCACCCAATGTTCCTTTGTCATGAATGTCTTCCACATTAGTAATATCAATAAAATTGGAAGTGTCACCAGCAACCCATTCCCCATCATAACGGGAAATCTTTGCCTGAATTGGAATGATAGTATCTTTCGGCGTAAAGAAGGCTTCCAAATCTACCTCATAGTCCAACGCTGTTTCCCCGGTATTCTTTACTTTAAACACAAAAGCATTGGTAGTTCCCGGTGCAATGACCTTCTCACCATTTCCTCCATTTACAGTAACGTTACACTGATTATCTTCATAAGAAACATTGAAAATTTCGACATCTGTAGATGCTGTCCATACATTTCCTCCATCGCTAATCTCAAACCCGGACTTTGGGATTCTCACAAAGACAGCGTCTGCATCACCAGAGCCAGAATCCTCATCATCAAATCCAGCATCTGCATCAGCTTGCGGTACCAATGGTAATGCCCCGGAATCGTCCATCATGTAATCGGAATAACGGTCTACCAAACAGATTACAGTTGCTGCAACGCCTACCATAAGAACCAGCGCCCATAGCCATATCCATTTTTTCTCTGTTGTTCCTTCGTTCTTCATTCGCAGTTCCTCCAATAGACCTTTTGGTTCTGTCCTTTTCAAAAGACAAGCACTTTCACCCTTTGAAAAATACAGAATAGATAAATAGGAAAAATATCCACTCGGGCCCAGCCACGATGAGCCCGAGGGATATGTAAAATCAATTATGTTTTGGCTAAAAACGATTTGCTGTAATTAGTCAACCTGAGTTGCAGTGATTGTAATCTTAATAGAGCAGTCGTCTAATTCTGCTGCATTACCCATGTAAGTATCATACTCATCCTGAGTCAGAGGCTTGCCATCTACTGTGTAATTTTCAGTACCTCCAAAGTTCCACTGCCAAGCAATTGTGTGTGTATCATCATTTTTTGTAAATGCTACTGGTAATGTGTTTGGGTCATAATCTTTAGAACCATCTTCTTCACCAGACAGAGCCTTAATAGATGCTACTAACTGATCCCAAGTACCCCACGCACCGTCGTCCAGTTTCCACTGGATATTTTTGTTATCCTTGATCAGTGGGTCACATGTGTCTTCTACAGCAACAGTAAAGTTATATGCAACTTCTGGACCTGTAACCGCAACTTGGGCACCATAAGCACTTACTTCTTCATCCCATGCAAAAGCAAATGTCTTAGAACCGGATGTGCCTGGAGCGATAACATCTTTATCGTCCACAGAGTCTACATTGGTATATTTGTCAGTGAATAACGCCTTAATATCCATGCTATTGCTTGCCTGGAATCCCCAGTATGCAACTCTTGCAGCGTCTTCGCTGGATACAGTTGTAGTATACTTCGCGAATGTACCACTGATCATGCTTGTAGTTAACAGTACTGCTACTAATAAGCATGATGCTAATCTCATCATCTTATTCTTTTTCATGATAGAACTCCTTTCGATTAGTCTTAATTTTTCTTTCATTCTCCCCCTCTTCCGGGGTTTCTATATATCATCCCCGGACGTGGCTTCCGAAGAAAGAATACCTAGAATCGAATGTAATATTTTGATCGCCGTCTACTTGCTATTTATCCTTCTGCGCTTTTTCTGCTCTCAGCGCTTCCAGTTCTGCAAGTAGAGCTGCGTTATCAACAGCGCTTTTCTTTTCGTAGCTGCGGCGACGAATCACGTCGTAGCCAATCAATAAAATTATCGGCAGTACAACGCAGATAATCAAACCCGTTGTGGACTGCATGAACATTGCAATGTTGCCTGCTCCTTTGATACGGCCCTGGTAAACCCCTACCAAATCATCAGCGCCTACCAACATACGGTCTTCCGCATTATTGGCATCGCCTTTTGTCTTAAATGCGATGTCGCCATCTTCCTTAGTTACATCCACAACACGGTGGGTTACAATACTTGTACCATTCCCTGCAGGATCGAAGAATGCAATGATATCGCCATCTTTCACATCCTTTGGTTCTACGGTGTGACAGATAATTAAATCGCCGCCGTCAATCTCCGGCTGCATGGAATCTGTCAGCACAATTAGAGGAAAAACTCCTCCAATGCTTGGAACTTCTTCCGCATTTGTGTAACTCTTCACAATCAAAGTCACATTAATTGCTAAAATCGGAATTAAAATAGCACACAGAATCGCACCAATAACGGTCAGAGTCTTATGTGCTACTGTTGTCTTCTCATCTCTTTTTGTTTTCATGAATTACCTCTCATTGTCTACAATTTTTCAAAATCTTACCATAATTATGTTATGCATGCAACACCTGGAGTGCGAATTGTTGATTTTGGGGTGCGAAATGTAGTGCTATCCACATATGGAGTGCAGCGAGTTTTTGAGACATGGCCGCGCTTCCATATGCATACACAAACGTTGACTTTAAGCTATTCTTTTTTCATCGTATTTAAGACGGTATTCTACTGGTGTCATATATTCCAACGCGGAATGTCGTTTCTTTCTATTATAAAACATTTCGATATACCAGAAAATATCTTTTTTCACTTCTTCCATGGTCTCGTATCTTTTTCTGTATATTTTCTCCTTCTTTAGTGAGGTAAAAAAGCTCTCAACGCAGGCATTATCATACGGACATCCATGTCTGCTCATACTTCCCGTTATACCCTTCTCTTCCAGCAGATTCTGGTATCCCTTACTGGAATACTGGCAGCCTCTGTCACTGTGAAATACTAAATCATCTTTCACGCCGCTCCTTCCTATCGCATTTACCAATGCTGCTTTTACAAGTTCCGTATCTATTTTCTTACCAAGGGAATATCCTATGATTTCCCTGTTGTACAGATCCATGACCACTGCAAGATACACCCATCCCACACTGGTCTTAATATATGTGATGTCTCCCGCCCATAAGGTATTACAGCTGTCCGTCTTAAACTCCTGTTTCACCTTGTTTTCACAGTATCTTCCGTCACTTTTTCCATTCCGGACAGGCTTGAGTTTTACTGCAAGTTCAGGATAAAATCCATTTTCCTTCATTAAACGGCGTACTCTATATTCACTGATTTCAACACTCTGCGCCTTCCGTTCACACCCAGAACTTCGCACATCTTCTTCACCTCGAACCGGGTGCTGAATTCGAGGATGGACTCAAATTTCATTCTTGTGGTTGCATGAAGATGTGCAGGTTTTTTTAGAATTTCGATCTTCTCCCTTTCATCTGCCAGTTGTTTTATCAACCGCTCTTTCTCCTTTTCTTTTTCCTTTAGCTGTCTTTCAAATTCTTTAATTCGCTGTTTCAATTCCATACTATCCTTTGGTGGTAATGTTCTAATTCCTTTTTCTTCAGCATAAGACGGCATACTATGCTTTCTTCTGTAATCTCTTACCCAACGGCACACTGTATTTGTGTCTATTCCCATTTCTTCCGCCATTCTTGTTGCTGGCTGACCGGTATTCAGGATACGTAATGCAATTTGTTCTCTGAATTCATCTGTATATTTTGAATTGTTGCTAGGCATATTTTTTTCTCCTTTTCTATGCATATGCTAGCACATTTTTTCAAAATTCGTGTCTCGCTTTTTCATCGCACTCCAATTGGGGAGAAGAAGCAAAGATTTATTTTCTGTTTTTCAGAAAATTCATCCAAGGCATAAAAACACCCCAATCTGTTTTACAGATTAGGGTGTTAAATGTTATTGGCTATTCATTTCGAAACAGCTGAAGTATATGTCTTACGATATGCTGTGCATTTTCCAGGAAAGCTTCTTTCGGCTGGTTTTCACTGCGTTTGTCAGACCAATAACGTCCTTCATAGGCTTTCATAATCTGATCGTAGTCCATTCCCTCATCATGCTTTCCGATAATAAAATTCTTTTCAGATTCGGCAAAGTCTATATAGATATCAAAGTATTCTTCCACAAGCTCCTCCGGCAGCAGTCCGTAATGCGGAACCAGCAGGTGTTTCGCCCCTTCTGCCTTACACTTCTTTGCCGCCTCAATCGTCTGATGATAGTTTTTCAGAATAGACGTGTGCAGGTCGCCAAAAGGTCTCGGAATACCTGTACTTTCAGAAGTAAACATGAGACTGTGCGGTAAAAGCAGATACGCCAGAGAGCAGTCCGTATGACCAGTCGACTCAATGACTTTGATGTGCTCTCCGTTTCCCAGTTCTATCATATCGCCATCTTTTGCGATATAGTCCACGCGAAGACCGTCTGTCAGCACTTCTTCTTCAGAATCGCTGTACTGGTCTCTTGCGGCTTCACCAAGTCGCCTCATGGTTCGTCTGGCACCTTCGCTTTGGAATACCTTTTCTGCCTTATATGCACCGATAACCGTCGCATTCGGGAATCTCTGCAGTACATATGGCAATGCGCCCACATGATCATAATGTGTGTGAGAAAGCAGAATGTAATCCAGATGGTCACGGCCGTGATCTGCCAGTGCCTTCTCAATATTCTCAATGAGTCCTTTGTAACAGTATGCCATGCCGCAGTCGTGAAGCACTGTTACTTCTTTGGCAAAGAACAGAAACGCTTCGCCGCCGGTCCCTGCCGTAACACGCTGCAGATAATCCGGTAGATCAAAGGCATCATAGCCTTTTAAAGTCTTTTTCACTAAATCATTTGTCATCATGTTCGGTGTTCCCCCTGTTTTCTCTCCAGGTCTTGATAAAATTCACAAAGATGGACAGAAGAATCAGAATACCGATATATCCTTCTGCCGGATACAGATAGGCCACGATGGTGTTAAACCCTGCCAGTCCGCAGAGGAATCCAACAAAGGCTCCTGCGATAAGGATATACTTTTTCTTCGGTCCTTCTTTGATTTTCGTCGAAAAGCCGTAGTATGTGCTGGTTGCCGCAGAATAAATGGCCGCAAACAGCACGGTGCCGAAGGCAATATTTGCTACCGGTGAGATCTTCGCCGCATAAGCAAGCATCGGCAGATCCATATCATTGGTAAACGCCATATCCTTGCGCAATGCTGTAATCAATAACAGTGTCAGCAGAAACAGCATGAATCCGCCAACTGCAGCACCAACAATGCCGTGTCTCTGGGATTTCGCCTTGACGGATGCTTCTCCCACAATCGGAATCATCCCCAGCATGTTGTAGCATACAAAGAGAACAGCCGCCCAATGCCAGGTACTTGCCATACCGCTGACAGGAAATCCGCTTGTTGCTCCGCTCTGTTCGATATCCATATTCATCACAATGATACAAAGCAATACATCGATGGCAAAGAGTGCGGGTGTGATCATCTTAAAGATCTTTGAAATACGTTCAAAGTCTCCCAGCACAGTGATAATTACTAAAACCACAATGATCAGTCCGCCAACAGGTTGCGGAAGTCCGAACTGCTGCTTCAGGAAAGAGCCGCCAGCCGCAGACATAGAGATAATAATCGTATAAAGAATCCCCGCCATCAGATATCCAATCGCTGCAGATACCTTCGGAGAATCGGTAAAGTCAATGATTCTGCCCATATCCTGGGTGTTTTTCTTTCTCGCAATATAGCTGACCATCATGCCGACAATCATAAACAGTGCACCGGAAATGGCAAGCCCCATATAGCCTTTCAGGCCGAACACACCGAAAAACTGCCAGCCTTCCCTTCCGGAAGCGAAACCGGCACCCATCAGTGTCCCAACATAAAGAGCCGCCACGTTAAAGAAGGTCAGCGGTTTTGTCAATGTTTTCTTCTCAGTCATTCTTCTCTGTCTCCTTCGTCTTTCTTATATCAACAACTTCTCCGTAGGTAAAGAAACACAATCCAATCCATATGATTACAAAAGCGCTAAACTGGATCATATCAAAAGGTTCCCTGAAGAGGAAAATCCCCAGTATCAATGCGATGGACGGTGAAATGTATTCCGTCAGGCCAAGCGTCAGCAGCGGCAGGTTTCTGGCAGCCGCCGAAAATAAGGCCATCGGCACCGCCGTTGCAATTCCGGCAAAGAGCAATAGAATGAATTTTCCGCTTCCGCCGGTTTCCAATGCACCAATACCGCTTCCTTCCAGCCAGAATACCACCAGTAGTGCAACCGGTGCAATAAAGACAGTTTCATAAAGCAGAGACTGAAACGGTGGTAAATCAACGCTCTTTTTGATAGCCGCATAAACAGCAAAGGTAGATGCAAGTCCGATTGCAATCAGTGGCAGTTCTTTATATCCGATAACCATTACCATCAGACCTGCGAATGCAAATCCAAGAGAAATCAGTTTCCACTTATTTGCTTTTTCTTTATAAATAATCATACCGAAGAGGCATACGATTAAAGGTTCCAGGAAATATCCCATGCTGGACTGGATAACGTATCCGGCCTGCACCGCCCAAATATAGATGCTCCAGTTTGCAGTAATCAGAATGCCCGCGATGATATAAGTCCACATCTTTTTTCTGTCTTCAAACATGGGTGCAAACAAGGCTTTGAAATTTCTTGTCTGATAATACTGAATCACAAAGCAAGTCAGTGTCATCAGAGTCACACGATAAAAAATAACTACAAGAGAACTGATTGGATTCAGTGCATCCCAATAGATGGGAAGAAAGCCCCAGATGATGGCACAGGAAAGTGCATAAATCATTCCGTTCTTATAATTCTTGTTGTCCATAATTGTCACCTCAATTTCAATACTTTTCCAATATGATATCTTACCATTTGCATCAAAAAATAGCAAGACTCCCCCTTGCAGGAGAGTCCATATGTTCCGTCATTTCTAGAACAGTCCGCCGAACAGACCGCCCCGGTTATTATCCCCACAGAACAGGAACAAAAGCACCAGAATCAGAATCAGCATACCGATTCCGTTGTCGCTGTTTCCGCAGCTGTCATGGCAACAGCATTGCTGCGGGCTGTGGCAGCAGTCCTTCGGTTCACAACAGTCGTTTCTGTAATCACCCATAAAAAAACCTCCCATAGCAGATTCTACATCATACTATGCGAGGTCTTTTGATTTCGTTACTCGTCGTCTTCTGCTCCTGCCAGATCAGCATAAGTCATGATAAACTCTTCCAGTTCATATTCCAGTGCTTCTGAGAAGTCATAGGTGTATTCGTCTGTTCCCAGTTTCTCCAGTCTGGCATTGACCAGTGCATCACGGATGGAAAGATAGGAAACTTTATCGTTGGATAAATCCTTGCATTCTGCAAACTTCTCAACAGAATACCAGATTCTGAAACGATTGAGTTCATCAGCCAGCTGCAGGAGTGCGTTATCTTCTTCTCCTCTTGCCGCCTCTGCGAGGCCGATTAGTGCCCTTTTGATGTTCTCAATCAGGTTGTATAAATCAATCTGATCTCCGGGAACGCTTTCCAGGGTTTCGTAGAAGAAACTTTCACAGATTTCCGCAAAAGTCTTTAGATCCACATCTTCCAGCATGTCATAGATGACATCACTCTCGATTTCTTCTTCACATTCTGCAAGGTCCGCAAAATTCTCAAAATACTGGAAATCAGCGCCGCTTTCAATGTCTAAAAATGCAAATAATTCTTCTCTGTCCATAGCTTTTCTCCTCAGTTGTCTCGTTCTTCGTTAAATGTCTAAATTCTTAAACTGGATATTGAGTTCTTCCTTCTCTTTTCCAAGAATGGTCTGAATCATATTTACAAAGTTCTCAGATAAGTCACTGGCGTAGAACACGTTTTCGTGGATATTCGGTCCTGCCAGCATCCCCCTCTTTTCCAATTCAATCTGCACCGCAACGGCAGCTTCCCTGGAAGAATTAATAACCTTCATTTCAGGATAAAGTCTGCGAATATTCTCCGTCAAAAGCGGATAATGGGTACAGCCCAGCACCAGCGTGTTAATATCGTTTTCTTTGATGAAATCATCCAGATAATACCGGATGGTCAGGTCCATGATCTCATTGTCGATGATTCCCTCCTCGATCAGCGGTACGAATGCAGGACATGCTTTGGAATACAGGTGTAGTTCCGGTGCCTTCTGGAGAATCTTCTCTTCGTATGCGTTTGTATTGATGGTTACTTTCGTAGCAATAATACCGATTCTGTCTGCTTCCGTGCAGGTGTCACGGACAACCTTTGCTGTCGGTGATATCACGCCGATAACCGGAATGTCCGGAAATGCCTTTCGCAGGTCTTCCAGGCAGGTTGCGCTTACCGTGTTGCAGGCGATGACAATCATCTTCACATCGTTTTTCACCAGGAATTCGCCAATCTGCATGGTAAACTGTTTGATGGTGGATACTGCTTTGGAACCATAAGGCGTTCTGGCTGTGTCACCAAAGAAAATAATCTGTTCATCGGGCAGCATCTTCATAATATATGGAATACTGGTCAGTCCTCCGAGTCCGGAGTCAAAAAAACCAATCGGTCTGTTATCCATTTATGTCAATCCTTTCAAATTTGTGATATACTATCATAGATTAGATTATACTACAGGAGGTTCAAATGGGAAACAAGAAATTGAGAAACAGAGAGGAAATTCCTCAGAAATATAAATGGAACATCGAAGCCATGTATGCCGATGATGCTGCATGGGAGCAGGACATTCAGGATGTGCTGGATGCCGTTGAGGGCTTTACCGCATACCAGGGCAGACTTACCACAGATGCCGCTACACTGGCAGAAGCACTGGAAGCCAAAGATGCCATCTGGCAGAAGCTGGAGAAAGCCTTTGTATACGCCCGCATGAAACAGGACGAAGATAACCGTAATACCAAGCAGCAGGCGATGCTGGACAAAGCAAACATGATTATCGCAAAGGTATCGGCAGCCATGAGCTTCTTCACGCCGGAACTGCTGTCAGTATCAGAAGACACCTTGCTCGGATATCTGTCCACAGAACCGAAACTGGCAAAATACGAATTCCTGCTCCGCGATCTTCTGCGAGAGAAACAGCATATCCTCTCAAAGGAAGAGGAGAACATCCTGGCCCAGCTCAGCGAAGTGACCGATGCACCCGATGCCATCTACACCATGCTCAGTGATGCAGACATGAAGTTTGGAACCATCATTGACGAAGACGGCGACGAAGTGGAACTGACCCATGGAAACTACATTAAGTTCATGAAATCCCACAACCGCAGCGTGAGACAGGCTGCCTTTGAAAGAATGTACCAAACATACAAAAGTCTGCTGAACACCATCTCCGCTGCATACAGTTTTAATGTAAAAAACGACGTTGTCGGTGCTAGAATCAGGAAATATCCGAGTGCAAGAGCTGCGGCCCTGTCCGGTGGAAACATTCCGGAAGAAGTTTACGATAACTTAATTACCGTCGTTCACGAATATCTGCCTGTTCTTCACAAATATGTTGCTCTCCGCAAGAAAGTTCTGGGCGTGGATGCCTTGAAAATGCACGATGTATACGTGCCTCTCGTGGAACTGCCTGACACGGAAATTCCATACAGCGAAGCACTGAAAATCATGCAGGAAGGCCTTGCCCCTCTCGGAGAAGACTACATCAGTCGTGTCATGGAGGGCGTGAATGCCGGCTGGATTGACGTTTACGAAAACGAAGGCAAGAGCAGTGGCGCTTACAGCTTCGGCTCCTATGACAGCTTCCCTTATATCCTGATGAACTATACGGATACACTGCAGGACGTTTTCACATTGGTTCACGAAATGGGCCATTCCATGCACTCCAGCTACACCAGAGAAACACAGCCTTTCGTTTATGGAAGCCACTCCATCTTTACCGCAGAAGTCGCTTCTACCGTCAACGAATCCCTGTTGATTGAGCATCTGCTGGCTAAGGAAACCGATCCGCAGATGAGAAAGTACCTGATCAACCTGCACATCGAAGAATTCAGAACCACCCTCTTCCGTCAGACCATGTTCGCCGAATTCGAGCACAAAGCACACAAGTATGTGGAAGAAGGCGGCAGCCTGACATCCGAATGGCTTTGCGATGAATATGAAAAGCTGAACAAACTGTACTTCGGTTCGGCAATGGATGATGACGATTATATCAAGTATGAATGGGCAAGAATACCGCATTTTTACCGCGCATTCTACGTATATCAGTATGCAACAGGCTACTCCGCTGCGACTGCAATCTCCAGGAAGATCCTCACAGAAGGAAACCCTGCAAGACTGGCCTACAGAAAGTTTCTGACCACCGGTGACAGCGACCACCCTGTTGAACTTCTGAAGATTGCAGGCGTCGACATGAGCACCACAGAGCCAATTATCTTAGCCATGGAGACCTTTAAAAACTTAGTTGAAGAGTTAGAAGAATTATTGTAAAATGTTGAGGTTATGAATAAGAGAATTTTTATCTACTCCAACGAGAGTGAAACATCAAAGAAAACAGAAAAGAAACTGCGTCAGAAACTGGATAAATCCGGATACATCGTGCTGAATCATTATGATGAAAATGCCGATCTCCTGGTCTGCATCGGTGGTGACGGCACCTTCCTTGAGGCCATCCACCGTTACGACTTCCCTTCTATGCCGATTATCGGCATCAATACAGGGCATCTCGGCTTCTTCCAGGAAATCATGCCTTCCATGCTGGATGATTTTATCTTCAATTACAGTCAGGGAAAGTATGCACTGCAGCCTTTGTCAACGGTTAAAGTCACCGTCCGCACAAAGAATGGAACCCATGAACACGTTGGTCTCAACGAGGTTCTGGTTACAGGAGACTCTACACGCTCCATCCACCTGAACATCTCCATCGGTGGAAGCTTTATCGAGCGTTTCAGTGGAGACGGCATTCTCATTGCGACTCCTGCCGGCAGTACTGCATATAACTACTCCTTGGGAGGCAGCATCGTCGATCCGAGACTGAAAATCCTGCAGGTTACGCCGATTGCACCGATGAATACGACCGCATACCGTTCCTTTACTTCCAGCATTCTGCTGCCTTCGGATCTGTCCCTTGGCATCGTGCCTGACCATGCAGATGACCCATGTAAACTCTGTATTGTATATGACGGCGTTTCTATAGAATATACTGAAATAGAAGAAATCGAAGTCTCCTTCTCCGACATTGTAGTCAATCTGCTTCGTTTCGAGAATTACGACTTCTGGACAAAAGTAAAAAGCAAATTCCTGTAAAAGAGTTAGAAAGATATTTATGACAAAATTCCGCTATGTAGTTACGGAAGAAGACAAAGGTATTCCTGTAAAGGGCCTGCTTCGCCAGCGTTTTACCTTCTCTTCCCGTATGAGAACAAAACTAAAATACCAGAACCTGGTCCGCCTCAACGGTGAGGAAGTTGCCGGCTGGATTACACCCAGTGTCGGTGATGTGATTACCATCAGCCTGCCGGAAGAAAAAAGCGACTTCCCTGCCGAAGACATTCCGGTTTATCCGGTTTATGAGGACGACGATATTCTCATTCTGAATAAGCAGCCGGGCGTAACGGTACACCCGACCAAAGGCCATCCGGAACATACCCTGGCTAACGGCCTGATGAAGTATATGAATGATACCGGCCAGTCCTTCAAAATCCGCTTCGTAAACCGTCTGGATATGGATACCAGCGGTCTTCTCATCGTGGCAAAAAACGCCCACGCTCAGGAAGAAATCACAAAGCAGATGAAGGCCAACACTACAGAGAAGCGTTACAAGGCCATCGTTCACGGCAATGTGTCCGAAGATGCCTTTACTATCAATCTTCCTATCGGACGTCCGGACCCGGAAAGCATCGCCAGATGTGTCCTTCCGGTGGAAGACGGCGGCTACGATTCCGTTACCCACGTGAAAGTTCTGGAACGGTATGGTGATTTCACCATGGTGGAACTGCTGCTTGAGACCGGACGTACCCATCAGATCCGCGTTCACATGTCCCACCTTGGACATCCGCTGGTCGGTGACCAGCTCTATGGCGGAGATGAAACCCTGTTTCACAGGCAGGCGCTTCATTCCTATCAGCTGAAAATCGATCATCCGATTACAAAGGAGAGATTGACCCTGGATGCCGGCCTCCCAGAGGACATACAGACATTAATCAGCAATATCACAAATCAGGAGTAATATATGGGAATATTTGAGTTATTTTTATTGGCCGTCGGTCTTTCCATGGACGCTTTCGCGGTATCCATATGCAAAGGACTGTCGGTACCGAAGACAACAATCAGACATATGTGTATCGCAGGACTTTGGTTTGGCGGATTTCAGGCGCTGATGCCCTTTATCGGCTATACTTTGGGAAGCGCCTTCACTGAATATATCATCGCTGTCGATCATTGGATTGCTTTCATCCTGCTGGGCCTCATCGGCGGTAACATGATTAAAGAAGCCTTAGACGACGATGATGACTGTGAATACTGCAGTGAGAAAGAATCCAATCCATTCGGCATCAGAACCATGTTTCTCATGGCCGTTGCGACCAGCATCGATGCCCTGGCAGTAGGTGTAACCTTTGCGTTTCTACGCGTCGACATTCTTTGGGCCGTTACCTTTATCGGTATCACCACCTTCTGCTTCTCCGCTGTCGGTATCAAAATCGGCAGCATCTTCGGTGCGAAATTCAAATCCAAGGCCGAATTTGCAGGCGGACTGATCCTTATCGGCCTCGGTATTAAAATTCTGTTAGAACATACGCTGTTAACCTAGGATTTCATCCAGTATCTCTACGGCTTTCCGGTTCACAGCTTCAAAATCCATGGTGCCAGTGTAGAATCCTTCTACCGCATCATGGTTTTCTTTTGCCTTTGAAAAAGCATATACGGCGCCGTGCAACATATCCTCGTAATGAGATGACAGCGTGAGCAGCAGTTCCTTATTCATTTCCGTAAAGTAATAACTCTGGTAATCACAAACATCCAAGTAGGTGATTTCCTTTTCCTCTCCTTCTGTTTCTGTCAGTTCCCAAGGCTCCACGTCATGCCAGCAGTTGGTAGTCACAAAGGCCAGTGAAAGCTGTGGAATGACGATATGTTCAATCTTATCTTCCGGTCCCATCGGGCAGTAGTAACACCAGACATCAAGTCCCCTGTATTTCGCTCCCTCCAGAATCATCTGCAGAAAGCTCTGGTTGCGGTATCCTTCTGGCACATTGATGAGATAGATTTTCCTGATTCCTGTGAGAATATCTTTGATGCCGTTGTAGAAACCATAAGGCGTAATTGCCGTAGCAAAGAATTTTTTGATACGGCCCGGCTTCATGGAAATTTCACAACCGCGTAACTCCCTGTGAATCACATCGGAAGCAAATCCATATAGTTCCGAAGTCTCAATCCCCTCTTCCTGTATCATGGACATGTTGTTTCCAATGGCTCCCGCCGCCTGCAGATACCCGTAACCTATATGAAACCATCTGGAGCCGGCCTCACTGTGTTCTATGATACGTTCCTTTTCGACTCCAATTTGTTTCTCATTCCAGTAATCTCCAAAATTCAAGATAAAATCTACTGCGCCAGGTGTCTTGGGATCGATAACGTGAGGGCTGGTGCCGTCGACGATGGCAATATTCTTATCCGGTACCAGGATGCCGTCCAGTGAGTTTTCATCGGCAGAACAATGCAGATAATCGACGGCTATCCCCTCCTGCTCCAGTCTTTTTCCGATGTTTTTCATAAATGTGGATTTTCCTGTTCCAGGGCCGCCTTTGAGGCAGATGATCCGGTTTGCTTCTCTTTGTCCTAAGATGTATCCGTAATAGGAAAAGAACCCTAACGGCGTGTTATTGCCGGGGAAATAGTGACGCGTCAAAGCCAAGTTCATTCCTCCAATCATAATTTGCTTCTTTATACTATTCGTGCGGCCATTCCCCTGTGAAAACTGCAAGAAAAAAACGCCCGGTCAGCCAGGCGTTTTCTCTATACATATTAGAAATTAAACTCATCTTTGACTTCTTCTGCAGCCTCTTCTCTCGGTGCTGCTACCAGGTTTCTGGATACCAGTTCATAGAAAACAATCATGCTGGTGTTGAAGTATGCCAAAAAGAAGAAATGCGGAATGCTCAGTACGTAATCGATGAGAACGTATACAACTCCGTCAAGTAATACTTCCGGCAGCAGAAGTGTCAATGCGCTCGGAACAGCAGCCAGTAGTGCCCAGCCAAAGAGGCTGAGAATCAGGCAGAAATACTTACCTTTGTTCTGTTTCATGTACTGTTTGGACACGCCCATACACTGTCCTGCAGAGTATTCCGGATGATCTGCCAGCACGGCAAAAGACTGGGAATACCGAAGTGCCGCAATAATGCCGGGAATGATAAACAGCAGTGACCACAGGAATACAAAGAATCCGATGCGGATAGACAGCCACAACGCCTTCACAATATGTTCAAACCCGTCAAAGAGATGGGATGCATTGATTTCCCTTCTTCTTACAAAATAGATCAGGAAACTGTAGAGTCCAACTTCAAATACCCCTGCCAGCAGCGCAGTATACAGCGTAGATACCAGCGGATACTCCATGGTTTCCTCCAGCAGCGGGTCATACTGTGAAATGGTCGCTCCCGGTATCAGCTCATCGATTGCCAATGGAATGGTAATCAGCAGAAGATAATAGATTGCCATGGCTAAGACAATCTTCCCCCAATTGTTTCTCAGAGCCATTCTGGCAAGTGCCTTCATCTCCGAGCATTTTTCTCTTACGATAAAATCCATAAACGTCCCTCCTATTGAAATTATCTTTTCAATGACTTAGAATTATTATATAATATCATGCGGAAGAACTCAAGATAATTGGAGAGAGCTATGAAGAAAGCATTGATTGTTACAGCTCACGTGGAGCATTTAGAACATATAGATTTGGACTTTGCCGGTTTTGATGCAGTCATCTGCGCCGACGGCGGACTTTTGATTGCCGGAAAACTCGGCTTGTACCCTACCCATCTCATTGGAGACTACGATTCCGTGGAAATGCCGGATGCCCCTGGTATCATCAGACTTCCTATGGAAAAGGATATGACAGATACGGAAGCCGCCGTCGACATGGCAGTCGGACTGGGATTTGACCATATTACGGTTCTGGGTGGTCTGGGCGGACGATTCGACCACACCATGGGAAACCTGGGCGTAATGGCCAAATACTGCGGTAAAATGAATCATCTTGCTTTTGTTGACGGTCAGAACTACGTGCGTATGGTCTGCGCCGGACGATATGAAATTGCAAAAAATCCATACAAATATCTGGGCGTGATTTCCTATGGGGATTTTGCAGAAAACGTGACGCTGCGCGGTGTAAAATACCCATTGGAAGATCATTTTCTGACCCACGAAACCAGTCTGGGCGTTAGCAACGAAATCACTGCAGATGCAGCTGAAATATCATTTTCAAGTGGAAAACTTTTGGTCATTTTATCAAAAGATATTGACAAATAATCGAATAACGCGTATTTTATATTCTAGCTAGGGGAGCTTTCGCTGAGAATGGGTGCCTAGGAGCCCAGACCCTCAACACCTGATGCAGTTAGTACTGCCGTAGGGAAGCGGATATTTTGCATATGTAGTGCAGACACTCGTGTCTGTACATTCAGTTCCCCTCCATATATTCATATTGGAGGTATTTTTATGTTTGAAAACTTACAGGGATTCTTCGAATCCACTTCCGGTCAGATTGTGACCATCGGCGTCATCGCCATCATGTTTCTGTTTATTTTAATCCCAAGCAAAGAAGAAAAGAATCAGAGAGCTGACACGAAAGCGGTTACACTCTCTGCCCTTCTCGTGGCACTTGCCACCGGACTGGGCATGTTAAAGCTGTTTGAAATGCCTTACGGCGGTACCGTTACCGTGTTTTCCATGCTGCCGATTGCACTTTGCGGCTATTTCCTTGGTACAAGACGCGGCGTGATGGCAGGCATGTGTGTAGGTCTTCTGAATTTGATTTTCGGTCCGTATATCATCCACCCGGTTCAGCTTCTGGTTGACTATCCCTTTGCCTTCGGTGCACTGGGACTTTCCGGCCTTTGCCGTCACCAGAATAACGGGCTGGTAAAGGGATATACCCTGGGCCTCTTCGCCCGCTATGTATGTGCCGTAATCTCCGGTATCGTCTTCTTCGGTGCCTATGCGCCAGAGGGATTTAACGCCGTGACCTGGTCTTTGTTCTATAACTTCACATATCTGGCCGCAGAAGGCGTCCTGACCGTCGTAATTATTTCTCTTCCGCCGGTAAAGAAAGCACTGGAAGGGTTGAAAAAGCAGTTATAAAATGTTATATTATTAACAATGGATAATTTTTTCAACAAGAAAGGAAGAATTGAAATGTTCGAAAATGTTTTATACGAAGTAAAAGGCCAGGTTGGCTATATCACAATTAACAGACCTAAGGCTCTGAACGCATTAAACAGTGCTGTTTTACAGGAACTGGATGCAGTTTTAGATGCTGTTGATTTAGAAGCAGTTAGATGTCTGATCGTGACAGGTGCTGGCGAAAAATCTTTCGTTGCAGGTGCTGACATCGGTGAAATGAGCACTTTAACTAAGGAAGAAGGCGAAGCTTTCGGTAAGAAAGGTAACGACGTTTTCAGAAAGCTGGAAACATTCCCTATTCCTGTTATCGCTGCAGTTAACGGATTCGCACTGGGCGGCGGCTGCGAAATCGCTATGAGCTGTGACATCAGAATCTGTGCAGAAAACGCAGTATTCGGTCAGCCTGAAGTTGGCCTGGGCATCACTCCAGGTTTTGGCGGTACACAGAGATTAGCTCGTCTGGTTTCCCCAGGTATGGCAAAGCAGTTAATCTACACTGCTAAGAACATCAAGGCTGCAGAAGCTTACAGAATCGGCTTAGTAAACGCTGTATATCCATTAGAAGAATTAATGCCAGCTGCAGAAAAGATGGCTGCAGGTATCGCAAAGCAGGCTCCTATCGCAGTAAGAGCTTCCAAGAAAGCTATCAACGATGGTCTGCAGGTTGACATGGACGAAGCAATCGTAATCGAAGAAAAATTATTCGGCTCCTGCTTCGAAACAGAAGACCAGAAGTACGGTATGGCATTCTTCTTAGATAAGAACAAGGAAAAGGTTAAGGAACCATTCCAGAACAAGTAATTACATAACTGTAATTTTTGTCAACAAAACGAACAACCCGCTTAGCGTAATGCCAGGCGGGTTTTCTATTGCTTTCACGAAAACAATATATTAGAATATTCATATGGACAAGAACAAGAATTACTTACAGGGAATCAAAGACGGTATCCCCATTGCTATGGGATACTTTGCCGTAGCCTTTACCCTTGGCATTGCGGCAAAAAATATGGGCATGACCATTGCACAGTCGGGACTGATGTCATTTATGTTACACGCATCAGCAGGTCAGTTTGCTGCTATGACAGTCATCGCCGAACAAGCCGGATACATCGCCATGATTGGTGCCATGTTTGTCATCAATATCCGGTATTTTTTGATGTCCTGCGCACTTTCACAGAAGCTGAATCCAAACACACCGTTATGGCAGAGAATGCTCATGTCATACTTTGTCACTGATGAAATCTTCGGTATTTCCGTTTCAGTCAAAGGTGAGCTAAACCCATTTTACCCTTTGGGTGCTATGTCTGTTGGCTCCCCTGCCTGGCTCATCGGTACTATGCTGGGTGCTGCAGTCGGTAATATCCTGCCGTTAAGCCTTTCCAGTGCTTTTGGAGTTGCTCTCTATGGCATGTTTATCGCCGTTGTCATTCCTCCATCCAGGGAAAGTAAAACCATCGCAATCGTTGTGTTAGTTTCCATGGCGGCAAGTGCACTTTCTACAGTACTGCCTGTACTTAACACAATGTCTTCAGGCACAAAGATTATCATTTTAACTTTAATTATCGCATCAGCCGCAGCAATCATTAGACCGGTACAGCCGGAAAGTCTGTTAAGCAAGGAGGCCTGTGAAGATGTTAGACAATAATATTTACATCTATTTACTGGTGGCATCTTTGACACTCTACGCAATCAGAGCACTGCCGCTGACATTCATCAAGGGTGAGATTACGAATACGTTTATTTATTCATTTTTGTATTATGTTCCCTATGTGACTTTATCTGTCATGGCTTTCCCGGCCATTATTACAGCTACCAGCAACCTGATATCCGGAATTGCCGCATTTGTTGTCGCTGTTATCGTAGCATACAAAGATGGCAATCTGTTTAAGGTAGCATTAGCATCCTGCATCGCCGTTTATATAACAGAATTATTAATATAATTATCAAAAAAGACGATTTCATGATATCCAATGAAATCGTCTTTTCTTTGTCCTATTTCGTTAGATCTGTAAACTCCGCTCCAACTAATGCAGCCAGCTTATTGGGCTCCAATTCCATCTGTAAGCCGACTTTTCCCCCGCTGACACAAATAGTATCCTGCAGCTCTGCAGTCCAGTCTATGGCTGTTTTGAACGGTTTTTTCATGCCTACAGGAGAGCAGCCGCCTTTGATATAGCCCGTAATTGCTGTAATGTCCCTGGCGTGAATCATCTCGATGTTTTTCTCTCCGAAATGCTTCGCAGCTTTCTTAAAGTCAAGTTCTTCAGCCACAGGGATGACGCAGACATAGTGCTCTTTGCTGTGCCCCACCGTAACCAGGGTCTTAAAAACCTGTTCCTGATTCTTTCCCGTCTGTGCTGCCACAGAAACACCATCCAGGAAGCCTTCCGGCGCATCGTAGGTGTGAAGTGTATAGTCAATACCTGCTGCCTCTACCATTCGGACAGCATTGGTTTTTATCTCTTTCGTTTTATCCTTCTTTGCCATAAAATCAGCTCCATGTATCAATCTTTCTTTTATTATACAGGACCCTCTCTAATATTTCCACATATAACAAAAAAGGATTTGGATGTCTCTAATGAGACTCTCCAAATCCTTTAAAGTCATTATTTATTGATGATCAATTAGCCTAACAGACCTGCACCAAACATTGGAGCAAATACTACGGAAACGATAGTCATCAGCTTGATTAAGATGTTGATGGATGGACCGGAAGTATCCTTGAATGGGTCACCTACAGTATCACCTACAACAGCAGCCTTGTGAGGTTCGGAACCCTTGCCGCCGAAGTGACCTTCTTCGATGTTCTTCTTAGCGTTATCCCAAGCACCACCAGCGTTGGACATCATGATAGCTAACAGAACACCTGCAGCTAATGCACCGCCTAACAGACCAGCTAATGCTTCAGCACCTAATAAGAAACCAACAGCCAGAGGAGCAGCGATAGCCATTACACCTGGAGTGATCATTTCCTTCAGAGCAGCACCAGTGGAGATGTCTACACATCTAGCGTGGTCTGGCTTTTCTGTACCAGCCATGATACCTGGTTTTTCTCTGAACTGTCTTCTAACTTCTTCGATCATCTGGTTAGCAGCCTTACCTACGGAGTTCATTGTCATAGCAGAGAACAGGAATGGCAGCATAGCACCGATGAACAGACCGATGATTACGATTGGGTTTAATAAGTTGATTGTTTCAATCTTAGCAACTTCTGCATAGGATACGAACAGAGCCAGAGCAGTTAATGCAGCGGAACCGATCGCGAAACCCTTACCGATAGCAGCAGTTGTGTTACCAACAGCGTCTAACTTGTCAGTGATTTCTCTAACTTCGTGTGGTAATTCGGACATTTCTGCAATACCACCAGCATTATCGGATACTGGACCGTAAGCGTCAACAGCGATAGTCATACCACCAGTGGATAACATACCAACAGCAGCTAATGCGATACCATATACGCCTGCACAGATGTATGCAACATAAGTAGCAACACAGATGAACAGGATTGGCCATAATGTGGACATCATACCAACACCTAAACCGGAGATGATAGTAGTAGCAGCACCAGTCTGAGACTGATCAGCGATTTCCTGAACATGCTTGAAGTCACCGGAAGTGTAAACTTCTGTGATCTTACCGATAGCGATACCAGCAGCCAGACCAGCGATGATAGCTAAAGCGTAGCTGTAGTCACCCATTAAGTTCTTGGATAATAATACAGCAGCGATAATTACGATTACGCCGGAGATGTAAGTACCCATGTTTAATGCCTTAGCAGGGTTTGTATTGTCGTTACCCTTTACCATCATAATACCGATTACGGAAGCAATCAGACCGATAGCAGATAAAATCAATGGGAATACAGCAGCAGTTGTCTGGGAGAATGTTGCAGTTTCAGCAGCTGTGGATACAGCTACAGCGGATAATGTGATTGCAGAAATGATGGAACCAACATAAGATTCGAATAAGTCGGAACCCATACCTGCAACGTCACCTACGTTGTCACCTACGTTGTCAGCGATTACAGCAGGGTTTCTTGGGTCGTCTTCCGGAATACCAGCTTCAACCTTACCTACTAAGTCAGCGCCAACGTCAGCAGCCTTTGTGTAGATACCGCCGCCTACTCTGCCGAACAGAGCCATGGAGGAAGCACCCAGACCAAAACCTGTGATACATTCAACAACTGTAGCTAAGTCTAATACAACAAATACAACGCCTAAACCTAACAGGCCTAAACCTGTTACGCACAGACCCATTACCGCACCGGATCTGAAAGCAATCTTCAGAGCCTTAGGCATACCGTGATCCATAGCAGCTGCAGCAGTTCTAACGTTACCCTTAGTCGCAACGTTCATGCCGAAGTAACCAGCTAATACGGATAACAGGGCACCGATTACATACAGGATAGCAGTTGTCCAGCTCTTCAGACCTAAACCGATCAGTACGAACAGGATTACAATTACGATAGCCATGGACTTGTATTCTCTCTTTAAGAATGCCATAGCACCTTCTCTGATGTAGCCGGAAATTTCTTTCATTCTGTCATTACCTTCGTCTGCTTTGGAAATCCAGCTGGACAGGCAGAAAGCCACGACCAGAGCGATTGCAGCAGCGATAGGAGCAATAAAGTTCATAATTAAAACCTCCTAAAATTTAGCTATAAATAATATAAAAATTTAAAAAATTAACAAATCAATTATACCAGAGCAACTAATGCCAGGGACAGCACGATAAACAGAACAGCCGCAACAACTGTGATCTTGCTTAATAATGCTTCGTAACCTCTGCTCTTCTTCTTACCGAATAACTGTTCAGCACCACCTGCGATGGAACCGGATAAACCGTCACTGTGGCTTGGCTGTAACAGAACAGCAGCGATCAGAATAATGCTGGCGATTGCTAATAAAACCATTAATACAGTCTGCATTTTACCCTCCTTATAAAATGTTCAAAAAGCCCACCAATAGGGTAGCCGTTTACGGCTACCCTATCGATAAGACTCATTCTTCAAATCTAACCATTGAATTTTACCATAAGAATGCTGATAAATCAAGCATTTTTACGACTAAAAGTTAATGATATCCATAAATTTGTCAGGGATCAGACTTGCCCCGCCAACCAACGCGCCATCGATTTCTTCCATGTTCATGATCTCGGTGGCATTTTCCGGTTTCACGCTGCCGCCGTACTGGATGATAACCTGATCACAGGTATCTTCGTCGTACATCTGACAGATTGTCTCACGGATGAAAGCACACATTTCGCCTGCCTGCTGCGGTGTCGCAGTTTTGCCGGTACCGATGGCCCAGATTGGCTCATATGCAATCACAAGGCCTGCTGCCTGTTCTGCAGATAACGCAGCTAAATCCAGTTCCAGCTGTCTGCGAACAACGTCCTGTTCGCTTCCTGCTTCTCGCTGTTCCAGGTTTTCACCTACACACAGGATTGGCGTGATTTCGCTTTCCGCGAAAATCTTCTTCAGCTTCAGGTTTACAGTTTCATCAGTTTCTCCAAAATACTCTCTTCTTTCAGAATGACCGATGATGCAGTAATCTACACCGATTTCCTTCAGCATAGCCAGGGAAACTTCACCGGTATAAGCGCCTTCCTCAGCGAAGTGCACATTCTGCGCACCTACACCGATTCCGGTGCCCTGAAAAGCTTCAACTAAGCATTCCAGCTGGGTATACGGTGCACAAATGGCAGCCTTTACATCCGTTCCCTGATACAGCGCCTTGAAACTCTCTGCAAATTCCAGTGCTTCTTTTTTTGTTTTGAACATCTTCCAGTTTCCAGCAATAAATGGAATTCTCATGTTCTTCTCCTTTATTTACATTTCTTCGATGACTGCGATGCCAGGAAGCACCTTGCCTTCCAGGAATTCCAGGGATGCACCGCCACCGGTAGAAATATGTGTCATTTTGTCAGCTAAACCGAATTGTTCAACCGCTGCTGCAGAGTCGCCGCCACCGATAATGGTTACAGCATCTGCTTCTGCTAAAACTTCTGCAATTGCCTTTGTGCCAACTGCAAAGTTCGGCATTTCAAATACGCCCATAGGACCATTCCAAACTACTGTCTTTGCAGCCAGCAGTGTTTCTCTATACAGTTCCACAGTTTTAGGGCCGATATCCAGGCCTTCCATGTCCGCAGGCATCTGGTCTCTGTCAACGATAACAGTGTTTGCATCATTGCTGAATGCATCTGCGCAAACAACGTCGATAGGCAACAGCATCTTTACACCGGCAGCTTCTGCCTTTTCCAGAAGTTCCTTCGCAAAGTCGATATTGTCAGCATCCAGAATGGACTTACCGATTTCGAAGCCCATGGCTTTGTAGAATGTGTAAGCCATGCCGCCGCCGATAATCAGCGCGTCAACTTTCTTCAGCAGATTTTCGATGACCGGAATCTTGTCGCCAACTTTTGCGCCGCCCATGATGGCAACGAAAGGTCTTTCCGGTTCGTCAACAGCACCGCCTAAGAACTTCACTTCCTTTTCGATCAGGAAACCGGATACTGCCGGCAGATAGTCTGCAACACCTGCTGTAGACGCGTGTGCTCTGTGTGCTGTACCGAAAGCTTCCTGCACAAAGATTTCAGCTAAGTCAGCCAGATCTTTTGCAAAACCGGCATCGTTGTCTGTTTCTTCTTTTCTGAAACGAACGTTTTCTAATAACATGATATCGCCTTCAGCAAGTTCTGCTGCAGCAGCACGTACTGCATCGTCAACAACTACCGGGCTGGATACGAACTTCACATCCTGACCTAACAGTTGGGACAGTCTGTCCGCAACAGGCTGCAGTGTGTATTCCATCTTTGGCTGTCCCTTTGGTCTGCCCATGTGGGACATCAGGATGACCTTTGCACCATGTTCTTTCAGATAAGAAATGGTCGGCATAGCCGCTGTAATACGGTTATCGTCTGTAATCACGCCGTCCTGCATCGGTACGTTGAAGTCACATCTGACCAGTACCTTCTTGCCTTTAACATCAATATCTCTAATTGTCTTTTTCATCTTTTTTAAACCTCTTAATAACTGTTATTTTGCGTTGTCTACTTCGCTCATGTGCTTAATCAGGTCTAAAATCTTGCTGGAATATCCATATTCATTATCATAGAACGCAATCAGCTTGAAGAACTTATCGTTTAATTCGATACCTTCTCTTGCGTCGAAGATGGAAGTATGTGGATCGCCAACAAAGTCGCCGGATACAACTTCGTCATCAACATATTCGATAACGCCGTGTAAATAAGTTTCGGAAGCCTTCTTAACAGCTCTGCAGATTGCATCGTAAGAAGCAGACTTCTTCAGTACAACGTTTAAGTCGATTACGGAAACGTCAGCAGTAGGAACTCTGTAAGAGATACCTGTCATCTTTCCAGCCAGGGAAGGGATAACCAGACCTACAGCCTTTGCTGCACCTGTAGTGGATGGAATTACATTACCGAATACAGATCTGCCTGTTCTCCAGTCCTTCATGGAACGAGCGTCAACAACCTTCTGCTTTGCAGTTGCAGAGTGAATTGTGGACATTAAGCCCTGTTCGATACCGAAGTTGTCTTCTAATACCTTACACAGTGGTGCCAGACAGTTTGTTGTACAGGATGCATTGGAAACAACCTGCATGTCCTTTGTGTATTCATCACTGTTTACGCCATAAACGAAAGTAGGTGTTGTCTTATCCTTTGCAGGAGCAGAAATGATAACCTTCTTAGCTCCGCCATAAGTGATATGATCCATAGCTTTTTCAGTAGTAGTATAAGCACCTGTTGCTTCTACTATGTATTCAGCGCCGCACTTGCTCCATGGAATGTTCTTCGCTTCAGATTCGCTGTAAACAGGAACCTTCTTGCCATCGATAACGATACCTTCTTCGTAAACACCTAATGGCTTAGGGAAACGTCCGAAAGTTGTATCATACTTTAACTGATACACCAGGTATTCGTAATCTGCGTTACGCACGTTGATACCTGCGATTTCGATTTCAGGCATGTCCATTGCCGCTCTGATAACTACTCTTGCGATTCTACCGAATCCACTTACACCAACTTTAATTGCCATAATTTACCTCCATATTCTCTTTTATCTGAATTAAAGCTTTACGTAATATATATTAATATTCATTAATATCGAGTTAAAAACGTCTCCGTTTTGATGACGAGAGAATGTGCATACTCTCTCTGTATTTTGCAACCGTCCGTCGGGATACTGCAATGCCCCTGGATGCCAGGTAAGCCGTCAGCTCCTGATCGCTGTACGGTTTCTGCGGGTTTTCCCCGGTAATCAGCTCACGGATGATGGCTTTGACACTGTTGGACGAAATGCCATTGCCGTCCTCTCCTTCCACCCCGCTGGTGAAAAAGTATTTCAGTTCAAAGATGCCGCGGCTGCCCTGCAGGTATTTACCATTGATGGTTCTGCTCACCGTAGACTCGTGTACCCC
Source organism: Bacillota bacterium (assembly GCA_017522185.1). Lineage (GTDB taxonomy): Bacteria > Bacillota > Clostridia > Peptostreptococcales > Anaerovoracaceae > Senimuribacter. Next base: position 65,963 of record JAFWZZ010000029.1, on the reverse strand, counting down.
CACTTCTTCCGCAATCTGACGCAGCGTCAAAGGCTTCAGATACTGTTCGCCTTTTTCGAAAAAATCCTGCTGGTAGCGGACGATAGCGTTTGTCACATTATGTATGGTCTGCTTTCTCTGTTCGATGCTCTTCATCAGCCACAAAGCCGCATTCATGCGTTCGTTCAGATACTTCTGCAGTTCTTCGTCTTTGTATTCTTCGTTAAGGTGGTGATAATAGGAACTAATCATCAGATGCGGAATGGAACCGTCATTGCTGACAGCAATATACTCTCCATCCATATGCTCCACCAGTACATCAGGTATGATATATCTTGTCCCACCGCCAGAGGCAAAGGCCCGTCCCGGTTTCGGTTCCAGCGTCTTCAGCAGATCAGCCACATGCTGTACATGCTTTACCGTGACGCCCAGTTTCTTTCCAATCTGCGCATAATGATGTTCCGCCAGGTCCTCCAGCAAATGAACAATCAGATACTCAATCTCTTCCGTCAAAAGCCCCTTTTCTTCCAGCTGAATCAGCATACATTCCCGCAGGTTTCTGGCCGCCACCCCTGGCGGATCAAAGCCCTGAACAAAGGTCAATACTGCCTCGGCCTTCTCCGGGGTAGTATGACAGGCTTCAGCGATTTCGTCTATAGACGCAGTCAAATAACCGTTATCATCGATTGCTTCGATAATATAACGGCCGATTTCCATCTTTCTATCGTTCAAACCGGAGAGATGCAGTTGCCCCATGAGATAATCTGTCAACGAGCTTTCTTCCGAAACAAACTGTTCAAAAGTAACCGCATCGTCATCATCTGCTGCCGCTTCCCATTGGGAGTATCTCCACTCATCTGCCGCAGACTGCATGACAACAGCCTGCAGATCCACCTCATTAGAGTCTTCTGATTTCTCCATTTCCAAGACCGGGTTTTCTAACAATGCGTTTTCCACATACTCTGTCAGTTCCTGCTGATTCAGCTGCAAAATCTGAATTGCCTGAATCAGTTCCGGTGTCATCGATAGCTTCTGGGACTGTTCAATTGTCAGTTCATAGCCTAGTCTCATAATTGCATTCTCCTACCTAGTAAGTATACCACAGAAAAACGACTTATTTCAACCCTGGAAAGTCCAATTGCCGCAGTGCCTCAAATATAATAATGTTAGCACAATTAGACAGATTTAAAGAACGAAGTCTGGTATCCGCACTCATTGGGATGCGGATTGCACAATCCTCGTGGGCCGCGATGAAATCCTTTGGAAGGCCTGCTGTTTCTTTGCCGAAAAGAATCATATCCTCGTCCTGGAACTGCACCTCCGTATACACGTGGCCGCCTTTTGTCGTTGCCAGATACAGGTTACGGTCTCCATACTTTTCCATGAACGCATCCAGACTTTCGTGGACTTCCAGTTTTACAAAAGGCCAGTAATCCAGTCCTGCCCTCTTGACTGCTTTTTCATCTATTGAGAATCCCAGCGGCTCTACCAGATGCAGCACCGTGTTTGTCGCTGCGCAGGTTCTCGCGATATTGCCTGTATTAGGCGGGATTTCAGGTTCAACTAATACGATATGTAATGCCATGCTTCTTTCCTCCTGTAATTTACTCTTCTATGATAAAGGTTTTTTGAGAAAAGATAAAGACAAAATTAGAATTTTGTTATATAATTATCTGACATGTAAAAATTTCTATAAGGAGGCTGTGATGAAGACAGTAAACGTTGGAATCTTAGGTCTGGGAACAGTAGGCGGCGGCACTTACAAAATTCTGGACATGAACAGAGAATTAATCGAAAAAAGAATCGGAAAATCCGTAAAAGTCGTAAAAGTATTAGAAAGAAATCTGGAAAGAGCAAAATCCATGGGTCTGACAGAAGACCAGGTAACGCAGAATCCTGACGATATTTTAAAGAACCCTGAAATCGATATCGTGGTTGAATCCTTAGGCGGTATCGAACCTTCCACAAGCTTCATGCTGACAGCGATGGAACACGGCAAAGGCGTTGTTACACCAAACAAAGCAGCCGTAGCTGCAGGCTTTGCGAAACTGCAGGAAACTGCAAAGGCAAATCATGTGGAATTCAGATTCGAAGCCAGCGTTGGTGGCGGCATCCCTGCCCTGACAGCAATCCAGGAAGCCCTGGCCGGTAATGACTTCTCCGAAGTAATGGGTATCTTGAACGGTACTACAAACTACATCTTAACAAAGATGACAGATCTAGGTTTAGACTATAACGATGTACTGAAAGACGCCCAGGAAAAGGGTTTCGCAGAAGCTGATCCGACTGCTGATGTAGAAGGTATCGACGTTGCAAACAAGTTATCTATCCTGATGGCTCTTGCTTTCGATCACTATGTACCACCAACAGAAATCCCAACTGTAGGTATCAGCAAGATTACAATGGATGACATCGAAGCTGCACGTGAAAAGAACTGCAAGATCAAGTTAATCGCTCGCGCAAAGCGTGACGGTGACCAGATTACCTACAGCGTAAAGCCAATGGAAATCGATAACGCCCACCCACTGGCCGGCGTTTCCAATGAATTCAACGCTATCTACGTAACAGGTAACGCAGTTGATGAATTAATGTTCTACGGCAAAGGCGCAGGTGCCCTTCCAACAGGCAGTGCCATCGTAGGAGACATTTTAGCCATCGCAAAGACTTTATAATCAAACATATATTTAGGAGGACAAGACATGAGCTTATATGCTGAATGGACAGATTTATTAGAAAACCAGACCGATGAAACGCTGGAAGCATTCTGGAACGAATATTCTGGAGCTGAAACAAGAATCTACAAGCACATCTTAGCAAACCATACTGAACACTTGACAGGTACCGTTGCTGAATTAGCCGAAAAATTCGAATGCAGAGAAGTAATCTTTGTTGGTTTCCTGGATGGTATCAACACAAGCTTAAACAATCCAAACGAATTAGAAGCTTTAGCATCCGACACAGCAATCGATTTAGACATCGACTTCGAAAAGCTATTCTTCAACATGCTGAAAGCCGAAGCTGACTACCTGTACGGACTGGAAGAATGGGCTGACGTATTACCGGAAGAAAAGCTGATTGAAATCATCAAGGAATACAAGAAGTCCAAGACTGTACACGTAGAAAAGAAACCAGGCAGAAACGACCCTTGCCCATGCGGCTCCGGTAAGAAGTACAAGAAGTGTTGCGGAAAATAAGAAAACATTCACAAAAGGAAGCTTTAAAAGCTTCCTTTTTTTCGCAAATCCTTTACAAAACCTTCAAATATTGCGGTTTCTCTACGATCAGAACATATTTACAGATTCTACTGCAAGGAGTAAAATATAACTAACCTGAATTGTTTCGCAAACAAAGCTTCATTCTAGGAGGTATATTATGGCAGGTGCAACAGTCCATATGACAGCAATAAAGCAAAAAACTTTACAAGAAGTCCGAGAACAACTTCTTAAAATACAATGCATAGAAGAAGTTTCAGCTACAAAACAAATAATCAATGATGTGAAAATTTGTACTGCAGTGTTTGAAATGTATTATGAGCGAACAGGTAGCTACACTAGTGCTACAGTCGTTCTTACAGAGAATGGTGAAGAACAAACTGCATGTATAGTCGCTTCAGGAGGTGGAGCTGGCCTTCTAAACCACAGTTATGGTGCAAATCGTGACTTTGCAAAATCATGTGTAAAAAAACTTGAAACTTGTGGATTTGTTGTCACAGATTCTGATATTGAACAAAAGCAAAACCTCTTACAAAGGATTTTTAAATAAAACATAAAAAAAGACCATTCATGGTCTTTTTTTTATTCTTACAGATGTTTCTCACACCACTCTTTGATGCTGCAGTTCTCGCAGTCTGGTTTTCTTGCCGCACAGCAGTTTCGACCGTGAAAAATCAGGGAGTGATGAGTTCTGGACCAGCGTTCTTCCGGGATGCATTCCATCAGTCCCAGCTCCGTCTTCAGCACATCCTTCTCGTCCACCAGGCCAATTCGGTTTGCCACACGGAACACATGGGTATCCACGGCAATTCTCTGATGTCCAAATCCGACTGACAGCACCACATTGGCAGTCTTACGCCCTACTCCGGGCAGTGCCACGAGTTTGTCGTAATCTTCCGGCACCTGTCCCCCGTGCTCTGCAACCAGGATCTTTGCCATGCCCACGATATTCTTTGCTTTCGTCTTGTACATGCCGATTCTCCTGATATATGTACTGACCTCCTCCGGGTCTGCAGCCGCCAAAGCAAAGGCATCGGGATAAGCTTCGAACAAAGCAGGCGTCACGAGGTTGACACTCTTGTCCGTCGTCTGGGCAGACAGTGCCACTGCGACGATAAGCTGGTATACGTTTTTGTGATCCAATGCGCATTCTGCATCCGGATATGTTTCTTCCAGGCGATCTAAAATCGCGTCTATTACTTCTCTTTTCATAATAGGAATTATACCCCAAAAATACCTAATCAAGCAACAGATTCCTCCTTGACAAAATTGTATCCAAATCATATAATTGTATACGCTGTCTCTATGACAGCTAAGGAGGAACGAAATGTCTATCATTCAATATTTAGAAGATGGAAAGACAGGCAGCCAGCCCCTTTCCACCAATTTATATACAGAATTACAGGAAGATATTTTGACAGGCAAGCTCAAAGCCGGTCAGAAACTGACAGAACAGAAAATCTGCAACGAGTACAACGTCAGCAGAACCCCTGTCCGTGAAGCGCTGAGACAGCTGGAAATGGAAGGTCTGATTGAGAACATTCCAAACCGTGGCGCTTTTGTCATCGGCTTCTCCGACCAGGATATCGCCGATATGTATGAGCTGAGAAGCTCCTACGAAGTGCTTGCTGTGAGATGGGCCATCGACAGAATCACGGAAGAAGAGTTCAATGAGCTGGAAGAGACCTTTGAGTTTATGGAGTTTTACACCATGAAGAACGACATCAACAAGATGCTCAACATCAACATGGCATTCCATCAGATCATCTACAATGCAACCCATAACCGCATGCTGAACCAGCTGCTGTCTTCTTACCAGGTATATCTGAAATACTGCAACCCTTCCAACTACTATGCGCCAAACTATCTGGCCGACGTACTGGAAGAACACCGCGCTATCTACGAAGCCTTCAAGGCCCGTGACGCAGAAGCCGGCGCCCTGGCCATGACCAGACACATGGAGAATTCCAGAAACAGAAAAAGAAAGTAGATATGACAAACTAAAAACCTGACGCAGGCCCTCGCCTTCGTCAGGTTTTTTTACATACAATACTTATTTCACTGTGAATGTCAAAGTTTCTCCATCGGAGTCGATGACAACGGTATCGCCATCCGCGATTTCCCCTTTAATCAGGCGGGATGCCAGCGCCGTTTCCACGTGCTTCTGCAGGAAACGTTTCACCGGTCTCGCGCCGTAATTAGGATCATATGCTTCTCTAGCGATGAAGCGTTTGCCTTTGTCAGTCAGTTCCAGACGGATATCGCGTTCGGCAAGGCGTGCTTCCAGGCCACGCAGGGACAGCTCGATGATTCTCACGATCTGCGCCTCTGTCAGCGGGCTAAAGACCACGATATCATCGATACGGTTTAAGAATTCCGGTCTAAAGTAGTTCTTCAGCTGGTTTTCCACGTTTTCCTTGACAGCCGTATCGATAGATCCATCGGCTTTGATATTGTCAATCAGCTGTGCGCTGCCGATGTTGGACGTCATGATGATGATGGTGTTCTTGAAGTCCACGGTACGGCCCTGGTTATCCGTCAGACGGCCGTCGTCCAGCAGCTGCAGCAGGATATTAAAAACGTCCGGATGTGCTTTCTCGATTTCGTCAAAGAGCACAACGCTGTACGGTTTACGGCGGACTGCCTCGGTCAGCTGACCGCCTTCATCGTATCCCACATATCCTGGAGGCGCTCCAACCAGTCTGGACACGGAGTGCTTTTCCATGTATTCAGACATGTCGATACGAATCATGTTCTTTTCTGTATCAAAGAGAGACGCGGACAAGGCCTTTGCCAGCTCCGTCTTCCCTACACCTGTAGGTCCAAGGAAGATAAAGGAACCGATTGGTCTGTTCTCATCCGTCAGACCCGCTCTGGCTCTCAAAATGGACTCTGAAACAGCGATAACCCCTTCTTCCTGACCGATGACCCTCTTATGGAGAATATCCGGCAGTTTCAGCAGTTTTTCCTTTTCGGACTCTACCAGTTTTGCCACAGGAATACCTGTCCAGCCGGAAACCACTTCCGCGATCTCCTCTTCTGTAACCTCTTCCTTCAGCAGCTGGTTTTCCTTTGCCGCTTCGATTTTCGCCTTCTCTTCTTCCAGTTTTCTCTCTAATTCAGGCAGAGTTCCGTACTTCAGTGTCGCCAGTTTCTCCAGGTCGTAATGACGTTCGGCCTCTTCCATCTGGTGTTTCACTTCTTCAATCTGCTCTTTGACGCCCTTCAGCTCAGTGATGGATTTCTTTTCGTTTTCCCACTGGGCACGCATGGAAGCACTGTCTTCCTTCAGCTGTGCCAGTTCTTTCTCCAGGGACTCCAGACGGCCCAGAGAGCCTTTGTCGGATTCTTTACCAAGAGCCTGCTTCTCGATTTCCAGCTGCATGATTTTGCGGGAAATCTCATCCAGTTCGCTCGGCATACTGTCGATCTCTGTTCTGATCTTGGAAGCAGCCTCATCCATCAGGTCGATGGCCTTATCCGGCAGGAACCGGTCAGAAATGTATCTGTCAGACAGGGTCGCACAGGCAATCAGCGCGCCGTCGGTAATACGAACCCCGTGATGGATTTCGAATCGCTCTTTCAAACCTCTTAAGATAGAGATGGTATCTTCTACTGTCGGCTGGTCCACAAGAACCTTCTGGAAACGTCTTTCCAGAGCCGCATCCTTTTCGATGTACTTTCTGTATTCATCCAGCGTCGTTGCACCGATGCAGTGGAGTTCTCCTCTCGCCAGTTTCGGCTTCAGCAGGTTACCGGCGTCCATGGATCCTTCTGTCCTGCCGGCGCCTACGATATTGTGGATTTCGTCGATGAACAGGATAATTCTGCCTTCGGATTTTTCGACCTCATTTAAGACAGCCTTCAGTCTTTCCTCAAATTCCCCTCTGAACTTGGCACCGGCAATCAGCGCACCCATATCAAGCGCAAAGATGGTCTTGTCTTTCAGCCCTTCCGGCACATCGCCGTTGAGGATTCTCTGTGCAAGGCCTTCTACCACAGCGGTCTTGCCGACACCAGGCTCCCCGATTAATACCGGATTATTTTTTGTTCTTCTGGACAGGATCTGAATGGCATGTCTGATTTCGCTGTCTCTGCCGATAACAGGGTCCAGTTTGCCGTCTCTGGCCATTTCAACCAGATCACGTCCGTATTTCGTCAACGCTTCGTAATTATCTTCCGGGTTCTGACTGGTAACCCTCTGGTTTCCCCTCACCTTGGCCAGTGCTTCCAGAAATTTATCCTTTGTCATGCCATATTTAGAAAACAGCTTAGCAGACGGCGTGCCCTTCTCTGCCAGCAGTGCCAGATACAGATGTTCAACGCTGACGTATTCGTCCTTGAACTGTTCTGCCTGCTTCTCTGCGCTCATTAGAATCTGATTCAGTCTTCTGGATGCATACAGGTTTTCTGCTGCACCAAGAACTTTCGGCAGCTTCTCAATCTCAAATTCCAGATCCGCAATCAGATAGGACGGATCCACTTCCATATACTTCAGAAGCTTGGGAATCAGCCCGTCTTTCTGCATCAAAAGTGCCAGATGCAGATGTTCACCTTCCAGCATCTGATGTCCTTCAGAAATTGCAATATTCTGGCAGTCCATGATGGCGGACTGCGCGTTTTGTGTCAGTCTTTCTACGTTCATATGTTGTACCCCCAATTACCTTTCTTGTTATATTTTCAATCTCTGACCTTATTCTATACCTCTCCAGTCAAAAAGTAAAGCACTTTTTAGCACTCACTAACGAAGAGTGCTAATAATTTCGTATAATAAGAAAACCGATCCCTTCTCAGGACCGGTTTTAATCTAAAACATCACGTAATTGACTAAAAGCTGGAAAATACCGTTTACCCCCGGTGTCAGGATCAGATCCGTCACATCAAAGATAATCAGCAGCATCAGAATCGGAAAACCGTATTCATATACCTTCCAATACCAGTCATATCTTCTCAGGTTAAACAGCTCCGTCACAATGCCGAATCCATCCAGCGGCGGTACCGGGATCAGGTTAAATATCATCAGAACCAGGTTAATAACAACAACCTGAATCAGCATTTCGGTCAGGATGGTGCCCACTTCACCGGACAGCCACACAGGATTTGCCGCAAACAGGAATCGCAGAATCAAAGAGAATAAGACTGCCAACAGCAGGTTCATGGTTACACCTGCCAGAGAAACCAGCATCTCATCCCTTCTTCTGTGCTTATAGTATCTCGGATCGATTTCCACCGGAACACCCCATCCGAACCCTGCAAACATCAGTGCCAGGAAACCAAAAGGATCCATGTGCGCCATCGGATTGATGGTCAGTCTGCCCTGCAGCTTCGGCGTCGGGTCTCCCAACGCGTAAGAAACCGCTCCGTGGGCAAATTCATGGAAAGACAACCCGATGATAATCCCAGGAAGCGAAAGCAGCATATCCATAAAATCAAAGCCACCGCTGGTAATCCGAAGTGCCAGCAGGATGACCAGCAGTACAATCATTTCTTTGCTAAAAAACCTTCTCAATTCAAATCCCCCTTCTTACATATTTCTCAATATTTTAGCACAAATTCACCATCTTGCAAATATCATATTAGTAATGACGAAATCGAAAGGTGGTTATTTATGAATCATACACTTGTTTGCATTGATGTGTACACCGTAACAGACGGTGATACCCTCCATTCCATCGGTGAGAAATATGACTTGCCGGTATCTCTTCTGATGCAGGTCAACGGCATCGACGACCCATACAATCTACTGGTCGGCACCAAACTATGCATTCCCGGTTCTCCGTCACAGCTGCCCTCCTGTGCACCTCCGCCAAGACCGATGCCGGTTCCACCGCCGATGCCGCCAAAACCTCCTGCTCCACCAAAGCCAGGTATTCACGTGGTGGAAGCCGGCGATACCCTTTACTTAATCGCGAAACGCTATGAAATCAAACTGGATGACCTGATGGAACAGAATCCAAACATTGATCCATATAATCTGATGATTGGCACCAAACTGAAACTGCCGCTGTAAGCGGTCATGCAAAAAAGCTGCCCCTGCAGGGACAGCTTTTCTTATATGCTAATAGTAGATACCTGTGCCGGGATCGGTGTACTCGGCAACACGCAGGTTATATGCATCCATGGCTGCATCTTCGAATGCCAGGGCAGCGTTTTCCACGCCCATCATCTCTTCCATGTACCACTTAGTAAATGTCGGATTCAGAACCAGCAGCGGTCCTGTGATATGGGTTGCAAAGAAGTGATTGATACGGATACCTTCGCCTTTCACATCTTTGTTCAGGCCGTCACCGCGGAGTGTTTCGAACAGTGCGCAGTTGGAGTTGTCCCCGTATGCAAAGCCGAACAAACTCTTAAAGCCAACGATTTTAAGTGGCTCTTCCAAGCCTGCATCAAAATCGCCAACATACAGGCTGTTAAAACGGTTTCTCTTTTCTCTCTTTGCTACAAAAGGCAGGATACCCAGACCGTCGCAAACCTTTTCTCCGGCTTCAAAGATTTCCTCAAAGAAGATTTCCATGGCGTTACCGGTAATCAGGAAATTGACATTTTCATCGATACACTGCTGCAGGCGGTCTTTGTATTTGGACAGGGCTTCAATGGCCAGCTCCTGCCCTCTCTCTGTGGTCGTACCCATGTAAATCAGGGCTGGCTTTTCTGTCACGAAAAGAGGCTCATCGCTGAGACTTGTGTTAACGATTTCTGCCTCAGGCAGGCAGTCCTTCAGGTAGTTTACGTTGAATAAATCACCATATAAGTTGCAGATTTCAGGAAACAGTACTTCAATTTTCATTACTTTTCACCTCTTTCTGCAATTTCCTTCTTCACGTTATCGATGACACGGTTCGCCAGTACGATGGAGTCTGTGCCATAGAACACGTAGATACTTTCATCTTTCTGTAATTTTAACGCCTTCGGTGCATCCAGTTCCTTTTCCACAAAAGAAATCTTTTCATCGGCAACACCGGCCAGTTTTAATCTCAGGTAATAGTCCTTTGCACGCGGTCCTGTTACGATGATGTTTTTGATGTTTTCTTTGTTTAATAATTCAAAGTCAGCATCGTAGAGCCAGCAGACATTTTCGGACCAGTGGTGTGTGTCTCCCAGGCAGTTCATCATCAGGATCAGCTCCTTGTCACCAGGTCTGCCAGACACGTAATCAAATGCACGGGATGCACCCAGTGCGTTCTTGTCCTTAGACATCTGACGAACGATGGTGTAGTGTCCCACTTCTTCTTCGCTGAAACGGGACTTGACGATTTCGATCTTGCCCAGCAGCTCGGCGATTCTTTCCTGGGAATAGCCCAGTTCTCTGAAGAGAGAAACCACAGATACCACGTTGTAAATATTGAAAACACTGTCGTTGAGCAGTCTGTAAGTATATGGACCTTCGGCGTCTTTGATGGTCACAGTCATCTTATCTGTATCCACATCAAAGGCCTCATAGTCGCATGCTGGAGACTTGAATCCACAGGACGAGCAGACCGCCTTACCGATATGGTGGTAGCGCAGCGCTTCGTATTCCAGAATGCTGTTGCACTTCGGACAGATCTGCATGTCGTTGATCAGGTTGATACATTCCTTCACATCGGTGTCCATTCTGTGAATGCCGAAATACTTTCTTTCATTTTCCGGAGCGATACCCACAGCAATCAGGTCATCTGCATTGATCAGCAGTTTTGTGGTCTTTGGCAGTTCTTCTGTCAGTAAGCGACCGATGAATTCCGGATGTGCGTTTCTCATAATGGAGTCACGGGTCAGGTTATTGATGACCAGCAGGTCCGGTGCGAAATACGGGAACAGTACCGGAGCGGAACGCTCATCGATTTCGATTAATGCCTGTTCGTATTTACACTTGCCAAAAAGATTTACACCTTTGATGAAGCTGGTGGAAATACCGGAGTTGATGTTGGATCCCATGCTGTTATCCAGAATCACGGTGCCGTCGGCCTTGAACATATCGATAGCCAGATTGCAGACCGTGGTCTTACCGTTGGTACCGGTTACGCCGATGATTTTCTTTGGCTTATCCACATACTTCAGGAACTTTGGACAGATTTTCAGGGCGACTACGCCTGGGAAGTTGGTTCCGTTACGCTTTGTAATTTTGAGCGCAACAATGGACAGCTTAGCTGCCCACAGTGCGATATAATATCTTAGTTTTTCCATGTTTGTTTCCTTTGTTTCTCCGTCTCTGGTAAGATTAGAACTTGAATTCCGGAATGACTTTTTCTAATGTCGGAATGATGCCGATGCCGCCAGGTGTCTGTCCAGGCAGCTGCCAGAAGTCATGTGCGCAGTAGTTGTTTCCTTCGATGATGGCAGGTCCGTTCGGTGTAATGGCAACGTCCCAGCCAACGTATCTCATCTGTGGAACTACTTCTGCAGCTCTTTCGATCATCTCTACAGCTTCCTTCATGAATGGAACTTTGTAGCCGATCAGTGGTGTGTGGCTGTAAGGATGTTCAGTGTAGTGAATACCTGCAGTCGTGTCGCCGGAGTGTGCCGGATACAGGAATTCACCGGTTTCGATGTCAACAGGTCCATGCAGGCCGTAGTTATCTACCACTCTGCCGTTGATACCCATCTTGAACACTGCATAAATGCAGTGGCCCTTGCCCTGGGCGTCTACTAAAGTAATCATTCTCATGGTGTTTACGGAGAATGGATAAATCTTCGCGATATCAGGATGGTTTTCGATTACATCTTCGATGGTCGCAAAACCCTTTTCCTTCGTATATGCCAGGAATGCATCTGCGTCAGCAAAGTCTTCTTTCTTCAGCAGTTCGCAGCCGATGCCGCATGCCAGGTCCTTCATCTTTGCAAAAGTCTTGGATCTGGTGTTGTAGAATTCCTTGATTTCATCGTCAGTCGCAACCTCTAAGTCCAGGAATTCTCTTCCTACGAAATCCTTAAACTTTTCGTTGAACTCGTTCTTGTTATCAAAGATGTCCGCATAGTCATGGTCATTCATGAACATGATAAACTTCTTGCTTCTCATTCTGGTCAGATAGGTGTCTCTCTGCTTGTGGTTCAGATCCCAGAACTCAAAAATCACGTAGTCGTTATATCCTGCACCGTAACGCAGCGTGCAGTTAATCATGTCCAAAACAATAGACAGCTTGCTTTTGCCGGATCTTTCGTGTGCATTATTCACTACCGTCTTGAACTTATCAAAGCTGGCGCCCTTCAAAACTCTCATGTAATATTGTAATTTACTTTCCATCTATACTCCTCCTTGTTACAAGTCGTTTTCTATTTTAATTATAATAGTATACCATGGATTGGGGATTTGCGCCATAGTATTATGCCCAAAATACAAGGGATTGAGACATCAAAGACAACAAAAAGAAGAGTGCTGCCGCACTCCCCTTTTCTCAAAGGATGATACAGATAAAATAGTCTTTTCCTTCATTGCTGATTTTCTGCAGCGACCGCTGGACTTTGAACTGCAGTGTATCCGGCACAGAACGAAGTTTGTGGTCCATCTGCTCCGTAACCAGCTCCCGCAGGGTCTTCCCAAAGAGATTGGTATCCCAGATTTCCGTCTCTGGCGATTCGGCCTTTTCCAACAGATACTTTGCCAGATCCTCTGACTGCTGCTGGCTTCCCACAATCGGTGAGATTTCCGTAGATATATCGGTCTTAATCATATGCAGACACGGGGCTGTCGCCACAAGCCTTACACCGTATTTGTTTCCCTGTTTGAATACCTCCGGTTCCCCCAGCTTCATCTGATGCAGTTTCGGATGCACGATGCCATAGCCTGCCATGGTTACGCTGTCCAGTGCTTCCCGCATCTCGTCATAGGCCTCTTTTGATTTCGCATATTCCTGCAGCAGAAGAAACAGTTCCCGGTCTCCCTGTACATCACGATGGAGAAGCTCCCCGATAATCTGATAATACAGGCCTTCCTGCAGCTGCAGGCTGATATAGATTCTGCCTGTGGACATTTCCATTCTGTCAATCACAGCCTTCTGCACATGATTACAGAGAGACACCGCCGGCAAGGTCTTTTCCACACTGCCCATGGTGTCCAGCCCTTCCATCCAGGCGAAAACAGTATCAATCAGTTCAGCCTTGATTGGGTGTTCACAGGAAAGCGCTTCCATGTACTCCGGCAGGCTGATATGGATTTCTCGCATCGGGAACTGTGACAACAATGCCCCAAAGATTTCTTCCGGCACTGACTTGTTCATCTGGCTGCAGTCTACTGCAAGAACCGGCACCCCATACTTATCTGCAAGCTGCTCCCGCAATATTTCAGTCTCTTCCCCATAAGGTGCAGCCGTATTCAGTACGATTACAAAAGGTTTACGCAGCGCTTTCAGCTGTTCCGCCGTTTTCTCCTCCGCAGCCACATAACTTTCCCGCGGCAGTTCCCCAAAAGTGCCGTCTGCAGTTACAAGTACCCCTACCGTGGAATGATCGTGAATTACTTTCTCCGTACCAATGGCAGCGGCTTCCGAGAAAGGCAGACTTTCCGTCTTCCATGGCGTCTGCACCATGCGTTCCCTGTCATCTTCCATATGACCCAGGACACCAGGCACCATATAACCGACACAATCCACCATGCGGACGGAAAGTGTGCTGTGGGCAACCTGGATCTGTACCGCCTCTTCCGGCACAAACTTCGGTTCCGCCGTCATGATGGTTCTGCCATCCCCGCTCTGGGGCAGCTGGTCGACCACTCTGCTTCTCACATACAGATTCTCAATTTCCGGAAGAACGAACAGCTCCATAAACCGCTTGATAAACGTGGACTTGCCGGTCCTGACCGGACCAACAACCCCGATATGAATCTCACCGCCGGTCCGCTCCCCGATATCTCTATACAAATTTCTATCCATCCCAACATCCTCTTTCTCACATAAGTCTACCAAAACATATGCATGAACTGGTAAAGATATGACAGCTGTAAACTAATCAACGATGATGTCATGAGTGATTTCTGGCAGATTAGGTACAATCATTCAGCAAATGAAAAAGAACTTTGGATGGAGTTTGATACTGCTTTTATCAAACTCCCCAAAGTTCCTGAATTTGCTGTCTATGATTGTCTAATCTGGTAGCCTTTCACGAAGGACATCGTCGTTGATTAGTCCTCAATACCTGCTCTTGCCGGAATGCCAGCGTCATAAGGATGCTTTACCTTATCCAGTCTGGAAACGTAGTCAGCCAGTTCTACCAGTCTGTCGGAAGGATATCTGCCTGTCATCACGACTTCCAGTTTTTCCGGCTTGTTCTGTAAGAATTCTACGATAATATCCTCGTCCAGAACGCCTGCTTCGATGGCGCCTAAAGTCTCATCCATGACCAGCATGTTGACTTCTTCTCTCTTCGCCTGTTCGACTACTTCTAAGAATTCCTTCGCGTTACGTTCACGTACTTCTGCCTTTTCTTCATCAGTCATCATGAACGTAAACTTCTTTGTTGGCGTGGTGTTGACAACGGTTACGCCTGGCAGCGTTCTCAGTGCCTTCAGCTCGCTGCTTGTGCCCGGCTTTAAGAACTGCATGAACAGAACCTTATGACCGTAAGCGGAAGCTCTGACAGTTAATCCAACGGAACAGGTTGTCTTACCCTTACCTTCTCCACAATAGATATGTACTAATCCTAAATCTTTCTTTCCCATCTCTCTATCTCCTTCACCAGTTATAGTTTTTGATATATCCACTTCAGCATCCACGGCTCACTGACATACGCCTCCAGTTCATCGCGTGGAATCCAGGCAACGCCGGAGTTTTCGTCTTCCTTCACGATCAATGCCTGATCCTCGGAAGCTTCGAACAAATATGTCAGATTCAGATGTAAGTGAGAGGACACGTATCTGCCTTTCTTCACATGGCCGTCTACCGTAATGACCTCCAGGCTTGCCGGTCCATCCATCAAAGGCTTCAGCTCTCTGATTCCGGTCTCTTCGCAGGCCTCGCGATATGCCACAGCAGCCAGATCCGCCTCTCCGTCGGCATGGCCGCCGGTCCAGGACCAGCTGTCATAGATGTTATGATAAACCATGAGGACTTTGTCCCTCGCAGGGTTCACCACCCATGCCGAGGCCGTCATATGTGCCACGTTGTTATCACGCGTCAAACAATCAGGATTGGCATCCATGAATGCCAGTATCATGGCTTTGTCTCTCGCTTCCTGTTCGCAGGACGGCACAAAAGCCGCAATTGATGCTCTTAATGTTTTCATGTTTATTCTACCACTTTTCCTTCCAGGCTAAACGTCTTACCTTCCGTGATTTCAACATCGATGGTTCTGCCGATCATTTCTCTACAGCCGTGGAAGTTTACTAACTTAAAACCGTCAGTTCTGCCGGCAAGTGTCTTGCTGTTTCTTGCACTGGAACCTTCTACCAGCACCTTCTGCACGGTGCCTTTGTACAAGGCGTTCTTTTCTGCGCTGATGGTATTGACCAGATCAACCAGGCGGTTGAAACGTTCATGTTTCACTTCTTCCGGCACCTGGTTTTCGTACTTTTCTGCAGGAGTTCCCTTTCTGATGGAATACAGGAAAGTGAACGCGGAATCGTAACGCACCTGACGTACCAGATCCAGGGTTTCCTCGAAATCTTCTTCCGTTTCGCCCGGGAATCCAACGATGATATCCGTAGACATCGTAATGTGCGGTACCGCTTCCTTCAGCTTACGAACCAGTTCAAGATACTGTTCTTTCGTATATTTTCGATTCATTTCCTTCAGGATACGGCTGCTGCCGGACTGTACAGGAAGATGAATGTTTTTGCAAAGCTTATCGCAGTCAACGAAAGCCTGAATCAGCTTGTCGGATAAGTCCTTTGGATGAGAGGTCATGAAACGGATACGTTCCAGTCCTTCCACTTCGTTGAGCATGTAAATCAGGTCCGCAAAATCCACGCCTTCGGCTCCCTTATAGGAGTTTACATTCTGGCCCAGGAGCATAATTTCTTTCACGCCGTCTGCTACCAGCCCGCGGACTTCCTTCAGGATATCTTCCGGATGTCTGCTTCTCTCTCTGCCACGGGTATATGGCACGATGCAGTATGTACAGAAGTTGTTGCATCCGAACATGATGTTTACCAGAGCCTTGTTGTCGTGAAGACGTTTTACTGGCAGACCTTCTACAATCTCACCGCCATCCGGCCATACGGAAATCTGCTTCTTTCTTTCGTTTATCACGTTTTCCAACAGTGCCGGGAACTGATGAATATTATGGGTTCCGAAAACCACATCGACCCACGGGTATTTCTGCTTCAGCGTGTCGATGACGTGCTGCTGCTGCATCATACAGCCGCAGACGCACATGATTAAATCCGGATTATCCTTCTTTCTCTTCTTCAACGCACCAAGAGTCCCGAAGAAACGCTTGTCTGCGTTGTCACGAACGCTGCAGGTATTGATGATGAGAATATCCGCTTCCTTACGGTCGCCGGCTGCCTCAAAACCCTTCTCCAGCAGCATGCCTGCCATGACTTCAGAGTCGTGCTCGTTCATCTGACAGCCAAAAGTTGTAATATGAAATTTTCTATTCATTAATGTCTATCTCCAATAATCTATGTAATTGTAATCAGCCGATATGCATTTCGTTCTTCTTGTCTCTGCCCATCAGCAGTTCTACTGCTTCTTTGGCGTCGATTTCTTCGTTAATGCACTTATAGATGCATTCGGTAATCGGCATTTCTGCTCCGACGCGCTGTGCCAACTGATAAGCGGCTTCTGCCGTAAACATACCTTCTACGACCATGCCGATCTTCTCCGTAGCGTCACTTGGCTTCATGCCTTCACCGATCATAATGCCGCATCGTCTGTTTCTGGAATGCATACTGGTGCAGGTTACAATCAGGTCGCCGATGCCGGTCAGGCCTGAGAAGGTTTCGATGTTTGCGCCCAGTTTTGCACCCAGACGGCACATCTCCGTAATGCCTCTGGTCATCAAAGCTGCTTTAGCATTATCGCCAAAACCCATGCCGTCAGAAATACCGGCACCCAGTGCGATGATGTTCTTCAAAGCGCCGCCCAGTTCTGTACCGCAGACATCTTCGTTGGTATAGACTCTGAAACGTTCTGTCATGAACATATCCTGCACGGCTTCTGCCAACTGAATATCTTCAGAGGCAACAGCAACCGTCGTAGGCATTGCCTTTCCTACTTCTTCCGCGTGGGAAGGTCCGGAAAGCACTACATATTTCACATCCGGTTTCAGAATGGATGCAATCTCTGAAAGACGCATCAGCGTGCCACGCTCGATACCCTTTGCCACGTTGACAACGATGGTCTTATCTTCCAGATATGGAATCGCTTTTTCGAAATTGCTTCTGAAAGCCTGGGCAGGCACGGAAAACAGTGCCATATCCGCATCATCCAGTGCTTCTTCCAGCGTGTCCACAGGTTGCAGCGTGTCGGCAAACTTCACACCTGGCAGGTACTTCACATTTTCTCTGTCAGATTGCATCTCTGCAACATGTTCCGGTCTGTGGGCCCAGATTCTGACCTGATGACCTTTATTCGCTAATGTAACGGCAAGCGCTGTACCCCAGCTGCCTGCACCGATTACACCAATCTTTTTCATAATCTCACCTTTTGAAACAAGTCTACTTCTTCTTGAAACTGATCTTGTTTTCTTCACCTTTCATTAAACGCTGGATATTTCCTTTGTGCTTGTAAATCAGCAATGCCGCCATGGCAATGCCCACATACAGGAAATCCGGCTCCATAAAATATGCCAGTACCGGGAATGCCAGCGCCGCAGAGATGGATCCCAGGGATACCATTCTGGTCAGCAGCACGATGACTGCTACAATGGCCAGACACAAAAGTCCCAGCTGCCAGTTAATCGCAACGATGGCACCGAAAGCAACTGCTACGCCTTTGCCGCCTTTGAAATGGAACATCGCCGGCCATACGTGACCCGCGAAGGCCGCCAGCGCACAGTACATCGCCGCCTGTGGTCCTGCCAGCGCATTTCCCAACAGTACAGCGATGACACCTTTGCCGATGTCGATGACCAATGTAATCACCGCTGCCTTCTTGCCTAATACACGCAGTGCGTTGGTGGTACCGGCATTGCCGCTGCCTTCTTTTTTGATGTCAACACCCATGGCTCTGCCAAGCAGAATAGACGGGGAAATATTCCCCAGGAAATAGGCGATGACGATGGCTAAAACAAATAATAATGTATCCATTAGTAGTCTTTTTCTCCTTTTTCTCTGAAGACGAATTTGATAGAAGTACCTTCAAATCCGAAGCTGTCTCTTATCTTGTTTTCCAGATATCTTGCATAAGAGAAGTGCATCAGTTCTCTGTCGTTGATCTGGAAGGAGAACAGCGGCGGTTTCACACCGACCTGGGTTACATAGTAAATCTTCAGTCTTCTGCCCTTGTCAGATGGCGGCTGCTTCATCAGAATCGCATCGTTAAGCAGGCTGTTCAGCTGGCCTGTCGGAATACGCATGGATCTCTTTTCTGCAACAACCTTTGCCAGCTTCATGACTTCGAAGATTCTCTGTTTTTCCAGTACGGAGATAAATACAGATGGCGCATAGGACATGAACAGCAGTTCAGATTCCATAGCTCTTCTGTAGTCTCTCATGGTGTTGGTTTCTTTTTTGATTAAGTCCCACTTGTTTACGACAACGATGATGCCCTTACCTGCTTCGTGGGCAATGCCGGCAATCTTCTTGTCCTGTTCGGTAATGCCTTCTACCGCATCGATGACAAGCATGCAGACGTCACAGCGTTCGATGGCTGCCGTCGCACGGATAACGCTGTATCTTTCGATGTCTTCGTTGACCTTGCTCTTTCTTCTGATACCTGCTGTATCGATCAGGGTATACTTGTCTCCACCCCACTCAAAAGGTGTATCGATGGAGTCTCTGGTCGTGCCGGCAATCGGAGAAACGATGACACGGTTTTCGTTTAACAACGCGTTAACCAGGGAAGACTTCCCAACGTTTGGTTTCCCGATCATGGCGATTTTGATGCTGTCGTCTTCTTCCAGGTCAGCATCGTCCGGGAAGCTTGCTACGATTTCATCCAGCACGTCTCCGAAGTTCAGCATGTTGGCTGCGGAAATGGCAATCGGTTCACCGATACCCAGTTCCCAGAAATCATAGAAGTCCATGCCCAGCTTCGCAGGATTGTCGATCTTGTTTACAACCAGGATGACTCTCTTTCCTGTTCTGCGCAGCATCATGGCAACTTCTTCGTCAGCGTGGGTCAGGCCATCCTTACCGTCAACGATGAACAGGATAACATCCGCCATGTCCATGGCGATCTGTGCCTGTTCACGCATCTGGGACAGGATGATGTCCTGGCTGGCAGGCTCAATCCCGCCTGTATCGATCAGAGCAAAATGCACGCCGTTCCATTCTGCTTCTGCATAAATTCTGTCTCTTGTTACGCCTGGCGTATCCTCTACGATGGAAACTCTTCTTCCGACGATCTTGTTAAAAAACGTGGATTTCCCAACGTTTGGTCTGCCTACGATGGCTACAATTGGTTTACTCACTGAAAATACCTCCTGCAAATTCCAATGGATCGAACTCTTTCAGGTCTTCCATCTTCTCCCCTACACCGATAAACTTAATCGGCAGATCAAACTCATCCGCAATGGTAATGGCGATGCCGCCCCTTGCGGTTCCGTCCAGCTTGGTCAGCACCACACCGGTGATGTCTGCCACTTCACCGAACTCCTTCGCCTGAGACACCGCGTTCTTACCTGTGGTCGCATCCAGCACCAGCAAGGTCTCTCTCGCAGCTTCAGGAAATTCTCTGGAAATGATTTTGTTCATCTTTTCCAGCTCGTTCATCAGATTCTTCTTTGTCTGCAGTCTGCCTGCCGTATCGCAGATCAAAACATCCATCTTCTTCGCTTTCGCGGACTGGATGGCGTCGTAGATTACCGCAGACGGGTCTGCGCCTTCCTGGTGTTTAATCGTATTGACACCGATGCGTTGACCCCAGATTTCCAGCTGTTCACCGGCTGCGGCTCTGAACGTGTCCGCCGCACCCAGAAGCACTGTCTTGCCTTCAGATCTTAACTTATGACCGATTTTTGCGATGGATGTAGTCTTGCCCCCACCGTTAATACCGATCATCAGAATCACCAGCGGTGTTTCGCTGTTCAGCTTGTTTCTCTCACCTTTGTCCATCAGTTCCGCAATGACCTTAGCCAGTGCTTCTTTGATGTCTTCCGGATTGCCAAGCTTGTTTTCTTTGATATATGCTCTCAGCTTTTCCATGATCTTCATGGTAGTGTCCATGCCGATGTCGGAAGTAATCAGAATTTCTTCCAGCTCGTCCATGAAATCCTCGTCAAGTTCCGGTCTGCCCATGATGGCATCGCCGATTCTCTGAGAGAGCTTACCGAAAAAGCCTTTTTTATTCTCTTCAAACAGAGCCATGTTTCTATCCTCTCTTTGCTATTTTTTTACTTCAAATTATAGTTCAAAGTCATCGCCTAATCTCAGGCTCAGAACTCTGGAAATACCATGTTCCGGCATGGTTACGCCGTATAATACGTCTGCGTGTTCCATGGTCGCCTTCTGGTGGGTTACCAGAGTGAACTGGATGTTATCAAACTTACGCAGCGCCTTGGCGAATCTGTCGATATTGGCATCGTCCAGCGCCGCTTCCACTTCGTCCAGAATACAGAACGGCGTCGGTTTTGTCTTCAGCACGGCGAACATCAGGGCGATGGCCGTCATGGTCTTCTCGCCACCGGACATCAGGTTGATGTTCTGCAGCTTCTTTCCAGGCGGCTGTGCGATGATGTCGATTCCGGATTCTAACGGATTGCTTTCGTCTTCCATACGCAGTTCCGCATGACCACCGCCAAAGAGTTCTTTGAAGATGGCCTCAAAGTTCTCAACAATCTGGTCGAAGCTTTCCTTGAATCTCTGCTTGATGATGGTATCGTTAGTGTTGATGATCTCACGCAGCTGATTCATGGCCGTTACTACGTCTTCTCTCTCTGTCGTCATGTGTTCATAACGCGCGCTGACTCTTTCATATTCTTCGATGGCTCCCAGGTTTACATCGCCGAGGGAACGCATTCTGTTTCTAATCTCGCGGCTTTCCTTCATGGAAGTGCTCATAACAAAGTCTGCCTTCTTGTAGTCCAGCGCCTGTGCATAGGAAATCTCGAACTCATCCCAAAGCTTTTCTTTCTGGGTTTCTAACTGGGATTCGTTTTTGCCATATCTTACTTCCAGCTGGTACTTCTGATCCCTGCAGCTGTTGATTTTGCTGCCGGCTTCGTCCAGTTCCGCTGTAACCTTGTTGATTTTGTCCAGGATTGCCGCTCTTTCAGCTGTCACAGTTCCAATATAGGTTTCTACATCCTGCTTTTCCTGGAGCATCTTTGCCACTTCTTCTTCTCTGCCGCTGCTTCCGAAGAGAATGTGATTCTTTTCGTCCAGCAGGTTTGAAATCTGTCTTTCACGGTCTTCCTTCTGGAACGTGTAGTCGTCGATGGTTTCTGTTACACGCTGCAACAGGTTTTCGGTGTGACTGAGACGCTGTGTCCATTCGTTTACCGCGATTCTGCTCTTAGTAATGGCTTCGTTGGCCTCTTCCACTGCAGCAGACTTTTCCTTATGCTGCTGCTCCAGCGTTTCAGCTTCGCCTTCAATACGGTCGATTTCCGCATATCCGTCTGCAATGGATTTGCGTAGTTCAGCGATATTCTCGTCTGCATTGCGAACCTGTTCGTCAATAGACTGCAGCTCGCGTTCTGCTCTCTGTCTGTCGGACTCGAAGCTGCCTAAAACATCACGTTTAGATGCAACGGAGCTTTCCAGTGCAGCAGCTGCCAGCTCTGCTTCGCGCTTTCTGGCATCCATATCCTGCATTTGTGCATTCAGCTGCTCCAGTCTTCTGCCGGCCTGCTCTTCTTCTTTGTTTGCTGCCAGCAGCTGGTTTCTCAGTTCTTCGATTTCCGCTTCCAGCTTCTGGATTTCGCTCTTTCTTTCCAGAAGGTTTGCCGTCTTATTCTTAAACTTACCACCGGTGATGGCACCGCTGGCATTGATGATTTCACCATCCAGTGTTACAAAACGCAGTCCCTGACCGGCTGTTTTGGATAATCTGATGGCAGCATCCATGTCTTCAACGATGGCTACCCTGCCCAGCAGATAGGAGAATACGTTCTGGTATTTGGCATCGGCTTCGATAACGGAAGACGCAATGCCCTTAAACTTTTTATCATTTTCGATTGCCGCATCCAGGCGCAGGCTGGAGCCTTTGATGGATGCAACCGGCAGGAATGTCAGTCTTCCGGCCTTGCTTTCTTTCAGTGCGTTGACAGCCTTCTTGGCGTCCTGGTCTGTGGCGCAGATGATGTTCTGCATCTGTGCACCCAGTGCGGTTTCGATGGCAGTCTCATAGCCTGCAGGTACATGCATCAGGTCTGCTACGACCCCTTCGATACCTGGCAGGTTCGCACGCATGATGTATTTTACGGCGAAGTTATAGCCCTCGTAATTGGATTCCATTTCTTCGATGGTCTTCTTACGGGCCGTCTTCTGTCCGCCTGTCAGCTTCAGCTCTTCGATACGCAGTCTGTTGGCCTTACGGCTCTGTTCCAGACCTGCTCTTTCAGCGGCGATGGATTCGATGTCGCTGTTTATCTTTGCCAGGGCGTCTTTGTGTCCGGCAAGTTCCGCCTCAGCAGATTCCAGCTGTTCCCTGCTGTCTGCACGATTGCGGGCTGTTTCCTCTTCTTCCGATGCCAGCTGCGCTTTGCGGTTCTCCAGGGTTTCTTTCAGGCTTTCGTAGCTCCTGATGTCCCCTTTCTTCACGGTGACATCGTGCTGCAGCTTATAGAAAAGGTTCTGGCCTTCGTCGATTTTCGCTGCCAGCGCGGCCTTCTCACTGGTTACCTCGTTATATCTGGAAACATTGGCATGGAGATGCTCTGTCGCTTCTGCTGCAGATTTTTTGATGTCTGCGGCTTCCGTTGCCAGTCTTTCTTTCTCCTGACTTTCCTTTTCCAGTTTTCCTTCAAAATCGGCAATTTCGCCGGTAATTCTCGCGTAGTCTTTGTCAATCCCTGCAAGACGTTCCTCGTTTAACTGACTCTCGTTCTGCAGGCTGTTGATGTTTTCTGTAATATGTAACAGCTTGTCACGGGACGCGTTGGCCAGCTGTTCCAGTTCTTCGCTCTTTTCACGGTCTGCTGCAACCTGTGCATCCACCGCTTCTTTGGACTTGCTGTACTCCGCAAGCTGCTTGTCCAGTTCCGCAATATCTTCTCTGAACTTTTCGTTGGCACTGGTCAGGTTTTCGATATTCTTCAGGGTGATATTGATTTCCAGCTCTTCGTAGCGGACCTTCAGTTCCTTGAACTCCTTAGCTTTGACGCTGTCTTCGCGCAGGCCGTCGATCCGGTCTTCGATTTCTCCGATGATATCATCGATTCTTTCAAGGTTCTGATTTGTGCTTGCCAGCTTCTTCTCCGCGTCGGCCTTTCTGCTCTTGTACATCACAACGCCAGCCGCTTCCTCAAAGATTTCACGTCTGCTTTCTGTCTTATTGCTGACGATATCGGCAATCTTTCCCTGTCCGATGACAGAGTAACCGTCTACACCGATCCCTGTATCCATAATCAGCTCACGGATATCACGAAGTCTGCACTGATTGTTGTTGATCAGATATTCACTTTCACCGGAACGGAACATTCTTCTGGTGATAGCAACTTCGTTATAGTCGATTGGCAGGATACCAGTGGAGTTGTCGATAACAAGAGTTACTTCCGCCATGCCACGGGACTTTCTGCTTGCAGTTCCCGCAAAGATGACTTCTTCCATCTTACCGCCACGGAGGGCCTTGGGACTCTGCTCGCCCAATACCCATCTGATGGCATCACTGATATTACTCTTGCCGCTTCCGTTGGGACCTACAACCGCAGTTACCCCTTCATGGAATTCTATGACAACAGGTTCTGCAAAGGACTTAAACCCATGCATTTCCAGTCTCTTAAAATACATTATTTCTTATATCTCCCTTCCAGTGTCTCTTTTGCCGCATTCTGTTCGGCTTCTTTCTTAGTCTTTCCGCTTCCCCGGCCCATGGTGATGCCGTCGCATACCAGGTGGACATAAAACGTTTTATCGTGATCCGGGCCTTCTTCCCGGTCTGTCACGTAGCGGATTTTCGTATTCTTTCCCCGTTTCTGCAGGACTTCCTGCACCTGGGTCTTGTAATCAGCAAAAAGTTTCCCCGCCAGGGCATCATCAATAGCCGACGAAAACTCTCTGGCTACAAAGGACCGCATGGCATCAAAACCGCCATCCAAATATATGGCAGCCACGATGGCTTCCAACGCATCGGCCAGTATGGACTCTCTCTTTCTGCCGCCGGACTGTTCCTCGCCCTTTCCCATGTTCAGGTAGTCTCCGACACCCAGCCTCTGGGCGATAGAAGCCAGGGACTTTTCACAGACGATGAGCGCTCTAGTCTTTGTCAGCTTGCCCTCGTCCACTTTGTCGAGACGTTTATAGAGTTCCTCGCTGATGACCGCATCAAAGAAGGCATCGCCAAGAAACTCCAGACGTTCGTTGCTGTCTTTGCTCTGCAGGCCATTTTCCCTGCAGTAAGAACTGTGGGTCAGCGCCTTTTCCAGCAACTGCCTGTCCTCAAATCTGTATTCTATGATTTTTTCAAAATCACAACTATTCACTGATTAAAATCTCCTCAATTTCTAATACGGAATTCTGAATGGTTTCTACAACCTTATGTTCTACAAACGGAATCGCCTTCATGATGGTCTGCTTCACAGCGAGGGCATCAGAAGAACCATGCATCTTCAGCATAGCACCCTTGACACCTAACAGCGGTGCACCGCCGTATTCTGCGTAGTTGAATTCCTTCTTGATTTCCTTCAGCTGCTTCTTCAGCAGGATTGCACCCATCTTGGACTTGGCTGTTTCTGTGAAACGCTTCTTCATTTCTCTCAGAACCATCAGGCCCATGCCTTCTGTCAGCTTGATGATGGCATTGCCAGTAAAACCGTCTGTTACGATAACATCGGCCGCACAGTTCTGCAGCTCTCTTGCTTCGATGTTGCCGATGAAGTTCAGATGGCTCTTCTTCAGCATTTCAAAAGCAGCCTTGGTCAGTGTTGTGCCCTTACCTTCTTCTGTACCGTTGTTTACCAGTCCCACTGTTGGATTTGGTCTGCCCAGTACTTCTTCCATGTAAATGCTGCCCATGATACCGAATTCTAACAGGTTATTTGGCTTACATTCAGCATTTGCACCTGTATCTACCAGGATGGATGGTTCGTGGCCGATAACCGGATAAACGGTAGCCAGTGTCGGTCTGTCAATACCCTGGATTCTGCCTAAGATGAACAGGCCGCCGGCAAGTAAAGCACCTGTGCTTCCTGCAGACAGGAACACATCGCCTTCGCCGTCCTTGATCATGTTCAGGCCCTTCACGATGGAAGAGTCTTTCTTGGATCTTACCGCTCTTACCGGAGCTTCATGGTTTTCAATGACCTGGGATGCGTGCATAACCGCAATCTGGTCGCCTTTATATTTTGCCGCTGCCAGTTCGGAAATAATCGCTTCTTCGTCACCGATTAAGATGATTTCGTGATCCATTTCCTTCGCTGCTGCAACAGCGCCTTCTACGATAGCCTTTGGCGCGTGGTCGCCACCCATAGCGTCTATAATAATTCTCATGTTTAGAGTCCTCCTTTTGCACATAAACATACGTTAGTATTTTACCATAAAAATGGGGATTTTACAACGAAAAATATAGTTTTCAATACTACATTGCCCCTGCCGCATCAAAGCTGTTTGCTGCTGAAACAATCATGAACAACGTCCTCAGAGGTGTTAAGATTCTGCTTCATCCACAAACAAAATTTCTTCCCGTCAGAGTTGTTTCATTATGAAATCTATAATTGTAAAATTCCAAAGAAAAAGAGCAGGTGTCCTGCTCTTCTTAACTTCAAAATTTATTTTGTTTTGCAATTCTTCACGCTGGACCAAGCAGAGTAAATCTTCTTAGATTTCCCATTGGCTTTTACCGTCTTGTATGTTCTGACTCTTACGTAATATGTCTTCTTTGTCTTCAGCTTGGTCATCTTTTTGGATGTCTTGTTATATCCTTTGACATAGGCACTCTTTACGTTTTTTGTAAACTTCTTATCCGTTGCGACCATTACCTGATAACCTGTAGCGTGTACTTTCTTTACACCTTTCCATTTTACCGTAACAGTTTTCTTCGCTGCCTTAGGTGTTTTATTTGTTGGCTTTGCAGGTTTGATGGTTAAAGTTACCTTCTTTTCTCCGGAATACTGTCCCTTAAACTTAACAATATAAGTGTATTCTCCAATATTCTTTCTGCCTTTTGGTGTTTTTACAGTATAGTCGGTACCTTTATTCAATATTTTACCCTTATCGTTTTTTACAATAACCTTTGGATTCTTCACCTTGCCGTTATATACGTAGGAGCCCGAAGACAGACTAACTTTGCAATTTGAAAATTTCGACTCAACTTTGTTAGACTTTACTTTTTCCCCTGTTAAATAGAATGTAGAGTTATGGGTAAGATCCACGTAGCACCAGCAAGCACTACCATCTCGGATTGCAGTACAAGTACTTTTTTCCAGTTCTACTTTATTCCCATTCTTATAGTACAGGAAAAATTCTGAGTTAACTTTATGGATTGCACTCAGATAATCGGATTTCAATCTAAAATTCGTTTTTCCAGGTAACTGCCCATTATCTTCGTAAACCATTTCCAGCACATTACTATCCAACCCAAGAAGACTACCCTTTATTTTATTTATCTTGACCTTGAGTTTCAAATCTTTCGTTTTTCCTATAATGTCTTTTCCATAGAATACCCATTGTGCACTGCCCTGTTCATCCACATAAACAACGACAGTCTTGTCCTGTCCCTTGATAGCATCTAAGATTTCTTTCTTCAGAACGCCTTTGGAGGCATCGTCAATGGTCAACACAACGGTCTTTCCTTCGTCCATCGCGCTAAGTTCTCTTGGAATATTCACATTAGATAAAACTCCCTTAAATTCAATATCGAATTCGTCCTGTACAGCCACAACTGTAGGATCCAGAGAACTTGCACTGCAATAAGTCGTGTTGCCCACCGCATCAGTCAATGCAATATAACCAATTCTATAGTTTCCTGACTCTACTTCTCTTCCAACAGATACATCAAAAGTCCTGTCAAATGACTTGCCGTAGTCACCTTCAAGCACATCACTAAATCCTATGATTGCATAATCATGGTGAGAATACATTTTAAATTCGATTTTTACAATAGAATTCTCATTATCAGCAGCCTTTACTCTGACTCTGATTGCGCCTGGCTTATATGCCTCCATACTAAAAAGTTGCACAGTATCAACATATGGACCCATGGTGTCAGTGGAGCCCGTGGAGGTTTCTGTATTTACTACTTTTGCATTTGCTGTTTTGGTATGTACACCAATTACTTCTACACCATCATAGCTAAATACAGGTGCAACCGCATAAAAATAATCTATCGGTGAGTTCGCTGCAATTTCATTATCAATATAAGAACAATCTTCCTTCGCATCGATTTGAGCAATCGGAAGCAGTGCTTTATGGAGTTCATTATCCCAAGTATGTTTTTCGCCTCTGAAGATGATGTATTTTCCAGCATTCTGTACTGAATTCCAAGATAACTTAATACTCTTGTATGTATATCCCTCGGCTTGTAGATTTTGTACATTTTCACTAACATTAAAATTTTCAAAATACTTTATCGCAATCGGATTGCTTGTATAATTTCGAATGTTAATTTGATCTCTGGTTAGGCTTTTTATTCCATCATCTTTCAAATCAAAGGTCCTATACTGCGCAGTCCCAATACAATTAATTGTGTTTTCAACTGTTCCTGTATTCTTTTGAACTACACCAGCAAATTTTCCATCAGCAAAACCATTTAAGTTTACAGTACTTTTGATTGTACCGAAAGATTCTTCTGCAATGCCTGCCATATACATACTTAATGCTATTCCATTGGTTGCGCTTATATTTGCCTTATTTACACCTCCAGCATTTACGCAGTTTTCAACGGATCCTTGATTTTCACAAGTAATACCCCCATAATGCGCCACATCCGTCATATCAATATTTGTCGTAGCGAAGTTTGCACAGTCTCTAATGGTTCCATAGTTTCTTACCGCAATGCCTGCTACATAAACATTTGTATGATAGTACGTGTTTAATTTGCCAGACACAGTGCAGTTCTCTATAGTTCCATAGTTTTTACTACAGATGCCAGTAGCTCCACCCATTTCGTTCCCCAAAAAATCACAGTTCTTAACATATAGATTTTTGACAGTGCCTGTTGCACCAATCTTTTCGACGAAAGTGGAATTAGTATAAATACCTTCCCATGCATTAACAATACGATGACTTGCTTGTAAATTTACAATAGCATGATTATTTCCATCAAAGGTTCCATTTATTTCAGGAATTGGAATCCATCCACAATCTTTTATCGTTTCAGAGATATGCATCGTTGTGTCTAAATTATAGAATTCTCCCCCTTCTGCAAAATCCGCTGCTTCAAATACAATATCATTTACCAGCTTAAAATTTCCATTCGGATGATTACGGACGTTATTCAGCTGCTCTTTTGTAGCAATTTGATACGGGTTAGTAGCAGACCCATCTCCACCTGCAAATCCGCTGTCTGCAGTCGCAAATACTGACATTGTAAATACGAAAGTGGTCACTGCAACCAGCATAAATAAATTACATATCTTTCTTTTCATAACAGCACCTCCATATTAATGCATCAAAGGATCTCACATGCATCATAACATACTTACATATTACCACTCTTCAAATGTAAATGAAAGAAAAATCCATTCCTTATACGCACAGTCTGCTCGCGTGTTAGTCCCTTCTTTTCAGAAAAAGGAAACGAAAATAAAACAGCACAATTGCCACGAGCAGTTTCTCGAGGGTTTGCTGTAATCATACAAGGAATGAAAAAGCACTTTGACTGGAGTTGTGATACCGTTTTATCAAACTCCCCAAAGTGCTTGAATTCGTTGTTTATGATTACCAAACCCAAGAGCTTTCTGGGAGTGGTAATTGTGCCGTTTATTATTTCATTTCCTGAATCACCGCATCAATCTTTCTCGCTACTTCTCTGAAGTCTTCTTCGTTGTAGCCTCTTGTTGTCATCGGTGCTGTACCGATTCTAACACCGGAAGTTTCCTTTGGAGAACGCTGGTCGTTCGGGATGCAGTTTTTGTTCAGTGTAATGCCGACTTCATCCAGTCTGTCCTGCAGGTCCTTGCCGCTGAATGGGAAGTCAGACAGGTCTAACAGGAATACGTGATTGTCAGTGCCGCCTGTTACGATTTTGTATCCTAACTTCAGGAATTCGTCGCAGAATGCCTTGCAGTTTTCTACAACCTTCTGTGCGTATTCTTTATATTCAGGCTGCAGAGCTTCTTCTGCGCATACTGCCTTACCGGCGATAACGTGTTCTAACGGACCGCCCTGTGCGTAAGGGAATACAGCGCTGTCTACCTTCTTTGCCAGTTCAGGACGAGCAAAGATCAGACCGCCTCTAGGACCTCTCAGGGTCTTGTGAGTTGTTGTTGTTACGATATCAGCGTGACCGAATGGTGTTGGGTGTACGCCACCTGCTACCAGACCTGCGATGTGCGCCATGTCAACCATGAAGTAAGCGCCGACTTCCTTGGCAATCTTGCCGAATTCTTCGAAATCGATGATTCTTGCGTAAGCACTTGCACCTGTTAAGATCAGCTTAGGCTTTACTTCGTGGGCCTTTCTTCTTACGTCTTCCATATCGATGAAGCCTCTGTCGTCTACATCGTAGAATACCATGTTATACAGCTTGCCGCTGAAGTTTACGGAGGAACCGTGTGTCAGGTGGCCGCCGTTGTCCAGTGTCAGGGACAGGATAGTGTCGCCAGGGTTTAAAATTGCCTTGTAAGCTGCAAAGTTTGCCTGGGAACCGGAGTGTGGCTGTACGTTTACGTGGTAGTCGGTATTAAATACTTCTCTCCACTTGTCGCAGCAGTATTCTTCCAGTTCGTCTACGAACTTTGTGCCGCCGTAATATCTGCTTGTGTTACCGGAAGTTCTTACGTAAGGATAACCTTCTGCGTACTTCCAGGACAGGCAGGATCCGCACGCAGCCAGGACTGCTTCGGAGCAGTAGTTTTCAGAAGCAATTAACTCGATATTGTTCTTCTGTCTGTTATATTCCTTCTCAATCAGGTCGCCCACGATTGGAGATGTCTTCTTGATAAATTCAAAATTGTCTACGTTGTAGTTGCTGTCGTCAAAACCTTTTTTGTTAAACATTGATTATCATCCTTTCTCGCCTTTTGGCGTCTATGCTAACTCGTTTAGTATAGCACAAAAGGAGCAATGCTTGCAAGCATTACTCCTTTTCTACTTCTTATGCTAACGTTTGATTCTTATAGTTTTTACATTACTAAACTTGCCGTATACACGGTTTCCTGCGGAATCTGACTTGAAGGCTCTCACCTTTACATAGTACTTTGTCTTGCTCAGCTTTGAAATCGTCTTGCTGGTTCCTTTTTTTATCACAAAGGTCTTTTTTCCTTTCGTGAATTTGGAATTCTTTGCAACGACAACCTGATAGCCCTTTGCGCCCGTGACTTTCTTCGCAGTAACCAGAAGTTTTTTTCCCTTCTTGTTCTGAAGCTTCGGTACTTTTGCTTTTGCAACAGTAACCTTCTGCCAACGGGCGTACAAAGTGATACTCTTGTTGTACTCATAAACAGTAGATTCCGTTACTTTTTTGCCGCCTGTTTTGGCAGTATACCAGCCTTTTAACACATAACCTTTACGCTTTGCATCCGGCATGGAACCTACCTTATCCTGGTATGTTACAACTTTGTTTTTCTTCGAAACAGTTCCTCCATTTTCCTTGAAAGTAATACTGTATTTCGGATTTACAATCTCAAAAGTAATCTCGCTTGAGCCATAATTGTCTCCAATTGGTACAATCTCGACAGTTGCCGTACCAGGTTGTATGTTATTGTGATAGATGAGTTGATAGTCAACCCCTTCTTTGTAGGTGCAGTTCACATAACCATATGATGATTTGCTCCAGTACACGACAAATTCCGGTTTGACTTCGCTTCCGGTGTATTGCTGGTCTCTAATCGGTGCCACATATACATGATCAAGACAATGCATATATTTCGATCCCCGGTAATTTCCAATGAAAGAAATGCCTACATCGCTTATAATCTGATTCTTTTCATCCGTGCTGGTGGTATAGATATAATAATCTTTACCAGAAACTAAAGTTTTCCCTTCCAAACTTACCGTAAGCATCTCTTCCAGGCACTGGTGCTCGCTTTCAAAAGCGGAATAATCCCATCCCCCCAGATGAACGACTGCCAAATCAGAAAGATCCTTCCGTTGAATCGTAAATTTTTCGGTCTTTACTCCACCATAAGCACCTATACCGCGAATGGTTATGAAGGCCGTTCCCGCATCCACATGATTGCTGTAAGATACGGTATAGTCCACGTTTTCGTTCAAAGTCTTGCCATCACAGCTTACTGATATCTCTTGTGTAATTTCACTTCCAGTATATTCTTTGTCTACGATACCGGTTATAACAGCATCTTCTATACTATTGGAAACGTTCACTTCGATTGAAAATTTTGTGCGGGACCCGTTGTTTACCATTGCCATAATGGTTGCAGTTCCAATTTCCTTTGCTGTAACAAGCCCCTGGTCAGAAACGACAGCAACGCCTTCATCACTGCTGGTCCATACAAAAGATTCAGGTTCAATACTTCCATATACACGGTCCCATCCTGCATTTCCTAAGCCGGCAATCAATTGGAAAGTTTCACCGTTCATGAGTTCCAGGTTCTGACCCTTGCCCAACTGGTTTAAATTGAATCGAATCTCTTCTCCCTGTTCAAGCACATCGATGGTGGTATTAATATCCTGCGATTCTGTTCTTGTCTCAGGGCTTTCCTGTCCTCCATACGAGAACAATTGAACCCAGTAATGAGGACCACCCTGCGTAAAATGACCGATACCGACGCTCTGAAAATCACCGTTTATCATATTTGCGTAATGGCCTGATGAATTCTTCCATTGTTCATAAGTTGCTGCAGCGGTAGAGTTTCCTGCTGCAATATTCTCTCCAGCAGCCTTACCCAAAATCGAGAAACAGCTGCTTCCGTCTGTACGGGTATGATCAAACAAAAACGCGATTTCGGCCGCACGCTGCATCGCTGCATCAGTCAGATCTTTATCCAACGTAAGCGGACCTGCACCCTGTTTTGCACGTTCTTCATTGATGTAAGCAAGCATCTCCTGCCCGCCTCCATATTCATAAGTACCGCTGATTGTCAAAGTATACTTATCGCCAACTGCCCCAAAAGCAACCGTCGTGCTCACTAGAAACCCCATCATTAAAGATAAAATCAGCAAAAAGGATCTCCGTGATAACTTAAACATTTGGTCACCCTCCTTTTTAAACAATTATGTTACATGCATTATAGCTTGAATTCCTAATTATGTCCACGCAAAAAGTGCCCCATTGCAATGAGACACTTTCCTATGCTTCCCCTATTCCAAATCCACCATTTCCAGCTGTGTCACGGAAACTTCAAATGCGGTTTTCACAGTCACACTGCCGTCCTCAGCCCGTTTCTTATACTCACGGCTCTGAAGCCGGCCCCGGATGGCGATTTTGTCGCCCACATCCAGGGAACTGGAGTATACGGCGTTCCTGCCCCAGGCGATACATGGTATGTAGTCTGACTTGTTGTACATCCGGTTCACGGCCAGCATCATGTCGCAGATCCGTCTTCCCAGGGGCGAAGTTCTTGCCAGCGGTGTCTTGCAAAGATACCCTTCCAAAAAGATGTCGTTGACCCAGCCGGCTTCCTCGCTGCAGTATACGAAGTCCCGCACAAAAACCACAATGTTGAGCCGGTTCCGCCCTTCCACTTCCTCGTTATAAGTACGGATCTGACCACGAATCTCCAGCCAGTTCCCCACTACGATATCCTCCGGCATCATCATCCGTTCCGATACCATCATGTTGATGCGGTCCTCGAAACCGCTGTTTCTTTTGATACCCATCGTGAAAATATAAAATGCCTCACCATAAGTCCTGTGACTCAGTTTTGGCCCATCTATAACTTCACCACAAATATGTGCCATATTTGTGGTGGTATCGTAATCGTGCATGTTATTCATACGTTCCCTCCCAGAAAATTCACATTACTAAAGTGTATTCTCCAGGACGGGAAGTATGCCTTTTACTATTTCAGGATTTTATCTGCGTAGCGTTTGATGACAGCCACTACTACAAATCCGAGAGAGATGGCAAGTGCGATAATCACTGCGTCCATACCGCTCTCAACAAACAGTACCTGATCCTTGCTGACAAGTCCATACATGGTATAGTACAGTTTTCCACCCGGAATCAGCGGAATCGCCGCCGCTGTCAGGAAAATGGTGGACGGTGCACGGTTGACTCTGGCCATGACCTCGGCAAAAACACCGACGAAGACGGCCGCAATCAGGTTACTGACAAAGTCACTCTGGCACATCTCAAAAACCATCAGATAGATGAACCAGGTCACCAGGCCGCCCAGGCCTGCATAGAAGATCTGCTTCCCCTTCATCTTCAGGAAGATGGCAAATCCAATGGAACCTACAAAGGCCGCTCCAAGTTGAATGATCATATGCTTCCACCTCCAATCAGAATGATGGACAGCGCAAATCCACAGGCGATGGCGCCCGCAATCAGCACCGCGTTAAGCAGCCTCAACCAACCGCTCATGATATCGCCGATGAGCATATCTCTGATGGAGTTGGTCATGGCAATCCCCGGTATCAGCAGCATGATGCCCCCAATCATGATCTTATCCACGTTGTCACCCAGGCCCAGCTTTGTCAGCAGCAGTGCCGACAGCCCTGCCACAAAGGACACCGCAAAGTTATAGATAACCTGATTTGGCTCGTGACTGGCAAAGTACAGTTCCATGAGAACGATTACCAGTCCTACGAAACCGGCCGCGATGCTATCCAGCCAGTTACCGCCGAAAAACACCGTAAAGCTGGCTGCGATGATGACCGCCCCGAAAATCTTCAGCAGTCTTCTCGGCTCCGGTCTGGACATGACGTCATCCAGCCGTTTCAGAATCTCGTTCGGTTCCGGCTGATGCTCACAAATATATCGGCTCAGATCATTGAGATAGTCCAGTTTGTCGAAGTTGGTGCCGTGGCGGATCAGTCTTCTGATCTGGGTCAGAATCCTGCCTTCCGGCGTTTCCAGCGTTACCTGGATATTGGAAGTTATGATGAACACGTTGATGCGCTCGTAAGGCGCCCCATAGCTTTCACACATACGCTCGATGCTGTCCTCTACACGGCTGACCTCGGCGCCGCAGACGATCATCTCTTCGCCAACGTCCAATATACTTTGTAATAGTTTATCCCAATCATATTTCATGGTTAAATCTCCAGTTTCAACACCTCAGGGAAACAGCTCACCTGATACTGTGGACAGTATTTACATTCGAAGAAGTTGGGTGCCTGTTCCGGATCCACGGCAACAAAACCGAATTTCTTAAAGAATTCGGGTGCACGGGCAACCAGGTAGAGGCTGTCGCCTTCCAGTTTCTTCACTTCCCCGATAATCTTCTTCAGCAGGATTTCTCCCACCTTCATCTTGCGGTAGATTTTTTCCACCGCGATGCCGTCGATGATATAGCGGCCTTCTCTTTTGGCAAGAACCGCCGCGCCCACCAGATGATCATCTCCGTGGGTCACCTTATAGCATTTGATAATATCTGTATCTACTTCTTCGTCGCCGTCGAACTCCAGCTGGTTTTCCACGAAGAACTTCACCAGTCTTTCGTATTCGTCGGTCTCCTGCATTCTTAAGCGCAAACTCATATCTCTTCTCCTTTGTCCTCTTCGTCCTCTAATGTAAAGATTTTCAGCTGGTTATGTACACTTGTGAAGATCAGCGGGAACTGTTCCCCTGCTTCACCGTCGATATCGATAGGCAGGTCATCATTGGAGTCCACCTTCAGGGCATCTGCCTTGAAATGAAGGAAGAACTCGCTGTCCCTGTAGGTGCCGTTGACCAGCTGTATCATGGCCTTCGGAATCTCTCTCCATCGCATCTTTCTTACCAGCAAAACATCCAACTGCCCGTCATCAATCTGAGAGTCATGAGCTTCCTGGGAAGCTTTCTGGAACCGGCCAATGCCCGGTTTTCCGTTGACTACCATCATGAAGTACATTTCCTCTTCGTAAATGGAGTGAGGCGTACGCAGGGTTACCTTTGATGCCTTCAGCTTACGGAGATCCAGAAGGGCCGTAATATAATAGGCCAGCATGCCGAAAGTATCCTTGAACAAAGGATCCGTCGTCTGCTTCACGCCGATGATGGAACCGATGGTGGTCATATTCACAAAGTATCTCTCGTTGACACAGCCAACGTCCGCAATGGTCAGGTGATTTCCAAGCGCCACATCGATCATCCGGTTAAAATCATCCGGTATATGAAAGTATGATGCAAAGCCGTTTGCTGTTCCTGTCGGAATCAGTGCCAGCGGCAAATCAATCTCATGATTCAGCATGGCATTGACGCAGACATGAATGGTCCCATCACCGCCTGCCACGATAATCTGCCGGTACTCGTCTTTGTATGACTCCTGATTCAGCGCCGCCAGGTAGTCTTTGATGACATTCCCTTCTGCCGCACGAATCGGTACAATCAGATAGCCTTCGCTTTGATAGCGGGCAATGATGTTGTCCAGGTGCATCTTCAGCACACCATCACCGGAATATGGATTGTAAAAAAGGATTACTTTTTTTGCATTAAGCATGCAAATGCCCCCTAATTTCTCCAATTAGATATAACGAACCTGTGAAGAGAATCACATCGTAGTCTCCATACAGGGATTTTGCATAAGCAACGGCTTCTGCGGGTTTCTCTTTGATGGTGCAGTTTCCGCCCTTGGCACAAATCTGCTTTGCCAGCTCTTCCGCAGTCATTTTTCTTGGGTTGTCCGGTTCGGTTACCACAAAATCGCTGGTAATGGCCGTGAAGTTCTCAAACACTTCGTCGATGTCCTTATCGGCCAGGATACCGGTTACCATGAGAATCTTCTTTCCTGGGAAATATTTTTCCATCGCCTGTCTCAGTGCTCTGGATCCGTCCGGATTGTGGGCACCGTCTAAAATGACATATGGCTCAGTTTCCATGATCTCGAAACGGCCGATCTGTTTAGCCTTTCTGAACCCTGCAATAACTGCTTCATCGGTCAGATGGACTTTATGATCTCTCTGCAGCACTTTCAAGGCAATCAGCGCAGCTGTCGCATTCTGTACCTGATGTTTGCCTAGCATGCCGATTTTGAGTCCCTGTGAGCCTTCAAGTACATCCACATTGAAAAGCGTACCATCGATTTCTTCACTGAGTACGATGGTTTCAAGTTTTGATGTATCGTAGAAGTCCGCCTGCAGTTCCTCGCAGCGGGCTTTGATGACTTCTCTCGCTGCCGGATCGTTGGTGCTGGAAATAACCGGGCAGCCTTCTTTGATGATGCCTGCCTTTTCCCGGGCAATTGCCTCGATGGTATTTCCCAGACGATCTGTATGGTCCAGGGAAATGGACGCGATAATGCAGCAAAGCGGCTTCTTCACCACGTTGGTAGAGTCGCCGGTTCCGCCAAGTCCAACCTCCAGAACCACATAGTCTGCCTGCTTTTCTGCAAAGTACAGGAAAGCGATGGCCGTGACGATTTCGAATTCGGTTGGGGATTCCAGCCCTTCTTCCACCATTTCCTGCGCCTTTGCAATGACCTTATCTGTATAAATTTCTAAATCTTCGTCGGAAATATAGGCGCCGTCCAGTTCGATACGTTCGTTGAAAACTTCCAAAAACGGCGAAGTATACAGGCCGGTCTTGTATCCGCCAGCCTGTAATACTTCGTAAACGTATCTGCAAATTGAGCCTTTTCCATTGGTGCCGGCAACATGAATCACCTTAAGTTCATCCTGGGGATTTCCCAGTTTTTCTAACAAAGTGTTCATTCGTTCCAAGCCTAACACGCTTCCGAAGCGTAAAAACTCATGAATTTTGCTTACTGCGTTCATATTATTTGTTCACTTTCTTTGCAACCATAGCAAGTCTTTCTTCAACCTTAGCCAGCATGTCTTCATACTTAGCCTGCTTTTCTTTTTCTTCGTTAACAACCTTTTCAGGTGCCTTTGCTAAGAAGCCCTGGTTGGATAACTTACCCTTTACTCTTGCAACTTCGCCTTCCAGCTTTTTCTTTTCCTTTGTCAGTCTGTCGAATTCAGCGTTGAAGTCAACCAGATCATCTAATGGAATAAAGATTTCTACGCCGTTGATAACAGCGGACATAACTTCTTCCGGAACGCCGGACTTGTCAGTCACAAACTGGATGTCTGTAATATTGGCTAAGTCCTTGATATATCTTTCGCCGGCCTGGATGGATTCCATCTTTTCGCCTTCAGCAAAGATCACAGCTGTCAGCTTCTTGCTTGGTGCAGCATCTGCTTCAGCTCTGATGTTTCTGATGGCACGGATTGCTTCCATAGCCAGTTCCAGTCTTTCTTCTTCTGCAGCGAAGTGTCTGTTTTCGCTGTATTCAGGCCACTGTGCCTTGATTAAGAAGCAGTCTGGGTTGTTTTCTCTTTCACATATGGAATGTGGTAAGAAGGACCAGATTTCTTCTGTGATGAATGGCATGAATGGGTGCAGCATTTCCAGCATGTTCTTCAGCACCATAACCAGAACGAATCTAACAACCTTCTTGTCTTCTTCGTCGTCGCCCCATAATCTTTTCTTAACCAGTTCGATATACCAGTCACAGTATTCGTTCCAGATCAGTTCATATACTCTCTGGCCAGCCAGTGCCAGGTCGTATCTTTCTAATGCCTTTGTTACGTATTCTGCAGCATCGTTGACTCTGCTGATAATCCACTTATCTTCGTCTCTCAGTGCAAAGTTTTCGAAGTTTGTTGTATCGCCGCAAGCCATACCACAGCAGTCGCTGCAGCACTTCGCCATTTCTCTGAAGTTACCTTCTTCGTCCTGCAGATTCATGATTACGAATCTGGACGCGTTCCATAACTTGTTTGCAAAGTTTCTAGCAGATTCCAGCTTGTCTTCCTTAAATCTCATGTCGTTACCTGGTGTGATACCAGTTGTCAGCATGAATCTCAGGGCGTCAGCACCGTACTGGTCGATGATTTCCAGTGGGTCGATGCCGTTGCCTAAAGACTTGGACATCTTACGGCCCTGTGCGTCTCTAACTAAGCCGTGCACGTATACATGGTGGAATGGACACTCTTCCATCGCTTCGAAGCCGGAGAATACCATTCTGACTACCCAGAAGAAGATGATGTCGTAACCTGTTACCAGAACATCTGTTGGATAGAAGTATTCCAGTTCAGGTGTCTTTTCTGGCCAGCCTAAAGTGGAGAATGGCCATAATGCGGAGGAGAACCATGTATCCAGAACGTCTTCGTCCTGTCTTAAGTTCTTGGAACCACACTTTGTACATTCTGTTGGATCTTCTGTTGCTACGATGATTTCGCCGCAGTCTTCACAGTACCATGCCGGAATTCTGTGACCCCACCATAACTGTCTGGAAATACACCAGTCTCTGATTTCTTCTAACCAGTGCAGGTAAGTCTTTTCGAATCTTTCTGGAACGTGTGTTAAATCGCCGTTCTTAGCAGCTTCGATGGCTGGTTTTGCCAGGTCTTCCATCTTAACGAACCACTGGTCGGACAGCATTGGTTCAATAACAGTGTGACATCTGTAGCATTCGCCGGATGGGATTACCTTTTCTTCTGTCTTTACCAGGTAGCCTGCAGCTTCCAGGTCAGCAACCCACTGCTTTCTGCATTCGTATCTGTCCATGCCTTCATACTTGCCAGCCATCGCTGTCATCTTTGCATCAAAGTCGATGCATACCGGCATGTCCAGTCCTGCTCTCTGACCAACTTCAAAGTCGTTAGGGTCGTGGGCAGGTGTAATCTTAACAGCACCAGTACCCTTTTCAGGATCTGGATAAGTGTCAGCAATAACAGGGATTTCTCTGTCGCCCAGAGGAATTCTTACCTTCTTGCCAACCATGTCCTTGTATCTTTCATCATCAGGATGTACTGCGATTGCAACGTCGGCAAACATAGTTTCTGGTCTGGATGTTGCAACAACCATATCCTGACCGCCTTCTTCTGCAGCAGGATATCTGAAGTACCAGTACATACCGTTCTTGTCTTCGTGTTCTACTTCTGCATCGGACAGGGAAGTACCACATTCAGGACACCAGTTGATCAGTCTGTTGCCTTTATAGATTAAGCCCTTTTCGTACAGTTTTACAAAGAAATGTCTTACGGCCTTGTTGCAGCCTTCGTCCATAGTGAATCTTTCTCTGGACCAGTCGCAGGAGTCACCCAGCTTTCTGCACTGTCTAGTGATTCTGCCGCCGTATTCTTCCTTCCAAGCCCAAGCTCTCTTCAGGAATTCTTCTCTTCCTAAATCTTCCTTTTCCAGGCCTTCTTCGTTTCTGATTTTTTCTACAACCTTAACTTCTGTAGCGATAGAAGCGTGGTCAGAACCTGGTAGCCATAATGCGCTGTAGCCCTGCATTCTCTTCCATCTTGTCAGAACGTCCTGCAGAGTCTGGTCCAGTGCATGTCCCATGTGCAGCTGGCCTGTGATATTTGGTGGAGGCATAACGATGGTAAAAGGCTTCTTGTCGTGGTCAACTTCAGCCTTGAACGCACCCTTTTCTTCCCACATCTCATAGATACGATCTTCAAAATCTTTTGGATTATAGGTCTTTGCTAAATTCTTTTCCATTTGATTTTTCTATTCCTTTCTGTATGGTAAATTTATTGTTTACAGTTTGATTATGGTGGATACCGTACTTTGCTCTGTATGCGCTGGAAAATTCGTTTTTGGCTAGGCGCGCGAGGGTTGAGACTCGGAGCGTACATGAAGTACGTGAGAATCGATAGCCCGAGCTGCAACAACGCCAAAGGCGAATTTAACAAGCATAATAAAAAACGTCCCTTATCGCGTAAAACGACAAAGGACGAAATAACTTCCGCGGTACCACCTTTGTTCCATCTGCCCCATCAAAGACGACAGATGACACTCATTTCGGGAAAGACTCCAAAGCAACCTTCGGTGGATACTGTTCTCTAAGGTCTCTCAGCCACGAACCTTATTCTCTGTAAAGGGTTTTCCACTTACTCCTCTTTTTCAACGTCTCGTATTCTGTTCATAATCTATATTATTTTATCATATTAGACGGAAGTTTCAAGCATTATTTACTCATTTGCTCCTTGATTATGGAGATTTGTTCCGGTGTCGGCCCATCAAAGAAATTCAGGCTCATAATCACATCGTCCCATAAGACAAGGTATTTCTCTCCGTCGTAGTAGACATGCTCCGCGCCCCACGGAATCGGATCCAGTTCTTCGGCGTTCTCGATTTCAAAATATTCATCTATGCAGAACAGTTTCAGGATGAAATCATAAAACGCAGGTTTCTTGACTTTCACATAATAGCAGACCCCTGGTGCAGACTCCCATCTCTCTGTTCTGGCGAAAAAGGTTTCGTGATCTTCATAGTAATACTCCTCATCGTCTTCGTTCTCGTAGACATCTTCTGCTTTCAACATTGGGGGGACGTGTTTTTCCGTTTCAAACATTTCCGCATCTGATGCTACGATACCAAAAGTACAAATGATTAATGCAATAATGGATGCAGCAGTACTCCATGCACCAATGTTTCTCCCTTTGATCCCCATCAAACGTTTATACCTTGTGTGGTCTGTCGCCCATTCTGACCACAGCAAAAGCGGAATAAAAACAACTGCTAAGCCTATAGATGCTACCTTTCCGAGTAATTCATCAGAACGCAGGAAAAATAGAACACACACCAAAAGCATAGGGACATATTCCACGCTATTTTTGCTAAAAAAGTGCTCCTTCTTGACTGGGATGCTGCCACCATTTTCAATCTGTTTCTTCGCAGTTTTATACCACATACTAAAAGAAACAAAGCTGCAAATATGCCAGAGTAACACCCCAACAATCGCAATTAGCAGAATCATTTCCATGGACGTTAACATATAGAAAGGTTTCGTAGACATCCTCAACCCATTGCTGATGGTTAGCAACACGAAGCAAAGAATCCCGGTTACTCTTCCTTCGTTGGCAGCCTTCTTGATGGTTTGCAGGTCCGCCAGGGATACTTTTTCTGTCGTTGTTCCCTTTGTTCCATCACGATAGAATACCAGCATCTTGTTATGCACCAGTGCCAGCATCCAGCCCTCTTCCTTCCTCTGTGCGAGCAAGGCATCCAGCTGCTCCTTATACTCTCTCTGCTCCGGTGTCAGATCGCCCTTGGTCTGATCCAGTTCCGGGAAATAGACCGCTTCAAAGACGCGGCTCACAGGCTTTATCTTTTGATACTTCCAGAAGCAGCCCATACTCTCAATCATCCAGCCTTCCTTTGCCATCTTTGTCAGATGATCTTCGATGGCTGTTTTGTTGTAGTAGGCATAGGGTTCGTATTTCCATTTTACATTTTCGTTCATGTCTTATGCCTCCTCAAATGTCATTAACCTAAGCAAATTATATAACGGTTTATGACATTTTTCAACAGGGTTGCCTTTTATGTAAGGCTGAGTTACAATGCAGATAAGAACAAATTTAGGAGGTCTGACATGGCTAACAACGTACCATTTTGCACATGCAATTCCCACGACTGTCCGCATAACCCATGCAACCACGACGAAGGCTGCACACCTTGCGTATTAAGCAACCTGGAATCCGGTGAGATTCCTGCTTGCTTCTTCAACATCGTTGATCCGGAAAGAAAAGAAGACAGAGGCGACTACTTGAGAAAAGACTTTGCCAGAATCGTACAGAAACTGGAAGGTTAATGACAATAAAGAGACAAAATAAGAAGAACTGTACTTGGAGAGTTTCCCGGTACAGTTCTTTTCGTTTATTCAGATGCATACCCCCACAGGTTCTGTGTCTGGCTCATGATAGTTTCGATATCCCACTTTTTATCGCTGTTTTCCCGGCTGTTGGGGTCATGGACGGTTACCATTCCCTGCTCGTCCACGCCAGTCAGCACGATGAAATGTCCTTCCGTCGTAAAGTCCCCCGGTCCTACGATACAGATGATTGGATTTCCTGCAAGCAGCTCATACAGGATGCTGTCCCGGTCAAAAGAAACGGAATGTACCGACAGACCAAGCTGCTCAGCCAATTCGTCCATCATATTCCAGGAAGAGCCCTGCCCGCTGACATAATATCCCCAGTTTTCTGCCAGCTGAGCAACTTCCCACGGATTCATGGTGGTATCCCCTGTAAGTCCACAATACACCATAGCAAGTGCCGTCGGACCGCAGCCGCTGGTAGCCATGAAATCGTCCCCATAGATGCCATAACCCCATCGCTTGTCCCATTGCAGGAACAACGGTATTTCGCCAGCGGTCACATCACCTGAAACGTCAATTCTATCTGAAACCCCTTTTGTTTCATCGTAGTCCAGGACAAAATCCCTTGCTTCTTCGTTTCTTACATACAGTTCCGCCAGGCTCTCCGGATATCCCATTTCGATCAGTTGATCCGCCTCGTAGTTTCGCTGTGCAGAGTAAATCTGCCACGCAGCCCCTGCCGCAACAAAGGTTAAAAACACGACCAAAACGAAATTTCTGCAGCCCCGTCTCTTTCGTCTTTGCTTCTTCCGTCTCATATGACCACCTCCTGTCATCTTCATTATGACAGAACATGACGAAAAGTGTTTTACGGTCATATTTCGACTTTCTTACGATTCTCTTACGCCGGCAGTTTGATGCAGAACTTTATGGTTTCATCCTGGCTCTCACAGGAAATGGAGCCGTCATGGCGCTCGATGATTTCCTTCGCCACGGCAAGTCCCAGTCCGGAACCGCCGGTCTGGCTGCTTCTGGAACTGTCCAGCCTGAAGAACTGATCAAAGATATGTTCCAGCATTTCCGGCGCAATGGTGCGGCCGCGGTTTTCCGTTGTGATTTCAATCATTTCATCCTCGCTCCGCCTCAGGCTGACGGAAATTTCCGTGCCGGCATAGCTATAATTGACGATGTTCTTCAGCAGGTTATCAAAGACCCGCTCCATCTTGCCCACGTCGCAGAAAGCCATGATGTCTGCCTCGATATCGCAACGTGCCGTCAGTCCCTTTTGATCGAAGTCCGTCACGAACTCGCTGACCATTTGTTGCAGCATCAAAGACAGATTCACCGTAGACTTTTCCAAAACCATGTGGGAAAAGTTAAACCGGGTGATATCGAAGAACTCGTTGATCAGGTCTTCCAGACGGTGCGATTTCTTCAGGGCGATTTCCATATATTTCTCTTTGACTTCCATCGGGATTTCCGGTTCATTGGCTACCAGTGACAGATACCCGATGACCGACGTCAATGGCGTCTTCAGATCGTGGGCCATGTACATGATCAAATCGTTCTTGCGCTGATTTGCTTCCTTTGCCGCCTGCTGGTCGGCGTGGGTTTTGATGCGAACTTCGTTGAGTTCCACTTCCATCTCACGGAAGTGATCCGGCAGAACGATTTTCTTTTCCGGATTCTCGTAAATACCGGTGATGGCGTCCATGGTCTGCTCCATGGCGTTGCTGAACCGCTTGAAATGGAAGATTGCAAGAAGCCCGGTACAGAAAACCATGAACCCAAAGAAGAAAGTAAACGGATTCAGCTCGATCCATTTCAGGATTCTGTAATGAAGCGGCACCGGACTGTACCATGGAATCAGGTGACAGATGACGCTTCCTGCGAACATCAGAACGATGGCCGCAATGGCGATGAGCACGGTCTGCAGCAGGAAGGTACCTGCCCATTTCTGCCAAAACGGTTTTTCCTTAAACATGATACCCCTCCTCTCTCTCCATCTTGTATCCTACACCCCATACGGTTTTGATAAACTTCGGTTTCCTTGCGTTTTCCCCAAGCTTTTCCCGGATTCGGGCAACATGTACAAAGACAGTATTGTTGTTGTCCAGATATTTTTCCTTCCATACCTGTTCAAAGATTTCTTCCGCCGTCACCACCTGGTTCATATGCCTGCACAAATACAGCAGAATCGCAAACTCCGTAGCCGTCAGATCAACTTCCTTCTCATAGAGCCTGCAGACGTGTTTATCTCCGTCAAGTTCCAGGCCGTGAATGTGATAGATTTCCCGGTCCTGTCCGTGTCCCAAGGCCTGATTGTAGGCTCCCGCGCGTCGCAACTGCCCTTTGATTCTGGCAAGCAGCTCCATAGGCAGGAACGGTTTTGTCATATAGTCGTCTGCCCCGAGAAGAATGCCCCGGATTTTGTCCGCCTCTTCAATCTTCGCCGTCAGCATGATAATCGGAAAATAGTGCTCCTTCCGGATTTCCTCACAAAGGCTGAAGCCGTCAACATCTGGCAGCATGATATCCAGCACCGCCAGATCCACCCGCTCTTTTGCAAGAAAATCCAAGGCCGACCTGCCGTCATAAAACTTCGCAACCTCGTATCCCGCATTCTGCAGGTAGATTTCCACCAAATCTGTAATCTCTTTTTCGTCGTCAACAACGAGTATTCTCTGTTTATCCATAGCCACTACCTCACTTTGCCTAAAGACATTGTAACACAGACCTGGCATGGGTTTCTTACGGATTTCTTAATTCTATGAAAAACAAAAGC
Source organism: Bacillota bacterium (assembly GCA_017522185.1). GTDB lineage: Bacteria > Bacillota > Clostridia > Peptostreptococcales > Anaerovoracaceae > Senimuribacter. The sequence continues at coordinate 20,990 of JAFWZZ010000029.1, read as the reverse complement.
CCCCCATGGTGGTAGAGTTGGGTGCTTTGCTCTAAAAGCTGTACCACAAATCGTTCCTTTCTGTACAAAAATGGAAGATCCCTACGAGAACGTTTCATTTGTAGGACATCTCTTTTGTATAAAAGAAAAGGCTGTGCCCTAGCAATTCTTTGCTAAGCGACAGCCCTTATATACCGAGTATTCTCTCGTACGTTTATATATTGAAATAGTTTTCTCTTATTTCTTCCACATAACCTCTCCGGTATTCAAATCATAAATCTTATCAAACGCTTCCAACTGTATCGACGTCTGCCTGGAAGGCAAATTTCGCTTCAACAGATTCGCATTGCGACGGGCTAATTCCACGGATAATGGTTCTCCCGGCACACCTTCCAGCGACCATGAATCAAACCGCTTATCTGTAGTTACCGTTACCGCAAAGGCTCTTCCGCGCGTCATAAGACTATTGTATTCTTCCCCGTTAAACACGTATACATCTTTCCCTGATGTTGTATCAATGCCTGCATCTCCAATGATATATGTCGCAGTCCTCCTGTTCTTATCAACACTAACGTCCTCGAGTGTGATTTCTTTCACAGTAACGGTATAGTCTTCCGGCTTCAAAGGTGTCGATGTATTATGCAATACATATAAAACGCCCAGCACCGCTACAATTGCCACCAATGCTGTGATTACGATTCTCTGTTTTTGTGTTCTCCCCTTCACTTGCTCTTTTGTCATCTCTCTGACCATTTCTTTGTCTCCTTTCAGCATGATATCCAATGAAATATGGAATGCATCGCTGATACAGATCAAAGTTTCCAAATCAGGAAAGCTTTTCCCATTCTCCCAGTTTGATATGGTCTGCCTTGTCACATGAAATCTTTCTGCCATATCCTCCTGTGTCAGGCTATTCTGCTTGCGAATTTCTATCAGTGTCTTTCCCAGTTCCATCGAATACTCCTTTGCATGTTTTTGTATGGTCAGTCTACTTACATTCTACATCAAAGTCTATCAAAGAGCACTTGCTTTCGGGAGATTTGCTGCGCAAAGAATCTTTGCTTAGTCAATTAGAAAATATCATGAACTATATGCATATATCATAAGCTTACCCTGCAAGCCAAACGCAAGCTATCACAGCACCAACAAAAGTCACGCCGACGATAGTCAAAAACGCTTTTGTCATTTTATCTACCTTCTTTTCCAAAGCAGCTTCCATCTCAGCGATTTCTTCCGCCGTCATGCTGTCACGCTTCGCCTTCCATTTTCCAACGGATTCCCTCGCATATCGTTTCGAGCCACTCACCCCGTTTTCTTCGATATAGTCGAAGAAAGATCTTTGGGATTTATTCATATTTTGGTAAGGTAATGTTGGCTTATAGTCTTCTGGTGCCAGATAAATCTTCTTTCTTTCTGCTTTGGTAATTTCTATCGGTTCACACTGAAAAGCAGAAAAATCAATGTCTTTATATCTGTTATCGTTCATTGTTCTTCCCCCATTCCTTTTTCAGTTTTCTCTTACCTCTGCTTAATCTTTGATAAACATTGTCTTGGCTAAGCCCGGTTTCCTTTGTGATTTCGTCAACAGACTCTTCTTTTATATATCTGCGATAAAACAAATCTTTATCCTCCGGTTTCAGACAAGCCAGCAGCTTGTCCAATTCCTCTGACGAATTATCTACAGGCTCAAAGCCCTGTTCGTGGCAATACTGCCGCTCTACTTCGCTGGCAATCCACGCATCATGAATGGACACAACCTTTTCATTGCATCGGCTTTCCCGTCTTAAAAGATCAATGGCCTTGTACTTTGCTATGGCACAAAGCCAGCCTGCACGCTTTTCCTCCTCGATCAAAGCAAATCGGTCCCAATTCACCCAAACAGCCAGCAAAACATCGTTGAAACATTCTTCCCAGCGGTCTGCTTTGTCGTACAGGTTGCGTATTAAAACGCCTTTCAGCAGGCTTCCGTATTCATTTAAGACATATTCTACATACTCATCTTGCCTCATGTTCTTCCTCCTTTGCCTAAATTGATCGATCAAAAAGTATATCGTATGTAAGGGGGGTAATTCTGACGGTATGAGAAATAATTTCTCTTGTTAAACCTGTTTTCTAATGAAAATAGACGGGCATTACACCCGTCCAACATCTACTGTTCTAGTGCTCTATCTATCTTATCCCCAATTGATTTTGGCAGTTCCAACGTAGCATACACATATTCATTGGCCCCTGTCTGTGTTTCCTCACCGACTGCATACCACTTACCTTCTATTTTCTCAATGCTCATGTGGCCTTGCATAACACCATCGTTACTGCTCATGTGAAGCTCTACATAAACCTTGTTGTCAATTAACTCGCTGTCCAATAGAATGGGGTTTCCAGAAACAAGCAGCTCTCTGATCGCGTCAACGTCCTCTGCCGTTAAGGATAACTTGATATCGTCCCGTTCCACGGTATTTTCCTCTGGATTCGCATCGGTCATCGGTGCGTCGATGAATTCACTTAGCGTCCAGTTTCCGTAGTTTGATTCATCGTTATAGTAGTTCAGTACTTTTTCCTTTGATTTCAGCGGAAGAAAGAAGTCCATCTGTCTCGCACATAAATACATATTTTCCTCAATGCGACTTCCTGTCTCGTACATTGTCGTCACGTTATTCTCCAACATTAAATCCGCCAGGAACCCGTAATTGGCTTCCTGAACATTAAAGACTGCCCTGCTTTTGTCCTCACATATATCCCAGTTGGAACTAAATCTGAAATATGGCATTGCCTTACCGCCAAACAGTTGAGCACCAATATCTTCACCCGGAATTAAGTAGGTATAGTTTTGTCCTTTATAAGAAAAGATAATCTGCTCTTTTTTCCATGCATCATCCTGTGGCCAGTAAGTAACATTCCCTGTGTTTACATAATGCGGTCCTGCATTTTCAGCCCGAATGTACATGCTTCCCGCAGCAGAAAGCGCCACCCCTACAATCAGCGTACACGCCACCGTCCGCTTAAAGATTCTTCGCCAGTTTCTCTTCTTTATCGCGTTTGTTACCTGCTGAAATTCTGTCTCTTTCTCTTCTTCGCAGGCTGCTTCCAGCTCGCCGGCTTCCATGGTCTCCCAAAGCGCCTTACATCCCGGACATGTCGCCACATGCTCCAGAATTGCGGCTTTGCTCTCGTCGCTGCATTCGCCGGACGCATATAAGACCATCAAATCTTTGATAATATTACAATTCATGTCCATCCTCCTTCATCTTTTCTATGATTTTGAGTTTTGCCCTGCCGTAGGTCACCCTGGCCCATCCGTCGCTTTTACCGAAAATCCGTCCGATTTCCATGAAGCTCAGCTCGCCGAAGGTCCGTAAGCTGAAGACCTCTTTGTACGGCTCCGGCAGCTGGTGCAGGATTCGATGAATGGTCAAAGCATCTTCCTTGTCCACCAGGCTTGCCTGCAGATCAAAGGTATCAGCCCTCTCCCCACCAAAGTCACCAAAGTCCAGCTTCTTCTCCTTCCGCAGTTTCTCAAAATACTTGTTTTTCCCGATTTTGCACAGCCAGGTTCTGACTTCACTGTCATACCGGAAGTTCTCTTTGCTCGCCAGTGCCGCAAAGAAGGTCTCCTGCGTCAGTTCTTCCGCCAGTTCCCGGTCTCCGCAAAGGCGCAAAAGATAAAAGTGCACGTATTGGAAGTATTCTCTATAGAGTTTTTCAAAATTGTCCATTTTTTGCACCTCCAACAGTTAGATGCACGAGTTATAAAAACGTAACAGGAAAGTTGTGAGTTTATGAAAAAAAAGACCTTCTAGTTAAACTACAAGGTCTGATCAAAGTATTTCACATAAAACTTCATATCTGTCGGGCTGTACCTCTGCGAAATATAGAATTCCATAGCGTTGGGATTGGTTACTTCTGACTGAAACTGCAGGAACCAATTATATCATAATCATATCTATAAAAAAAGGCAGTCAGTTTGAATAAGCTGACCGCCTTTCTCTGTAATGCTTCACTTTCCATCGATTGTAGAAATACCAATTGTAACCTCTTCCAGTACATCCAACAGTATCTTTACCGTATCAAGAGAAGTAAACATGGACACATGATTCTGAGCCGCACAACAACGTATTTCTGTTCCATCGCCGGTATGTATCGATGATAGAACTGCACGGGTATTGATCACATAACTGACATAACCGGAACGGATAGCATCCAGGATTTCTTCGCTTCCTTCGCTGGATTTATGGCGTATTCTGGTTCGGATTCCATGGCGCTTCAAATACTCGCCGGTAGAAGTCGTTGCTTCAATATTGAATCCAAGGTTATAAAAACGGCGCACCAAAGGTAGTGCTTCCTCTTTATCCTCATCAGCCACACTGACGACTACGGTTCCATAGTTCTTTAAAGTAAGGCCGGAAGCAATCATTGCCTTATATGCAGCTCTTTGCAGGGTTTTATCATACCCAATTGCTTCCCCTGTTGATTTCATTTCCGGTGACAGATATGCGTCCATACCGCTAAGTTTTGCAAAGGAGAATGCTGGGGCCTTCACATAAAACCGTTCTCTTTCTTCTGGATAGATTGAAAAAATTCCCTGTTCCGGCAGGCTTACACCCAAAATGCAAAGCGTTGCAATATCGGCAAGGCTGTATCCGGTTGCCTTGGAAAGAAACGGTACCGTTCTGGACGACCTTGGATTTACTTCAATGATATATACCTGCTCATCTTGGTCTATGATAAACTGAATATTATATAAGCCGATAATCCCAAGACCAAGGCCAAGTTTTTTGGTATACTCCAAAATCGTGCCCTTTACATTGGCCGAAAGACTGTAAGCCGGATACACACTAATAGAATCACCGGAATGTACGCCTGTACGTTCCACAAGTTCCATGATTCCAGGAACAAACACTCTGCTGCCGTCGCAGATTGCATCGACTTCCACTTCTTTTCCCCGGATATATTTATCTACTAGTACGGGTTTTTCCTCATTGATTTCAACCGCTGTCTTCAGATAATTCCGAAGTGCATTTTCTTCTGCTACAATCTGCATGGCACGTCCACCTAGAACAAAACTTGGTCGCACCAGTACCGGATATCCGATGTCTTCTGCAGCACGGATTCCTTCTTCTATACTGGTTACCGCCCGTCCATCCGGCTGCGGAATTTCCAGGGAGGAAAGTAGTTTTTCAAAGGCATCACGGTTTTCAGCGCGTTCTATGGCATCGCAGTCTGTTCCGATGATTTTCACCCCATGCTGCCGGAGCGGTTCTGCAAGGTTAATGGCAGTCTGCCCGCCCAGCGTTGCAATGACTCCATCCGGCTTTTCCAGTTCGATGATATTCATTACGTCTTCTATGCACAGAGGTTCAAAATAGAGTTTGTCTGAACAGGTGTAGTCTGTGGAGACCGTTTCAGGATTATTGTTGATGATAATCGCCTCATAGCCGGCAGCTTTTATTGTCTGTACTGCATGAACCGTGGAATAATCAAACTCTACGCCCTGTCCAATTCGGATGGGACCTGATCCCAATACAATGACTTTCTTTTTCTGTGAAATCATGGACTCATTTTCTTCTTCGTATGTAGAATAAAAATAAGGAACATAACTTTCGAACTCTGATGCGCATGTATCAATCATCTTATATACAGGAAGGATTCCATGCTTCTTTCTCAGTTCGAACACCGTCCTCTCTGGCAGATTCCACAAATGTCCGATTGCTATATCGGAAAATCCCATTTTTTTACCATACGACAGGGCCGCAATATCTACAGGCTTTTCACGGATAACTTTTTCTGCTTCGGTTATCTTTCGCAACTTACCGATAAAAAATCTGTCTATTCCGGTTGCGGCTGCAATACAGTCCGTCCCGATTCCCATGCGGAGGAGCTGACCGACTGCATAGATGCGGTCGTCTGTTCCTGTTCTGATATATGCAAGCAGTTCTTCGCTGCTCATCCCATCAAACTTTTCATCATACAGGTGCATATGGCCGGTTTCAAGCGACCTTATGGCTTTCAGAAGACTTTCTTCGAAGGTTCTACCAATACTCATCACTTCACCGGTTGCCTTCATCTGCGTAGAAAGGCTGTTATCTGCATCCGCAAACTTGTCGAAAGGAAAGCGCGGTATCTTTGTTACCACATAGTCCAGCGCCGGTTCAAAAACTGCCGGCGTATTGGCAATCTGTATTTCATCCAATGTCATTCCTACACCAATTTTGGCAGACACGCGGGCAATCGGGTAGCCGCTTGCTTTTGAGGCCAGTGCAGAAGATCGGGACACTCTCGGATTTACTTCTATCAGATAATACTGAAACGAATTAGGATCAAGAGCAAACTGCACATTACACCCTCCTTCGATTTCCAGCGCACGGATGACTTTTAGTGCACTGTCCCTAAGCATATGGTATTCTTTATCAGTCAGGGTTTGGGACGGACATACGACAATAGAATCTCCAGTGTGAATGCCCACAGGGTCCAGGTTTTCCATATTGCAAATGGTGACAGCCGTATCGTTTCGGTCACGCATTACCTCATATTCAATCTCCTTATAACCCTTAATGCTTTTTTCGATCAATACCTGGTGTACCGGAGAAAGACTGAGGGCATTCTTCATAAGCGGAAGGAATTCTTCTTCGTTCTCAGCAAAACCGCCTCCTGTTCCACCAAGGGTAAATGCCGGACGAAGCACGACAGGATAACCAATTTCTTCTGCAACCTTCAATCCTTCTTCCATAGAACGTGCAATATCCGACGGCAGTACAGGTTCTCCAAGATCTTCACAAAGTGTTTTGAACAGTTCCCGGTCTTCAGCCCTTTGGATGCTGTCAACTTTTGTCCCCAGCAATTCTACGCGACATTCCTCCAGGATTCCCTTCTTTTCCAACTGTATGGCCAGGTTCAACCCGGTCTGTCCTCCGATTCCCGGCAAAACAGCGTCCGGCCGTTCGTGGCGGATAATCTTTGCGATATATTCCAGCGTCAACGGCTCCATATAAATTTTGTCTGCAACGGTTGTATCCGTCATAATGGTTGCGGGATTTGAATTACAGAGAATAACCTCATAGCCTTCCTCCTTCAACGCCAGACATGCCTGGGTTCCGGCGTAATCAAATTCTGCTGCCTGCCCAATGACAATAGGGCCTGATCCAATGACAAGTATTTTCTTAATATCAGTTCGTTTCGGCATCTTTTCTTCCCTCCTTCATCATTTCAATAAACCGGTCAAACAAGTATCCACTGTCATGGGGACCAGGGGCACTTTCCGGATGATACTGCACGCTGAACACCTTATCACGAATGCATTCCATGCTCTCAATGGTATGATCAAGCAGATTAATATGTGTGGCTTCCAGATCCGTCCCTTCCAGACTGCTGCTTTCCACCGCATACGAATGATTCTGCGATGTCATTTCAATTTTTCCGGTATGAAGATTCTTCACTGGGTGATTTCCCCCACGGTGGCCAAATTTCATTTTGTAAGTTTTGGCTCCATAGGCCAGTGCCAGAATCTGATGCCCTAGGCAAATCCCAAAGATAGGGTACTTCCCAATCAAAGTTTTCACTGTTTCTACCACCTGCGGCACATCCTCAGGATCTCCGGGACCGTTAGAAAGGAAAACACCGTCCGGGTTCAAAGCAGCAATATCTTCGGCCGCCGTATTCCAAGGAACCACTGTTACCTTACAATTTTTCTGGTTCAATAATCTGATAATATTCATCTTCATGCCACAGTCGATGGCTGCCACATGATATTTGGGAAACGCTGCGGGATATATCCTTTTGGTACTGCAACTGACAAGTGACACAGCATCCTTCGGAACAATGGTTTCAGTGAGTTTTTTTAAGCCTTCCTCTAAAGAGGTCTTTATATCAGTAATCAGAACTTTCCGGGTTCCATGATCCCGTATAGATCGGGCCAATTTTCTCGTATCCACACCATAAATTCCTGGAATATCATACCTTTTCATTACATGTTCCAGGGTTTCCCTGCTTCTGAAATTGGACGGTTCCCCGTTGTACTCCCGTACAACCAGACCTCCAATGCTTGGATGTGCTGTCTCGTAATCCTCTTCAGCCATACCATAATTGCCAATCAGAGGATAAGTCATTACAACAGCCTGGTATGTATATGATGGATCCGACAAAATTTCCTGATATCCCACCATGGAAGTATTAAAAACAATTTCACAGACACTTTCTTTATCTGACCCAAAACCATACCCGTAGTATTCCTGGCCATCTTCCAGAATAATTTTACGGTCAAATGTCTTCATCATAACTGCTTTTCTCCTTTCTTCACTTCACACAGTTTCTGTTCAAATCTTTTCTTTCCCCCATCCTGTGGAATCTCAGTGGGATAATGACCATCAAAACAGGCACTACACAATCCCGCTCCATCTATAAGGTCACCTAATCTGTCCAAAGGCAGATATCCTAATGAGTCTGCACCGATAATCTCTCCAATTTCCCTTACGGAATGCTTGCAGGCAACCAGATGTTCCTTAGAATCGATATCGGTCCCGTAATAACAAGGATGAAGGAACGGAGGTGAAGAGATACGTACATGAACTTCTTCCGCTCCGGCATCTTTTAGCAGTTTTACTACACGTGCCATGGTGTTTCCCCTGACAATGGAATCATCCACAAGAACTACACGTTTTCCTTTCACGCAGGATTCTACTGCAGAGAGCTTGATTTTTACACCATCAATTCTGGCACCCTGCCCTGGTGCGATAAAGGTTCTGCCGATGTACTTGTTTTTTACCAGCCCGATTCCATAAGGAATCCCCGATGCTCTGCTGAACCCCAGCGCCGCATCCAGCCCCGAATCTGGAGCGCCGATTACCACATCTGCATCACAGGGATGCGTTTCTGCCAGAATCCTACCTGCCCGGAGCCGCGACTCATGTACACTGCTTGCGTCGATACAGGAATCAGGTCTTGCGAAGTAAATGTATTCAAACACACACAGGTGCTTCTTTTTTTCTCCGCAGTGCTCTCTGCGGACAGTCATTCCATTCCTGCTGAAAACAAGAATTTCTCCAGGATCCACATCTCGGATGAATTCTGCACCTACTGCATGCAGTGCACAGCTTTCGGAGGCTGCCACATACATGCCATCCTCGGTTTTACCAATGCACAGAGGGCGGAATCCGTGAGGGTCTCTGACGCAAATCAGTTTCTGTGGTGAAAGGATAATCAGAGAATAGGCTCCCTCAAGATAATCCATCGCACGGCTGACTGCTTCTTCAATCGAGGCGGATTTTAGACGCTCTCTTGTTATGATATATGCAATGGTCTCCGTGTCGGTTGTAGTATGAAAAATAGCCCCGGAAAGTTCCAACTCGTTTCGCAGTTTCACTGCGTTAGACAGGTTTCCATTATGGGCCACTGCCATTCTTCCTTTCTGGTGATTCACTTCAATGGGCTGGCAATTTCTGCGGTTGGTTGTTCCTGTAGTTCCGTACCGGGTATGACCCACCGCCATTGTTCCCCTTGGCATTTGCGAGAGGATTTCTCTGGAGAAAACTTCATTTACTAAGCCCAGATCCTTATGAGAAGTAAACAGTCCGTCATCATTTACAACAATCCCACAGCTTTCCTGTCCTCTGTGCTGAAGTGCATACAACCCATAGTAAGTCGTTTCTGCCACATTGCAGGGTTGCGAGGCGATGGCACCAAACACACCACATTCTTCATGAATACTCATATATTGCCTCCTTCTTTGTGTAAAAATGCCGCATGGATAAAACTGCTGAATAATGGATGAGGCCGGTTCGGTCTGCTTTTAAACTCAGGATGAAACTGCACGCCAACATAAAACGGGTGATCTGCAAGTTCTACCGTTTCCACCAGGAGGCCGTCTGGCGAAGTCCCACCGATAACCAACCCCTTTGCTTCCAACACCTCACGGTACTGATTATTAAACTCATAACGGTGCCGATGCCGTTCGCTAATCGATGTAGTTCCCGGTCCATAACATTTTTCCAGAATACTGTCAGGCCGAACCCTGCATGGATATGCGCCCAGCCGCAGCGTGCCGCCTTTATCAATTTCATCACTTTGCCCTGGCATGAAGTCAATAACCTTGTCAGGACAGTGCTCGTCAAACTCGCGAGATCCTGCACCGGGTAAATCTGCCTGATTCCGTGCAAATTCAATCACCGCAATCTGCATACCAAGACAGATACCTAAATATGGTACGTTCTTGCTTCTTGCATATTCTGCAGTAAGAATCATTCCCTCGATGCCCCGCGTTCCAAACCCTCCGGGTACGATAATACCATCCAGATTTTTAAGTTTTTCGCAGCAATTATCACTGGTTACCCCTTCTGCATCAATCCAGTGAATCTTTACATGGGTGTTATGTGCATAGCCCCCATGACGCAGTGCTTCGGCGATAGAAAGATAAGCATCATGCAGCGCTACATATTTTCCTACCAGCCCGATATCAATGCAGTGAGGACGGTTTTTAATCCGTGCTACCATTTCCGTCCACTCCTTAAGATTAGGTTCTTCTGCTTCAATCCCTAGTTCACGACATACAACTTCAGAAAACTTTGACTTTTCCAGCATCAATGGTGCTTCGTACAGATTAGGCAAAGTTATATTCTCGATTACGCAGTCAGGTTTCACATTGCAAAACATGGATATTTTATCAACTATGCCTTTTTCCAAAGGCTGATTGCAGCGGAGAACAATAATATCCGGGTTAATCCCCATCCCCTGCAGCTCCTTGACAGAATGCTGCGTAGGTTTGGATTTATGTTCCTCAGACCCCTGTATATAAGGAACCAGTGTCACATGAATAAACAGACTGTTTTGTCTGCCTATTTCCAGGGAAATCTGCCGGATTGCTTCGAGAAACGGCTGTGACTCAATATCCCCTGTTGTCCCGCCGATTTCAGTAATAACCACATCCGCACCGGTTTTCCTTCCTACACTGTACACAAAGTCCTTTATTTCATTGGTGATGTGGGGAATTACCTGAACCGTAGAACCCAGATACTCGCCTCTGCGTTCCTTATTCAGCACATTCCAGTAGACCTTTCCTGTGGTAAGATTAGAAAACCGGTTCAGATTTTCATCAATAAACCGTTCATAGTGCCCCAGGTCAAGGTCAGTCTCTGCCCCATCCTCCGTAACAAATACTTCACCATGCTGATAAGGACTCATGGTTCCCGGATCCATATTGATATAAGGATCCAGTTTCTGCGCAGCTACTTTCAGACCTCTCGCCTTGAGAAGCCTGCCCAAAGATGCCGCGGTTATTCCTTTGCCAAGACCGGATACCACTCCACCGGTCACGAAAATATATTTTGTCATAAAAATACGCTCCTTACTCCCACTCCACTGTAGCCGGAGGTTTTGATGTAATATCATATACGACCCGGACAACCTCTTTGATTTCATTGGTTATCCTGCGGCTGGCCAATTCCAGAACTTCGTAAGGAAGCCTGGTCCATTCAGCAGTCATGAAATCATCGGTGGTCACGGCACGAAGAACGACTGTCCATCCATAGGTCCGTGCATCCCCCTTTACCCCTACACTTCTCAGATCTGTCAGCACTGCAAAATACTGATTTGCACATTCCTGCAGGCCAGCTTCTTCAATTGTCTGGCGGAAAATCGCATCGGCTTCCCGCAGAATCTCCAATTTTTCCAGCGTAATTTCACCTGTTATCCGCACCGCAAGCCCAGGCCCCGGAAACGGCTGCCTCCATACAAGTTCATGTGGTATTCCAAGTTTTTCTCCTGCTTTGCGCACCTCATCCTTAAAAAGATCCCGCAGCGGCTCTGTGAGCTCATCAAAAGACATGACATCCGGAAGTCCGCCCACATTATGATGACTTTTTATGACTGCCGAATCCCCATTTCCACTTTCGATCACATCCGGATAAATGGTTCCCTGTGCAAGAACATCGATTTTTCCAAGGTTACGTGCTTCATCTTCAAATACGCGGATGAATTCCTCTCCGATGAGTTTTCTCTTTTTTTCCGGTTCTGTGACACCTTGAAGTCTGCGCAGAAACCGCTCCTGTGCATTGACACGAATCAGATGGATTCCAAACTGGTCTTTGAAAGTTTGCTCTACATCATCGCCTTCTCCTTTTCGCAGCAAGCCATGGTCCACAAATACACAGGTAAGATTCTCTTCCACTGCACGATGAAGAAGAACCGCAGCAACAGAAGAATCTACTCCGCCGGACAAGGCCAACAGAACCTTTTTCCCCGCAAGCTCTCTGCGCAAACGTGTCACTGACGTTTCAACAAAACTGTCCATTTTCCATTCTCCGTTACAACCGCATACATAGAAAAGGAAATTACGAAGCATCTTTCTGCCATATTCCGTATGTGTTACTTCTGGGTGGAACTGCACCGCATACAGGTTACGCGTTTCATCACACATGGCAGCGCAGGGGCATTTTTCGGTATAGGCAGTCATGCGGAACCCTGCAGGCATTCTGCTAATATAGTCGGTATGGCTCATCCAGCAGATACTCTCATGTGGGATACCGCGGAAAAGCACACAGTCATCAACGGCAAGAAGTGTCTTTCCATACTCGCTGGAATTGGCAGCACTCTTTACGCTGCCATTCTCCATCCAGGCCATCAGCTGCGCACCATAACAGATTCCCAGTACAGGAATTCCCAGTTTTAGAACTTCTCGGTCAAAATGCGGTGAAACTTCTTCATAAACACTATTGGGACCGCCGGTAAAGATGATCCCTTTGTATCCCCCCTCTGCAATTTCTTCCACAGTTATTTTATTGTACGCTCTGATTTCAGCATAAACATGCTGCTCCCTCACTCTTCTGGCAATCAGCTGGTTATATTGTCCGCCAAAATCCAAAACAAGGATTTTGTCCATTTTCTCCATATCTTCCATGTCTCCTCCTTGCTTTTTTACAATTCAATTTCCACTGCGTCGGTCGGATTTCCTGCAAGCAGTGGTCGAATTTGATGAATAAATGCAGTTACCTGCTCACTGCATCTGCCTGTATAACGGTCTGGTTTGAGAAGTTCTTCCATATCCTTTTCCGTCATGGAAAAATTCTTTTCTTCTGCCAAAAGTGTCAGCAGACTGCATGCTTTCCCGGCTTTCATTTCATTTGCCGCTTTCATGGAGCATCTGCGGATAATTTCATGAATCTGCTGGCGGTTGCCGCCCCGCTTTACTGCTTCCATCATAAGATTTTCTGTCGCGATAAACGGCAGATATTCCTTTACCGTCTTATCAATGATCTTTTCATTTACCTGAAGACCTTCTGCCACATTCCGTGTAAGCCGTAGAACGGAATCCGCACATAAAAACCCTTCCGGCATGGAAATACGCCGATTTGCAGAATCGTCCAGTGTCCTCTCCATCCACTGTGAGGCAGCGGTAAGTGGTGCATTTAAAGCATCCGTCATCAGATAACGTGAGAGTGAACAAATTCGTTCACACCGCATAGGATTCCGCTTGTATGCCATTGCCGACGACCCAATCTGGTTTTCTTCAAAAGGTTCTTCTATCTGGCGGTCATGCTGTAAAAGGCGGATATCGTTAGCCATGCGATAACAGCTTTGTCCAATGGATGAAAGGACATTCAGAATGCGGCTGTCTGTCTTACGCGGATACGTCTGCCCACATACACTAAAGCATTGATGGAATCCGAAGCTTGTCGCAATCCGTCGGTTCATTTCATCAATTTTTTCTGTATCACCTTCAAAAAGCTCCATAAAGCTGGCTTCCGTCCCTGTTGTTCCGCGACATCCCAGAAATCGGATTTGCTCCAAAACAAAATCCAGTTCTTCCAAGTCTGTCACAAAATCCTGCATCCAAAGAACGGCGCGTTTTCCTACGGTAACAAGCTGCGCCGGCTGATAATGGGTATATCCCAGCGTCGGCAAATCTTTGTACTTCCAGGCAAAATCTGCTAGGGCAGAAAGCACACCCAGAAGTTCTTTGCGCAGATGTTCCAGTGCTTTCCGGTAAAGAATCAGATCCGCGTTATCGGTTACATAGCAGCTGGTTGCACCCAAATGAATGATCCCTGCAGCAGAAGGTGCCGCCTTTCCATAGGCATGAACGTGTGCCATCACATCATGGCGTACTTCTTTTTCTTTGTGTCTCACATAGTCATAATCAATATTTTCAATATGCGCTTCCATTTCCCTGACTTGGTCTTCCGTCACAGGAAGACCAAGTTCCATCTCCGCACGTGCCAGAGCACACCATAGTTTTCGCCAGGTCTGGTATCTACTGTCTGCCGAAAAAAGCTGCAGCATGTATTCCGATGCATATCTTGCGGAAAAAGGGGATTCATATCGGTTTGTCATAGTTATCTTCTCCTTATTATCTGATAATCATGCTGTCCCGTTCTGGTCCAACAGAAATATATGTTATCGGGCATCCAATTTCCTTTTCGACAAATAGAACATAGTTTCTTGCCGCCTCCGGAAGGTCTTCCCATCTGCGCACCTGTGTAATATCCGTTTTCCAACCCGGTAAAAGACGGATCACAGGTTCGGCTTCTTCCAGTGCTAAAGGAAATGGAAACTTTCCCGTTTCTTCACCGCGAATTCGGTAATGGGTACATACTGGAATCTCATCCATATAACTGAGTACGTCCAGCTTGGTTAATGCAATCTCCGTTGCATTCTGTACCTCTACACCATACCGGGTTGCGACAATATCAAGGGGACCGACGCGGCGTGGTCTACCCGTCTTGGCACCATACTCCAAACCTGCTTCGCGAAGCCGTTCTGCTTCACTTCCATGCATTTCACATACAAATGGTCCCTCCCCAACACAGGTAGAATATGCCTTGACCACACCTATAACATCGATGATTTTCGCAGACGGAAGTCCTGAACCGATGGGCGCATAAGCTGCCATCGTATTGGATGATGTAGTATATGGACTGATTCCATAGTCTACATCACGCAAAGAACCGAGCTGCGCTTCAAAAAGAATTTTCTTCCCCTGTTTCTGGGCAGTTTTCAGAAAATCACTCGTATCACATATAAATGGTTTTATCTTTTCAGCGGCTTCTTTCAGCCACGCTTCCATCATATCTTTTGTATAGGGCTGCGCATGATATACCCCGGTCAAAGTGAGATTTTTCCAGTTCATCAGTTCCGTCAAATGTTTTTTCAAGGCTTCCGGGTAAAAGAGTTCCCCCGCCAGAATGGCTTTTTTCTGGTACTTATCTGCATAAAAAGGTGCTATGCCTTGTTTCGTCGAACCGTAAGATTTGTCTGCAAGCCTCAGTTCCTCAAGTGCGTCCAGTTCTCTATGCCATGGCAGCAGGAGGGACGCTCTGGAACTGATTTTCAGATTGTCCGGTGTAACTGCAATCCCCTTTTCTTTTAAATCGTTAATTTCTTTCCATAGATTTTCAGGGTCGAGGGCCACTCCATTTCCCAGTACATTCACTACATTTTCTCTGAAGATGCCTGACGGCAGCAGGTGAAGCGAAAACTTTCCTTTTTCATTCACCACCGTATGCCCGGCATTTCCTCCACCCTGGAATCTCACAACAATATCATAATCTTCTGTGAGCAAATCAACCATGCGGCCTTTTCCTTCATCACCCCAGTTAATTCCCACAATCGCGCAATTCTTCATGTTTAAAACCTCCATCAGATTTGTTCTGTCAGTCGTTTCATCATCTCCTGATATGCTTCTTCCACATTCCCAAGATCCTGCCGGAAACGGTCCTTATCCAGTTTTTTACCAGTTTGGCTGTCCCAAAGACGGCAGGTATCCGGACTTATTTCGTCGGCCAGCACAAGATTTCCATCTGTAAGCCTGCCAAACTCCAGTTTAAAGTCCACCAGGATAATTCCCCGCTTCTGCCAGAATGTTTTTAATCTTTCATTGATTGCAAAGGCATATTTTTTTATGATTTCTAGTTCTTCTTTGGTTGCCAGTTTCAATGCCTGCACATGGTATTCATCCATAAGCGGATCTCCAAGAGAATCTTTTTTGTATGAGAACTCAATGGTCGGTATATCAAAGCGAAATCCTTCCGCCACACCGTATCGTTTGGAAAAGGAGCCGGCTGCAATGTTTCTGACAATTACCTCAACAGGTACGATGTCAACCCTTTTTACCAGGGTCTCTCTTTCGTTAAGCTCCTCCACAAAGTGTGTAGGAATGCCAGTCTGTTGAAGCATTTTCATCAGCATGTTGCTCATCTGATTATTTATAATTCCTTTTCCCTGAATGATTCCCTTTTTCTGACCGTTAAATGCTGTTGCATCATCTTTGTAAGACACAATCAGCAATTCCGGATCCTCCACAGCGAACACTTTTTTTGCTTTTCCCTCATAGAGCAATTCTTTTTTCATCATGATTATCTCCCCTCCACGCCAAATGAAAGAGACTTTACCCCTGTGTCCGGAATAAAGTCTGTTTCATACTGCTATTTTAACCAATAAATGATATCATCCTAAATTCCGCTGCTGCCATAATTTGACAGTACCCGAGCGGAAGGGTCGTTTACATTACAACCTTTCCAGTCTTTATTCGGCATCCAGAATCCAGCAATCATTTCTGCCTGACCCGGATAATACTTTTCGAAAATTTCACGATACAAAAGAGATTCTTTTGTAAAAGGTTTTGCATAATCGTACTTCCTGCACCGTGTCTCGAATTCTGTATCGCTGTAATACTGCTGTGCATATTCAATCAGATAATCCACCAAGGAATGTCCCACTGCATCAGAGAAAGCAGCTTTTTCCCGCCAGAGAATATCATCAGGCAGCCATTCTCCATCTTCAAAAGCATGACGCAACAGATACTTTCCCTTTCCATACCGGTTCACCTTCCGTTCCGGATCCAGCGAAAGAACATATTTCACAAAATCCAGATCACCAAAAGGAACTCTCGCTTCCAGTGAATTTACAGAGATGCATCGGTCTGCACGAAGCACATCATACATGTGAAGTTCTCTTATTCGTTTCTCAGATTCCTTCTGAAAGGCCTCTGGAGACGGCGCAAAATCCGTATATTTATACCCGAAAAGCTCGTCAGAGATTTCTCCTGTCAGAAGTACACGGATATCGGTCTGCTCGTGAATTGCTCTGCAGACATGATACATGCCAATGCTGGCTCGGATTGTGGTAATATCATAAGTTCCCAGAAGGTGAATCACCTCTTCAATGGAACCAACTACATCATCAGGAGTCATATAGATTTCCGTATGATCGCTGCCGATATAGTTTGCGACCTGCTTCGCATACTTTAGATCGATGGCATCCTCGCTCATGCCGACGGCAAAGGTTTTGATGGGTGTTTTACTTTTTCTTGCTGCAATCGCACAGACCAGCGAGGAATCCAGTCCGCCGGATAAAAGAAAGCCCATCTTTGCATCGGCAATCAACCGTTTTTCCACGCCTTTCACCAATTTTTCACCAATGTGGGCACATGCGCTATCCAGGTCGTCTTGGCAGACCGTATTTACCTTGGAAATATCACAGTAACGAATAAAATTTCCATGAATATAACAGCATCCTGGAGGAAATGGCTTGATTTTCTTCACAAGATATGTGAGATTTTTTGCCTCACTTGCAAACAGTACATTTCCGTCCTCATCATATCCATAAAATAAAGGCCGAATTCCAATGGGATCTCTTGCCGCAACAAAATCCCCTGTTCTTCCGTCGAAAAGAATGCAGGCAAATTCGGCATCCAACATACCGAACATGTCCAACCCATATTCAAAAAACATAGGAAGAAGTATTTCGCAATCGCTTTCGCTTTGAAATGAGTAACCTTTTTCCCTTAAGCGTTCTCGTTCTTCCTTAAATCCGTAAATTTCCCCATTACACACAGCGTAGCTTCCATTCAGTTCGAAAGGCTGCATTCCCGCCGGTGACAGGTCCATAATTGACAGACGATGGAATCCCAACAGACCCTTTCCAGTATCAATGATACTACTGGCATCCGGACCTCGTGAAACCGTTCTTTCAAAGCCCGTTTTAAATTTATCCAAATCGGCGCTGACACCACAATAACCCATAATGGAACACATTGTAAATCCATCTCCTCTCTCTTTTACCTTACGCTGAAAAGTAAATCAGAATAGGTCGGATAAGGCCACCAGGACTTTGCAGTCAACGTTTCTGCTTCATCGCATACAATTCGCAATTCTCCCATCTTCTGCAGCAGCTGGTCGCGGATAAACACAGATGCTTTTTCTATTTCCTCAATCTCATGCAGGATGAGAAGCTCCTGTTCCAGTTCATCCGTTTTCATGGCCATCCGTTCTATCAGACATGTAAGTTTTTTTATCAGTTTTATTTCATGACTGCAGGAAATATCTGCATCCAG
This sequence comes from Bacillota bacterium, assembly GCA_017522185.1. GTDB lineage: Bacteria > Bacillota > Clostridia > Peptostreptococcales > Anaerovoracaceae > Senimuribacter. Next base: position 2,698 of record JAFWZZ010000029.1, on the reverse strand, counting down.
TAATTTTTTTGCATTTGCAGATGTTGTGAGTTCCGCAGCGTATGCAGCAACAGCTGGAATAATCTGTGTCTTTGCCATGGTTACCATTGTGTTCGCTTCAATGATCACCGTTTTACAGTAATTTTCCAGTGTAATTTCATAGCGGGACTTCAGCTCCTCTTCAGTGAAAATTCCATGATCAGCAAGCATTTTGACATTTTTTCTGTCCAGCAGATGAGGTACTGCATCCGGCGTGGTCCTCAGATTCATGAGTCCACGTTTTTCTGTCGCTTCTTTAACCCATCTTCCATCATATCCATTACCGTTAAATATGATTCGTTTGTGGTCCTGAATGGTCTTCCGAATCATTTCGTGGAGCCTTTCCTCAAAGTTTTCAGCCTGTTCAAGTCGGTCTGCATATATTTTCAGACTTTCCGCAACAGCAGCATTCAGCATGATGTTTGCACACGCAATACTGTTTGAAGAACCTAGCATACGGAATTCAAACTTATTCCCCGTAAATGCAAACGGGGATGTACGGTTTCGGTCCGTAGTATCCCGGTTAAATTTTGGCAGTACATCTACACCAAGTTTCATCTGTTTCTTTTCCGTCCCGCTGTAGGGTGTGTCTTTTTCAATTGCCGCAAGTACTGCAGTAAGCTCGTCTCCAAGAAAGATAGATACAACCGCCGGAGGTGCTTCATTCGCACCTAACCGGTGGTCGTTCCCTGCAGTTGCTACAGACACCCGGAGCAAGTCCTGATAGTCATCTACAGCTTTCATTACAGCGCAGAGAAAGAGGAGGAACTGAGCATTTTCATATGGAGTATCCCCGGATGATAAAAGATTCTGTCCGGAGTCTGTAGCCAAGGACCAGTTGTTGTGTTTACCGCTGCCATTTACGCCAGCGAAAGGTTTCTCATGAAGAAGACATACCAAACCGTGTTTTGATGCAACTCGGTGCATAATCTCCATCGTGAGCTGATTATGATCTGTGGCGATATTAGCCGTTGTGTATACAGGGGCCAGTTCGTGCTGTGAAGGAGCAACTTCGTTGTGTTCCGTTTTGGCCATAATTCCAAGTTTCCATAGTTCTTCATTAAGCTCCTTCATAAAGTCAGCCACACTTGGTTTTATTGCCCCAAAATAATGGTCGTCCATTTCCTGACTCTTTGGCGGTTTGGCACCAAAGAGAGTTCTTCCTGTAAACTTCAGGTCAGGTCGCTTTTCATACATTTCTTCAGTAATCAAGAAATATTCCTGTTCTGCACCGACGCATGCCCGCACAGATTTTACTTTAGTATTTCCAAACAGCCGTAAAATCCGCAGTGCCTGCCGGTTCAATGCTTCCATTGAACGCAGAAGCGGAGTTTTTTTATCCAGAGCTTCGCCTCCATAAGAGCAAAATGCTGTCGGAATGCAAAGTGTATTTCCCTTAATAAACGCATAGGATGTCGGATCCCATGCTGTATATCCACGAGCTTCAAAAGTGGCCCGGAGTCCGCCATTGGGAAATGAAGAAGCATCTGGTTCTCCTTTGATCAGTTCTTTGCCTGAAAACTCCATAATTACGCCGCCATCAGGTGACGGTGAAATAAAGCTGTCATGTTTTTCTGCGGTAATTCCGTTCAGCGGTTGGAACCAGTGGGTATAGTGTGTAGCGCCTTTAGAAACAGCCCATTCTTTCATGGCTGCTGCTACAGCATCCGCAATATCCGGATTCAGGGTTTTCCCTTCATCTATGGTTTTACGCATTGCCTTATACACATCTGCGGAAAGGCACGCCTTCATTTTTCTATCATCAAATACTAAACTCCCAAAATAATCTTTTACAGTTTCCATATACAATCTCCTTCTGACAAAAAAGAAAAAGGCGTCTCTGAGCCCTATGCTCAAAGACGCCTTTGCCTTACGCGTTGGATTATATTCCTGCAAAATTTATTTGTCAACCGCTTTTTTGTGTTTTTTCAAAAAAATCCCCTGCAATACATCTTGACTTTTGTTAGTTTCAACGATATACTTTATGCAGGTGAGCAATGGCGTTCATTTCAATGCGGTGTTTTTGTATTGAAATGGACGTTTTTTCGTTTATGAAAAGAGGTTATATCATGATAAAGTATTCAGAAGAAGAAGTCATGCAGTTTGTGCATGAGGAAGAAGTGAAGTTTATCCGCCTCACTTTCTGTGATGTATTTGGAAAACAGAAAAATATTACCATCATGCCGGAGGAACTTCCCCGTGCATTTGAATACGGGATTGCTTTCGATGCTTCTGCAATTGCAGGGTTTGGTGACGAATCACGTTGCGATCTTCTGCTTCATCCAGACGCCGAAACGCTTATGCCTCTGCCATGGCGTCCTGAACACGGGAATGTAGTCCGAATGTTTGCAAGTATATCTTATCCGGATGGTGCACCTTTTGAATGTGATACCCGCACACTTCTAAAAAATGCAATAGATACGGCCGAAAAAGCCGGATATACCTTTGCCTTCGGTGCTGAGCAGGAATTTTATCTTTTCAACCTGGATGAAGAAGGGAAACCAACCAAGATACCCCATGATGAAGCCGGTTATATGGATATTGCACCCGAAGATCGTGGTGAAAACATACGCCGTGAAATTTGCCTGACACTAGAGCAGATGGGAATTCGTCCAGAAAGTTCCCACCATGAACAAGGGACCGGCCAGAATGAGATTGACTTTAGGTATTCCGATGCCCT
>JAFWZZ010000028.1 GCA_017522185.1 Bacillota bacterium | reverse complement strand
CTGATCTGTCCGGTGATATCATACTTAAGTCGTATTACAGGCAGAGTGGTCGTGTTTGCCATGGCTTTCTGCTCTTTTGTCATGTCCATCCTGCAGGTGATGCAGGTAATGGATGCAGAAACAGGCGAAATCCATTACTGGATGGGGAACTGGAAACCCCCATACGGTATTGAATTTGTCATCGACCCGTTAAACGCCGTGATCCTGGTGCTGATTGCCTTTATGGGCTGTCTCAGCATCCTCTTTGGCGTGCCGTTCCAGCAGGGGAAGAGCCGTTTCAAGAACGCGGGATATTTCTCCATCCTGTCTCTTTTGATTACTGGGCTGCTTGGTATGACGTCCACCGGGGACATCTTCAACCTGTACGTATTCCTGGAAATCACATCCCTGTCCGGCTATGCACTGATTGCCATGGGCGGGGACAAAGGCATCGTGTCTGCTTTCCGTTACCTGTTAATCGGGACTATCGGGGCATCCTTCTATCTTCTGGGCGTGGCCTTCCTTTACGGGGAAACGGGCACGCTGAACATGGAAGACATGTCCGGCCTGGTGGGTCCGGTCTTAAGTTCCGGCACGACCATGGTTGCCATGATCTTCTTCGTGGTGGGTTTCGGCATCAAAATGGCCCTCTTCCCACTCCACGGATGGCAGCCTTCTGCGTACACCCATTCCCACCCGGGTGCCGCACCGCTTATTGCAGGGGTTATGGGGAAGGTACCGGCATATGCCATGCTGCGTTTCTTCTATTTCGTATTCGATGCAAACAATGACCATGTACATACCTTCCTGGTACTGCTGGGAATGATGGCTGCCACAGGCATGATTTACGGCTCGCTGAAAGCCATCCAGCAGAAGGATCTGCGGAAGATGCTGGCCTATTCCAGTATCGCCCAGATTGGTTATATCGGCATCGGTATGGCCGTTGGCAATGTCTACGGACTCATTGGCGCGGTGTTACATATCATCAATCATTCCTTTATGAAGGGCGGCCTGTTCTTCTGTGCAGGCGCCATTCAGTATAAATACGGCGTCACCGGACTGGACAATTTAGGACAGCTTTACCGGAAGATGCCGAAGACCGTCATCGTGATGGTGCTGGCGGCGCTTTCTATGGTGGGCATTCCACCAACCGCCGGTTTCTTCAGCAAGTGGTATCTGGCTCTGGGCGCGGTCCAGGCAGGGGACTATGTCTATGTAGCAGTGCTGGTAGTCAGCAGCCTGCTCAACGCGGTATATTTCTTCCGCATGCTGGAGCATATCTTTATGGATCAGAGCGATGAAAAAGTGGAAGTTCTTCACGAAACCAAGGGCGAAGTGTCCTGGATGCACCTGATTCCGATCGTCCTTTGCGGCATTGGTATCCTGGCCCTGGGATTCGCCAATACCTGGTTCGTATCTCTGCTGGCAGGTGTAATCGAGGGGGTGGCAGCATAAATGTTTGAAACAATCCTTATGATGCGCCCGCTGATCGCGATTCTTGTTTCCATGTTGGCGGCGGCACTGATCCTCGTTTTCGGAGAACGCATCACTCCAAACTGCAGGGAAGGCATCACTTTCGGGGCGGCCATCATCAAAGCGGCCTGTGTCTTCTCCATGGTGCCGGCCGTTCTGGCGGGCACGACTTTTGATATTGAAATTATGGAAATCGTAGAAGGGGTTACCCTGGCTCTCAAAGTCGACAGCGTCGGCATGGTCTTTGCCTGCGTGGCATCGGGCCTTTGGATTCTGACGTCGGTCTATTCTATCGGCTATATGAGAGGTCACGGGGAACAGAACCAGACGGGCTATTTTGCGGCCTTTGCCATGTGCCTGTCAGGGGCCATCGGCATCTGTTTCGCGGCCAACTTATTTACCTTCTTCGTGTTCTACGAAATCCTGACCGTTGCGACCTATCCGCTGGTCGTTCACTACCGTGACGACAAAGGAAAGTCTGCCGGCAGAAAATATCTGCTCTACACGCTGGGCAGCGGACAGCTGTTCTTTGTGGCAATGGTCTTCGTATATTTTGCCTGCGGCACTCTGGACTTCGCGCCGGGCGGCTTCATCGGAGACAGCATGTCTGATGGAACTGCGCTTCTGGTGTTCTTCCTGATGATCGCCGGCGGTGCGGTTAAAGCAGGCGTGATGCCCCTTCACAGCTGGCTGCCTGCGGCTATGGTTGCGCCGACACCGGTCAGCGCGCTGCTCCATGCCGTAGCAGTGGTAAAGGCAGGCGCATTCTGCGTCATCCGAATTGTAGGATATACCTTCGGTCCGGCGCTGTGCGAAAGCTGCGGCGCTACGGATATTCTGGTCTGGTTTGCGGCCGTGACCATTATTCTGTCCTCTTTGATCGCCATTCAGAAGGACAATCTGAAGGCCAGACTGGCCTTCTCCACGGTGGGACAGTTGTCCTATATCGTGCTGGGTGTCTGTATTCTGACGCCAATCAGTATGACGGGTGCGATTTATCATATCGTCGCCCATGCTTTTATGAAAATTACATTATTTATGTGCGCCGGTGCCATCTTTGTCACCACACATAAGTCAGAAATCAGCGATATGCGTGGCATCGGCAGAAGAATGCCTGTGACCATGACGGCCTTTACCCTGGCGTCTCTGGGCATTGCCGGCCTGCCGTTTATGGTGGGTTTTGTCAGCAAGATGAGCATCCTGCAGGGTGCAGCCCAAAGTGGACAGCTGGTATTCATGCTGGTTCTTGTTGCCAGCGCGCTCTTGTCTCTGACCTATCTGGTGCCGGTCTGCTATATCGCGTTCACATCACGGGATGTGAATCCGGCTTTTGAGAAATATGAGATGAAGCTGGACGGCGAGGCATCCAAAGCGATGCTTGTGCCTCTCGTTATCACTGCGGTCATTTCCGTTGTACTGGGCATCTCGCCTGATGCTTTTGCCGGTTTATTCTCTCTGGCAGAGCAGGCGGCGGCTGCCGTTTTTGAAGGAGGTCTGTGATGTTTGTTTTATTGAAATACATAGTCGTAGGCCTTGTCGGCGGGTCCCTCCTGATTTTCCTGGCAAAGGGGATCATGGCCCACATCCTGCAACGGGATTTAGATTATTACGACGATGCATATGACAGGGGAGGTGAGCCGGATGCATAGCTTACACCCTGGATTGATATTGATACTGACCGGACTGCTGGCTTTTGTCCTGCCTCAGAAGGCGAGACAGATTGTGGCCATTGCAGGGCCGGTGGTGGCACTCTGGGCCTTATGGATGCTGGAACCTGACAGCGCGATGAATTTTCACTTTGCAGGCAGCATCACCATGGAACTGCTTCATGTGGATATGCTGGCAAAGGCTTTCGGCCTGATCTTCTGTATCATCGCAGTCCTTGCGGGCATTTATTCCTTTGACGCGGCCGACAGAGGCGAGAAGGCGGCGGCTTTGATCTACGCAGGCAGCAGCCTGGGCGTTGTCTTTGCGGGAGACTGGATCTCTCTCATCTGCTTCTGGGAAGTCATGGCTGTGGCATCCTGGTATCTGGTCTGGGTCGGAAGAACCCAGAAGGCGAAGCGGGCCTCTTACCGCTATCTTGTGATGCATTTCTTCGGCGGCAATATGCTGCTGATCGGTGCCATTATCCTCTGCGCTGATGGAAACTTCGATCTGCAGCTGCTGACAGGGGAGACTGGCATGGGATACTGGATGGTGCTCCTGGGCGTGGCTGTCAACGCGGCCATTCCGCCGCTGCACACCTGGGTTGCCGACGCTTATCCGGAAAGCACGCCGGCGGGAACGGTTTACATGGGTTCCTTTACCACAAAGGTGGCGATCTTCGCTCTGATCCGCCTCTTTGCGGGCACGGAATGGCTGGTTGCCATAGGCGGACTGATGGCGGTCTTCGGCGCATGCATGGCGCTGATTGAAAACGACCTGCGGAAGCTGCTTTCCTATCACATCGTCAGTCAGCTTGGCATGATGGTGGCAGGCCTTGCGACGGGGCTGGCGGCCGGTATCGACGGTGCGGCGCTCCATGCGGCTTTTAATATCCTGTACAAAGGCGTGCTGCTCATGGCGGCAGGTGCGGTCTTTGTGGCTACAGGAAAGAGAAAAATCAGCGAACTAGGGGGCCTGTATAAGCAGATGCCGCTGACGGCTGTGTGCTTTCTCATCGCATCGCTGTCCATTGCAGGGATGCCGTTTCTAAACGGTTTTGTCAGCAAGGGTCTGATTATGGAGGCGCTCCATGACTATACCCTGGGATACTGGCTGGTGATGCTGGCCGGCATCGGGACATGGCTGTCCATTACTTTGAAAATCAATTATTTTGTGTTCTTCGGAAAGACGGACAATGACGTGGTCTGCGGCAAGGTTCCGGCATATATGAACATCGCCATGGTGCTGGGCGCAGCCCTTTGCGTGATTACCGGCGTGCTGCCGGGACTGGGCTACAGCCTGATGCCGAACCAGACTGTAGGACACCCGTTTACCATGGAACATATTATGGAATATTTCGGCCTGTTTATCGGGGCGACGGTGCCTTTTGCAATGCTGATCCGTAAGATGGCACCTCACGATTATCTGTCGCTGGACTTTGACTGGATCTACAGAAAGCCGCTGGCCCATATCTTCAGTGAGCTGTCTAAAGACGTTCATCAGATCTTCGTGGTCTGTCAGGATGCGGCCAACGAGGTTACAAAAAATATCAAACTTCTCTTGAATGACCCTGCCCAGTTGTTGTATAATGCAACACATTGGCACAGAGATGAAGAGGAAATGCCGGTTGGTAATTTTATCTGGGTGTTCCTGATCTTCTGCCTCATTGCCTTCCTTTCGATGGGCAGAATCATCTAGGCGGGCAAAATATTCTGACGGAGTGACAGCAGCATGATTATAGCAACAATTGGAAAACTGGTATTGGCGGTAGCTATCGGCTACTATTTATATAGGACGGGGGTCTTTACCGTAGAGACCAATCAGAAACTGACCCATTTTATCTTAACCTTCACCCTGCCGCTGCTGGTTATGACATCACTGAATGGTACGGACCTGGGCAACAGGGGACAGATTCTGTTCTATATTATTGTAGGTCTGGCCTTTTACGGGGCGATGCCTTTTGTGGGAAAACTGATGAACCTCCTGATGGGTATCGATAAGGAGGAGAGCCCGGTATATGAGGCCTTCTATATCTTCCCCAACAACCTGTTCATGGGATATCCGGTATGCGCCTCTCTTTATGGGACCGGCTGCATCTTCTTTGTCAGCGTGTTTAATCTGGCGTATAACATCCTGTTCTTTACTTATGGAAACTGGCTGTTCAAGGAAGCAGACGGACAGAAGAAGACGGCCGGAGATATCGTGAGAAGTGTTATGAACCCGGGTGTGGTTTCCAGCCTGGCCGCGGTAGTGCTGTTCCTGGCGGAGGTAAAGCTGCCGGACGGTTTCGTAGAGGTCTGTCAGTTTGTAGGGAATTTGACATCCCCGTTATCTATGGTTGTCATCGGCTCGGTCATCGCAAGTTACTCTGTGACGAGCCTGCTGAAATACAGCTGGAAAATCTATCTGGTTTGTTTCTTCCGTCTGATGGTCATCCCGGCGGTAACCTACGTGATTATGACGGCACTGGGTTTCTCCGGTGCGATGCTGGGCGTTGCCGTAATATCCATGGGGATGCCAGTAGGTGCGATGGTCTCCATGGGCTGCGTGAGAGCGCAGAAAAACGAAGAACTGGGTGCTGCAGGCATTGTAGTTTCCACGATTCTGTCCCTTTTGACGACGCCGGTGTTACTGCTTTTGATGGGATAAAAAAAGATGAAAAAATAGTTGACATGAGCAAGTGAGTATGGTATATTATTCGGGTATGAAGAAGAAGTTACTCGCTTCTCACCTTTCAGACAAGTGCGTTTGTTGGGTTAAGATTTGGAATCAACGTCTTTTGGGACGTGTTTTGGAGCGGGTATCTTTATGCCCGCTTTTTTTATTGCGTATGGCATGAAGACATATGCTAAACTGACACAGGAGGTGCTACCCATTAGCAAGGAAACAAGAATCAACGAAGAAATTCGTGATAAAGAATTAAGAGTTATCGATGAAACAGGCGAAATGATCGGTATCATGAGCAGAGATGAAGCGCTGAGACTGGCTGAAGAAAAGAAGCTGGATCTGGTAAACATTTCACCAAATGCGAAACCGCCGGTTTGCAAAATTCTCGACTACGGCAAGTACAGATACGAAATGCAGAAGAGAGAGAAGGAAGCAAAGAAGAAGCAGAAGACCATGCAGGTGAAGGAAATCAGATTGAGCACTTTCATCGAAGATCACGATATTCAGGTTAAGGCAAAGACAGCCTGCAAGTTCCTGGAAGACGGCGACAAGGTAAAAGTCAGCCTGAGATTCAGAGGCAGAGAAAAGGACTACACTGCAAGAGGCCGCGAAGTTATGGATAAGTTCGCAGAAGTCTGCAGCGAGGTCAGCACAATCGATAAGAAACCTACATTTGAAGGTAGAAGCTTGACTATGTTTTTAGCACCAAAGTCTGATAAGTAAACATTTAATCATCACAAAGGAGAGAATCATCATGGCAAAGAATAAGATGAAGTCCCATAGAGGCGCATGCAAGAGAATGAAGTTAACAGGTTCCGGTAAGATCAAGAGAAACAAGGCATACAAGAGCCATATTCTTACTAAGAAGACAGCGAAGAGAAAAAGAGGCTTAAGAAAGGCTACTGTTTTAACACACGCTGACACTAAGAGAATCTTAAGAGCAATGGCAAGATAGTTATAGGGAGGTAAGTAATCATGGCAAGAGTAAAAAAAGGTGTAAACGCACATAAGAGACATAAGAAAGTTTTAAAGCAGGCTAAGGGTTTCTACGGTCAGAAGTCCAAGGTTTACAGAGCTGCTAAGCCAGCTGTAATGAGATCCTTAAGATCCGCTTACATCGGCAGAAAGCTGAAGAAGAGAGAATACAGACAGATGTGGATCGCTAGAATCAACGCTGCTGCAAGAATGAACGGCATGTCCTACAGCAGATTAATGGATGGTCTGAAGAAGGCTGGCATCGAAATCAACAGAAAGATGTTATCCGAAATGGCTATCTACGATGCTCCAGCATTCGCTCAGTTATGCGAAACTGCTAAGGCTCACTGCGGCAAATAAATAGTTTATTCCAAGAGTCGAGACTGTGAAAACGGTCCGGCTCTTTTTTCGTTTTTGAATAGAGATAATACAAAATTGTATCTGTTACAATTCAAAAGAATATGATACAATGATAGAAATGAGACTTTTTAAATCGAAATCAATGAAAAGAGGAGATTACCATGGCGAAGTTTAGAAATTATCAAATGCAGTCATCCCATTTATATACTAATTTCTTTGCGCCCCGCGGCAACCAGCGTATGCTGAACCTGGGGATGCAGATTGCACAGCAGTACCTGAACCCAAATGATAAACTGATCGGCATTATCGGCGATGCCGGCTCCGGCAAAAGCATGCTGATCAAAGGCATGTTCCCGGGACTGGACCTTTGTAACGACGACAACGGCGTCAACATCAGACCTCTGCCGATTCTGGACGTGGAAGAAGACGAAGGCTTCTACGCGCCCCACACCTATCATATGGATATCAGATTCGAGGCAGCCTTTACCCAGATGCACGTCCTGGCAGATGCCGTGGAAGCGGCAATCAGAAAGAACCGCCGTGTCATCATCGAGCATTTTGAGCTGCTCTATCCGTTCCTGAAGACCAACGCACAGCTTTTAATCGGCGTAGGGGAAGAAGTCATCGTAACCAGACCGACCTTCTTCGGGCCGCTGCCACAGGACATCGCGGATATCGTATACAAGTCCATCCGCTACCGTAAGATGGCCCACTCCGCAGAAGACCTGGTGGAACACTGTATGCCGCCGGAGCTGTTCAACAAGTGCTATCACGGGGACATCGTCAGAGGTTTTTCTCTGGGCTTCAAGGAAAAACCAGATATAGATATCGAGGCACTGGAAGCAGAAGTAAAGCGCCACATCGACATGGATCTTTCCATGACGTTCTATGACGAAGACCATATCAAGATTCAGGACGAACTTCACAAGTGTACCGGTCCGCGTATTCACGTGCGCAGCACCAAAGAAATCGAAAACTTCCGTCTGCTGAAGGAAATCTTCTACGACCCGATCCAGGAAATGTATCTGCTGATTGGCCTGGTCGGCGAACAGATGGATAGAGAACTGAACGACCTGAACAGAATCAAATTCTAGGAGGATTCCATGAGAAACATTCAAAGCGAAGTAATTACCAAGGCAGTCCGTGACCTTTGCATCGAAGCAAACTGTCATCTGCCTTCCGACATCAAAGAAGCCATCGGTGCCTGCAAAGCATGTGAACCTTTTGCCATCGCAAAGAGCGTGCTGGACCGCATCGAGGAAAACTACGAAATCGCAGATGCGGATAACGTGCCGATCTGTCAGGATACCGGCCTTGCCTGCGTCTTCCTGGAAATCGGCCAGGACCTTCATATCGAAGGTAATATCAAAGACGCCGTAGATGAAGGCGTGAGACAGGGCTATACAGAAGGATACCTGCGCAAATCCTGCGTGGGCGACCCAATCGAAAGAGTCAACACAGGCGATAACACGCCGGCAGTCATCTATTACGACCTGGTACCTGGCGACCAGCTGAAGATTACCGTGGCGCCAAAGGGATTCGGCAGCGAAAACATGAGCCAGCTGAAGATGCTGAAGCCGTCCGATGGCCTGACCGGTGTCAAAGACTTCATCCTCAAAGTGGTGGAAGAAGCCGGTCCGAACCCATGTCCGCCAATCGTAGTCGGTGTAGGCATCGGCGGCACTTTTGACAAGGCTGCTTACCTGGCGAAGAAGGCACTGATGCGTCCTGTTGACCAGAGAAACGAAAAACCGTTCTACGCAGAGCTGGAAGCGGAGATGTTGGAAAAGATCAATCAGCTGGGCATCGGACCCCAGGGCTTCGGAGGTAAGACCACGGCGCTGGCTGTCAACATCGAGACCCTGCCGACCCACATCGCAGGCCTGCCTGTTGCTGTCAACATTAACTGCCACGTGACCAGACACAAGTCCGTGACACTGTAGAAAAGGAGGCACAAAAATATGGAAAAGAAATTACAGATGCCTCTGACAGAGGAAATGACAAGGGATTTACACGCCGGAGACAACGTACTCATCAGCGGCGTGATTTATACAGGAAGAGACGCGGCCCACAAGAGACTGTGTGAACTTTTGGATCAGGGCAAAGAACTGCCCGTAGATCTGAAAGACGCAGTCATCTATTACGTCGGCCCGGCGCCGGCCAAGCCCGGCCAGGTCATCGGTTCCGCAGGACCGACGACCAGCTACCGCATGGATGCGTACGCACCGGCCCTCCTGGATCTGGGCTTAAAAGGCATGATCGGGAAGGGAAAGCGTTCTGCTGAGGTAGTGGAAGCCATGAAACGAAACGGCGCCGTATACTTTGGTGCCATCGGCGGTTGCGGTGCGCTCCTTGCAAAGTGCATCAAGAAGGCAGAAGTGGTGGCCTACGAAGACCTGGGGGCAGAAGCCATCCGCAGACTGGAAGTGGAAGACCTTCCGGTGGTTGTCATCATCGACAGATGGGGCAACAATCTCTATGAAGAGGGAAGAAAGACTTATGTTGAATCTCAAAGTGAAAACAGATAATAGTGGCCCGATCTATAAACAGATTGCAGACGCTATCTCCGAGAAAATCCAGACCGGAGCCCTGGAAGCAGGATTCAAGCTGCCGACGGTACGGGCGCTGGCAGATGAACTGGATGTGGCATGCGGCACCATCAAACACGCATACGAGTATCTGGAAGAACAGGGACGCATCGAGATGGTTCAGGGCAGCGGTTCCTTTGTCCGCAGGAAAGAAGAAGACAACGCCAATCGGAAGGAAAAGGCCATGGCAGCCATCGATGGGCTTTTTGACCAGCTGCAGCAGCTTGGCTTTACGCCGCGGGAGATGGAAATTTACCTGAATCTGAAACTGCGCGGCCTGGAAGAAAAGTACGACATCGTTAAGGTGGCCGTGATCGACTGCAATCCGGAAACCTTACAGATGATTGAAACGCAGCTGTCCCAGATCGGTTATGTGGAACCGGTGGTATTCCCACTGTCCCGCATCGGCGAGATTGCGGAGAAACTTAATGAGGAGTACGATCTGGTACTGACGACTACTACCCATTATACCCAGGTGGAACCGTATATACAGGATTCGAAAAAACTGGTCATGGTGTCTATGACGCCGGCGGTCCGTACTACCATCAGCCTTGCCAAGGTGCCGGAAGAGACCCGCGCGGGCATCTTCTGTGCCAGCGATGCCTTTGCAGGGGTGGTCCGTGGAAACAGTGAAGGTATGGGCAAGTGGAGCGACCATCTGCCGACCTGTCTGATGGGCATGGATGGCCATCTGGAGAAGTTCTTTGCAGAACTGGATCTGGTCATCGTGCCGGAGGGCTGGGAATCCTTCGCATCCTCAGCCGAGAAGCAGGCGGTCAGCCGGTTCGAAGCCGGCGGCGGCCAGGTGATTCTGTACGATTACAAGATCGACAAGGGATCTTACCTGTATGTGGAGGCACAGATCAAGAGGTGCATGAACAGGAAGCGGAGTCAGTAGCATTGCGAAAACTGTATATGTGAACTTTAGAACGCTGTGCCTTGTGGAGACGTAAGGCACGGCGTTTTTTGTCGAAATTTGACTGAGAGCTGCAAAAATGGTAAAATATTTGAACACGTCTCAAAAACGTGACAAAACATACCATAGGAGGTACGCGATGAAACGTAAACTTATGGTATTGGGGTTAGTGACAACATTGTTTTTTACAGGCTTTTCAGTTTGTAATATAGACCAGACTTATGCTGCGGAAGACGTGGCGAAGAAAGACCGTAAATATACGGAAAAAGAAATCGACAGCACAGTGAAGGAACGTGCCAACCAGCTGATTGACGCGCTGGATGGCCGCTGTTTCACATCGGACGGTTATGTTGCCGGCTATTCCGGTTCCGGCGATGACAACGTGCTGAAGGTGCTCAACAAGAGCAAGCGTGTGCGGAAGCTGAACAAGAAGTACAAAGGCGGCGCACGTCCGCCGGAAAAATCCTGTCTGCCGTACATCTATACGGAATACGGACAGATGATGCCGCCGGCTTATTCCTGCGTGGCTTTTGCCATGTATGCCCAGTGGTATATGTTTGCCAACCGGTACAATGACGATGTAGAAGTGTACAAGGTTATCGACGACTACAAGTTCAATTACAAGAACATGAAGAAATACGCCCGTCCGGGTGATGTGATCTGGACATACGGCGGATTCAGTTCCGGCCATGCTTCTGTGGTACTGGAAGTGACAAAGCAGGGCGTCAAAGTTCTCGACTCTAACACAGCCATGTACAGCAGTAGCGACTATGGGGACAACCGTGTCTGTGTTTACATTTTGGAATACAGCGACCAGTGGGGCGTGACCATCTCCAGACCAAGAAACTATTATGTACATTATAGCGATGGTCTGAAGAAGACTTCTTACGAGAAGGACGCGCGGACCATCCACGAGCAGGTGGTTGCCAGAGGCGATTCTGTAAAGATCCAGAAGAAGAAGTTCAAGCGCGAGGGCTATACATACAGCCGTTACTACATCACAAAGGTAACAGACGGCAAGGTCCGCTATCTCTGCAAAAACAAGAAGACCGGCGAACGCAAGTGGCTGAGTAGCAAGAAGATAACCAAATCTTACAAAAAAGTGACAGTCAAGGCTGGTGACAAGCTGAAGCTTTCTTCCAAACGCGTGAAGAAGGGCCGCGAAATCACTTTGATGCCGGTATGGAAGAAGAAAAGTGCATAATATGAATACAATAAAGCTTCGGGAGACCATCATCCCGGAGCTTTTTTGCTGCGTAAAAAACGTTATCTGTTTGACCCGCGTCAAAGTCATCCGAAAATACAAAAACGGCACAATTTTTTTCCTTTTATTCGCTGGACAAATGTACTACTACAATATATCATATAGTAGTAGTACAATTACAATGAGGTGCAATATGGAAAATAAGAAAAAATTAGTTATCGGTGTTATCGGTGCCGACGTTCACGCAGTAGGCATCCAGATTTTAGACCATGCTTTCAGCGATGCAGGTTTTGATGTAACTAACCTGGGCGTTATGGTTTCCCAGGAAGAATATATCGCTGCAGCAACAGAAATCGATGCAGACGGCATCATGGTTTCTTCTTTATATGGACATGGCGAACTGGACTGCAGAGGACTTCGTGAAAAGTGTAACGAAGCAGGTCTGGAAGACATCCTGCTGTACGTAGGCGGCAACATCGTTGTAGGTAAGCAGCCTTTCAACGAAGTAGAAGCCAGATTCAAGAAGATGGGCTTCAACCGCGTATTCGGACCAGGTACACCACCAGAAGAAACGATTCAATGCTTAAAAGAAGATTTAGGATGCTAATGGGAGAAGGCCATGAAACAGGTTTTACTGATTGATTTCGGCAGTACATACACCAAAGTGACTGCCGCAGACCTGGAAACACGCGAAATCCTGGGCACTGCGGCCAGCTACACCACGGTGGAAACCGACATCAATGAAGGACTGGAGAAGGCGTTAGCAAAACTCTTTGACAAGACCGGAGAGATAGACTTTGATGCCAGATTCGCATGTTCCAGTGCGGCCGGCGGGCTGAAGATGATCAGCTGCGGACTGGTGCCGGAACTGACGGCCGAGGCGGCAAAACAGGCATCTTTAGGCGCAGGCGCCAAGGTCATGAAGGTCTATTCCTATCAGCTGACGGAAGGTGACAGGGAGGAAATCGAAGCCCTGAAACCGGACATCTTCCTCCTGACGGGCGGTACGGACGGCGGCAACAAAAACAACATCATCGCCAACGCGAAGATGCTGGCCGCATCCAAAGGTGACTTTCCGATTCTCCTTGCGGGAAACCGGAATGCCGCAGACGAATGCAGGAGGATCCTGGAGGAAGCAGGTAAGAAGGTCATCGTCACAGAGAACGTGATGCCAAGGTTCAATGAACTGAATATCGGACCGGCCCAGAGCAAGATCAGGGAGATTTTCCTGGAGCGTATCATCAGCGCAAAGGGGCTGTCAGAAGCCAGCCAGCTGATTTCCGGCATTATGATGCCGACGCCGGCAGCCGTGCTTACAGCTATGGAGCTTTTGTCCAAGGGCACGGAGAGCCAGAGTGGATGGGGTGATCTTATCGGTGTGGACGTTGGCGGCGCGACCACCGACGTATACTCCATGAGCTATGGAGAGCCCAACGGGGTCAACACGGTGATCAAAGGCCTGCCGGAGCCTTACGCGAAACGAACCGTAGAAGGTGACATCGGCATGCGCTACAGTGCGCAGGGCATCGCAGATGCCGCAGGCATACCGGTTATTGCGCGTCTTGCAGGACTTTCCGTGGAAATGACGGAGAAACTGCTGAAACAAATCAGCGAAAAGACCGACACCCTGCCGGAAACGGAGGAACTGGCGGCACTGGATTTTGCACTTGCCTCCCAGGCTGTGAAAATCGGCATGACCAGACACGCCGGGACCATCGAGAAAGTCTATACCCCAATCGGGGAGACCTATCTTCAGGAGGGCAAGGACCTTCGGAATGCAGAAAAGGTCATCATCACCGGCGGCTCACTGATTCACGCTGAGCGCGTGAAGGAAATCGGGGCCAACGCGTTGTATGATGTGACACAGATGCAGTCCCTCAAACCTGTGAAAGCAGAGATCATCGTAGATGAGAAATATATATTGTCGGCCATGGGGCTTTTGGCCCAGCATGCGCCCGACGTTGCACTTGATATCATGAAAAAGGAGTTAGTGACTCATGGAATTGCAGAATAAGAAATTAACAAACGACGAGTTTTACGCGTTACAGAAAGAAGTATTGACACAGTGGCCGACAGGGGCTGATGTGGATTTTGATAAGGCTATCGAATTCCACAAGAATCTGCCTGAACACAAGAGCTTCAGTAAGAAGCTGGTAAAGGCAAAGGAAGAAGGCAAGACACTGGTACAGCCAAGAGCCGGCGTCGCACTGGTACAGGAACATATCGATCTGCTGACATACCTGCAGGACGAAGGCGGTGCAGATTTGTTACCTACCACCATCGACAGCTACACAAGACAGAACAGATATAAGGAAGCAGAAGTGGGCATCCAGGAATCCGCCCGTGAAAGCAAATCCATGCTCAACGGTCTGCCGGTTGTAAACCACGGCGTAGACGCATGCCGTTCCATCATCGGCGCGCTGAACACACCGGTTCAGGTTCGTCACGGCACACCGGATGCAAGATTATTAACAGAAATCTCTTATGCAGGCGGCTTCACATCTTACGAAGGCGGCGGCATTTCCTATAACATTCCATACGCAAAGAACGTAAGCTTAGAAAAGACCATCAGAGACTGGCAGTACTGCGACAGACTGACCGGTATCTATGAAGAAGCAGGCGTTTCCATCAACAGAGAACCTTACGGTCCGCTGACAGGTACACTGGTTCCACCATGTATCTCCCACTCCGTTGCCATCATCGAATCCTTACTGGCAGCAGAACAGGGCGTAAAGAACATCACCGTAGGTTACGGCCAGTGCGGCAACCTGATTCAGGACGTAGCTGCAATCCGTTCCTTAGGTAACCTGACAGAAGAATACCTGAAGAAATTCGGTTACGACGATGTAGTTGTAACAACCGTACTCCACCAGTGGATGGGAGGCTTCCCACAGGACGAAGCACAGGCATTCTCCGTAATCTCCTGGGGTTCTGCTATCGCTGCATTATCCAAGGCAACAAAGGTTATCGTAAAGACTCCACACGAAGCCATCGGCGTTCCAACAAAGGAAGCAAACGCACAGGGCTTACGCTGCACAAAGCAGATCATCAACATGCTGTGCGACCAGCAGCTGTCCAACACTTCCCACGTTGTACAGGAAATGATGATTATCTCTGCTGAAACAAGATGTATCGTTGACAAGTGTATCGAACTGGGTAACGGTGACCTGGCTGTGGGCGTAGTCAGAGCATTCCAGGCAGGCGTTATCGATATCCCGTTCGCACCATCCAAGCTGAACGCAGGCAAGATGCTGCCGGCAAGAGACAACAACGGTGCAATCCGTATCCTGAACGCAGCAAACGTTCCACTGAGCAAAGAACTGATCGATTTCAACAGAGAAAAGATCGAAGAAAGAGCGCAGGCAGAAAAGAGAGACGCATCCTTCCAGATGGTTATCGACGACGTATACTCCATCAGTAAGGGTAAACTGGTAGGACGTCCTTGGAAATAAATCGTATAAACAGTATTGAGACAGAGAGGTGAAAGGAAATGAAAATTGTAAAAGTAATCTGCTCTGGCGGAAGAACCGGTTTCTTCTTTGATGACCAGAGAGCAATCAAAGGCGGCGCAAAATCAGACGGCTCCGCATATATCGGTGAACCTGTGACTGCAGGTTTCACAGCAGTAAGACAGGCAGGGGAATCCATCTCCGTCATGTTAGTATTAGAAGATGGTCAGGTTGCATACGGTGACTGTGCAGCTGTACAGTACAGTGGTGCAGGCGGCAGAGACCCACTGTTCCTGGCAAAGGATTTCATCCCTGTAATCAACGAACACGTGGCACCAACACTGGTTGGAAAGGAAATCACTTCCTTCCGCGAAATGTGTGCTGCAATGGAAGCCATCGAAGTTGACGGCCAGAGACTGCACACTGCCATCCGTTACGGCGTATCCCAGGCAATCCTGGATGCTGTGGCAAAGGCAGAACATAAGATGATGTGTGAAGTCATCGCAGACGAATACGGTCTGAAACCGGAATACAAGCAGATTCCAATCTTCACACAGTCCGGCGACAACCGTTACGACAACGCCGACAAGATGATCATGAAGGGCGCAGACGTTATGCCACACGCACTGATCAACAACGTAGAAACAAAACTGGGTAAGGACTGCGAAATCCTGGTTGAATACATCAAGTGGCTGGCTGGCAGAATCCAGCAGCTGGCCCCATCCGAAGACTACAAGCCAATCTTACACATCGACGTATACGGCACCATGGGCATGGCTTACGGCGTGAACAACTACGAAGCCATGGCTGATGCACTGGAAAGAATGGCAGAAGCAGCAAAACCATACAAGCTGAGAATCGAAGGTCCTATGGATGCGGAAGAAAGAGAAGCACAGATGCAGGCACTGGCTGCATTAACAAAGCTGGTTGACGAAAGAGGCATCGACGTAGAACTGGTTGCAGACGAATGGTGCAACACATTAGACGACATCAAGTACTTCGCAGACAACAAGGCAGGCCACATGGTACAGATCAAAACACCTGACCTGGGCGGTATCAACAACATCGCTGAAGCCGTCATCTACTGTAAGGAAAAGGGTATCGGCGCTTATCAGGGCGGTACCTGCAACGAAACAGACAGAAGTGCACAGGTTTGTGTCAACGTTGCTATGGCAACACAGCCTGACCAGATCCTGGCAAAGCCTGGCATGGGCGTAGACGAAGGCTACATGATCGTTTACAACGAAATGCAGAGAATCTTAGCATGCGTGGAAGCGAAGAACGCATAACAGAATGCAGTTTACAGATGGGAAAATCATCGGGGATCTGGCGGTCCGGGCGCTGAAACTGGAAGCCGGGACCACCCCGAAGCCGGGACTTGTGGACCGGGCCAACAATGGTGCCCACCGGGATATGGACTATGCCATGTTTCTTGCAAGCAGCGAAGCCCTGCGGACCTGTTTTGTATCATGTGCAGAAATCGGCGCAGACCCGCAGAAACTGCGGGAAGCCGGCATCCGCGGTGAAGCGTCCATGTATGAAGCGACAAATCATGTAAATACCCATAAAGGCCTCATTTTCTCCATGGGCATCTTCTGTGGTGCCTTTGGGGAACTGGTGCAGAAAAAAGAGGCCGTTACCGAAGAAGCTGTGCAAGGCTTGGTGAAAGACCTTGCGCACGCCCTTCTTCAAAATGACACTGCATCAAAAACCCACGGCCGACAGGTTTTAGAGACAACGGGAACCGGTGGCATCCGTGCAGAGGCCATGAGCGGTTTTGCCGGTGCATTTCATATCGGACTTCCGGCTTTGCGAAAAGCTTTGGCAGAAGGCTTTCCTTTTGAGAGAGCTATGGTGAAGACGCTGCTGACTTTGATGTGCCAAACAGAAGACAGCAATCTGGTGTACCGGGGTGGAATGGCAGGACTGTCTTTCGTACAGGAACACGCGGCGGCAATTTTGTCCCATGCCGATTTACGGAAAGACAAAGATTTGGAGCTTGTGAGAGCCTTTGATGAAATTTGTATAGAAAAGAATCTGAGCCCTGGCGGCAGTGCGGATCTTCTGGCACTGACTGCCATGCTATATTTGTTTTTTGAGGAATTTGAGAAAAACGAGAGAAAAGAGGGAGAATGATGAAAGAAAAAGCATGGGCTGGAACCATGGAGTCCAGCGATATTTATGTGGAAGTGGAACCTCTTGCGACTGGAAGCGGCATTGACCTGACGGTGAATTCCGTCGTTTATGCCCAGTTCGGAGATGCCATCGAAAAGACCATTATGGAAACCCTGGAGTCTCTTGCAATAGACGACATGAAGGTAGTGGCCAACGACCGCGGCGCCGTTGACTGCACCATCAAAGCCAGAGTAGAAACGGCAGTACGCCGTTTGAAAGAGGAGGCGTAACCATGAGAAGAAGTATGTTATTCTTTCCGGGAAACAGTGCCAACATGCTGCTCAACGCGGACTTCTTAGGATCCGACAGCATGATTTTAGACCTGGAAGACGCTGTTGCGCCAACGGAAAAAGATTCTGCCAGAATCCTGGTGAGAAACGCCATCAGGGATCTGGGATATACCCGTGAAGTCATCGTGCGTATCAACCCTGTAGACAGCCCTTACTGGGAAAAGGACCTGCAGACCATCATCCCGGTAAAGCCGGACATGATCATGCCGACCAAGGTCAGCTGCGCTGATGACGTGAAAATCATCTCTGACTATATCGCAGGCCTGGAAGAACAGCTGGGTATGGAAGTCGGAACCGTCAAGCTGATTCCTTTGATCGAGACGGCCCTGGGCGTGGAAAACGCGTACCAGATCGCATCTTCCGATCCTCGTGTGGAAGCCATCTTCTTAGGCGGCGAAGACCTGACGGCGGACCTGAGATGTAAGAGAACAAAAGAAGGAAACGAAATCTTCTATGCCCGTTCCCGCATGGTCATGGCGGCCCGTGCGGCAGGCGTAGACGTATACGATACACCGTGGACCGATGTGGAAGACTACGAGGGACTGATCAAAGACGCGGAATTCGCAAAGTCCTTAGGATTCACAGGAAAATCTTCCATTTCTCCTAGACACGTGACCTTTATCAACGAAGTCTTCAGCCCGACGGAAGAAGAAATCCAGTATGCCCGCGACGTCTTTGCTACCATCGAAAAGGCGAAGGCAGAAGGCAAGGGCGTGGTATCGCTCCGCGGCAAGATGATAGATGCACCGATCGTCGCCCGTGCGGCACAGGTGCTGGAAGCGGCAGAAGCCATGAAGGGAGGCAGATAAGATGAACGGCAAATTAGTCAAAGATCTGAAAGAAGCCATCCGTCTTTCCGGTCTGGAAGACGGCATGACCATCTCCTTCCACCATCACCTGCGTAATGGTGACATGGTTGCGGTTATGGTCATGGAAGCCATCTGCGAGATGGGCATCCGCAATTTAAACGTTAATATCAGCTCCATCTTCGATACCCATGAACCTTTTATCGGCTACATCGAAGACGGCGTGATCACCGGCATCGAAACTAACTACATGGGCGGCGTGGTAGGCCGTGCCATCAGCGAAGGCTTATTAGATAAGCCGGTCATCTTCAGAACCCATGGCGGCCGTCCAAGTGACATCATCAGCGGCAAGTCTCCAATCGACGTGGCATTCATCGCCGCACCGACTTCCGACTGCATGGGTAACTGCACCGGCAAAATCGGCAAGTCTGCCTGCGGCTCCCTGGGCTACGCTTTCGCCGATGCCATGTATGCAGGCAAGTCCGTGGTCATCACAGACAACTTAGCAGAATACCCGCTGGTGGACTATTCCATCGCGGAAAACTATATCGACTACGTGGTAGTCGTTGACAAG
Organism: Bacillota bacterium; assembly: GCA_017522185.1. Taxonomy (GTDB): domain Bacteria; phylum Bacillota; class Clostridia; order Peptostreptococcales; family Anaerovoracaceae; genus Senimuribacter. Next base: position 103,324 of record JAFWZZ010000028.1, on the reverse strand, counting down.
ATCGGCGAGCCTTCCGGCATCGTCTCCGGCACAACAAAGATCACAAAGGACCCTGTGGGTCTGGTTATCGCAGACTACGCGGCCCGTGCCATCGATGCTTCCGGCCTGCTGGTGGATGGTTTCAGCTTCCAGACAGGTGCTGGCGGTGCATCCCTGGCGGCGGCAAAGTACCTGAAGGACATCATGCTCCGTAAGGGCGTGCAGGGCAGCTACGGCCTGGGCGGTATCACCTCCTACATGGTAGACATGATGCAGAGCGGCTGTTTCAAAGCATTATACGACGTGCAGTGTTTCGACCTGGATGCGATTGCGTCCTTACGTACCAATCCGAACCATATGGAAGTGACTGCAGCACATTATGCCAGCCCAACGGCAAAGAGCAGTGCGGTAGACAGCCTGGATGTGGTAATCCTGGGTGCGACAGAAATCGATACGAACTTCAATGTTAACGTGCACACCGATTCCAACGGTTACATCATGGGCGGCAGCGGCGGTCACAGTGACACGGCAGCCGGCGCAAAGATGTCCATGATCGTAGCACCGTTATCCCGTGCAAGACTGCCAATCGTGGTGGATCAGGTTATGTGCAAATCTACACCTGGTCATACCGTGGACGTGCTGGTAACACAGCGTGGTATCGCGGTCAATCCGCTGCGCGGCGACCTGCGTGACAGATTCCTGGATGCCGGCCTGCCGGTATTCGACATCCACGAGCTTCGTGATATGGCAGAAAAGCTCAACGGTAAACCAAAGATGTTGACCCGCGGCGACCGCGAAGTGGCAAAGGTCATCTATCGCGACGGCACGCTGCTGGATACGATCTATAACGTGCCTGTGAGATAAGGGGTCTCTCTGTCGAAATTACGATATTATGAAATAACAGAAAAAAGTGTCTATGTTTTCTTTGGAAATATAGACACTTTTCTTGTTTTTGCGTTTATGTAGTAATATATCTGCCAATAGCTCCTGATTTCATATACACTTTTTGCAAATAATGTTTTCTTTAGTAACTTTGAACAGGGGTGCAAGGGTAGCAGGCGCGCTTTGGCTGGATTTCCCCGTGACAATATGGTAAACTGTTGGAAGAAAAAAGGAGCGATATCATGTATTACACAGAAAAGATACAACTTCATCAGGCGGCGGAGCTGTTTGCAAAATGCGGACTTTCCATGCCGGAGGGCGTGGAGCTGACCGTTGGCGTTTTTGATGATGCAGACGGAAGTCTCGCAGCGACCGGAAGCCTTAAGGGAGACATGCTGCAGGGTATGGCTGTGGATCCGGCCAGACAGGGAGAAGACCTGACGGCGCGGGTGCTGACGGCTTTGATCGGTGAAGCCAGGGATGCCCAGAGCCTGTACCTGTTTACAAAACCAGAGAAGGCCCTTCAGTTTACCGGGCTGGGATTCAGGCTGGTGGCAAAAGCGCGGCCCTATGCGGCACTTTTGGAATGGGGCAGGGACAGCGTTGGACAATACCGTGCGCAGCTGGAATCTGTAAGAACAGCGGCAGGGCTGGATAAAGATGCTGTTGCAGGTGCGCTGGTGATGAACTGCAATCCTTTTACCAAAGGACATCGTTACCTGATCGAAACGGCTGCGAGGGCCTGTGACCATGTTTTCGTTCTGGTTGTAGAAGAGGATTTATCCAGGTTCGCCTTCAGAGACAGACTGGAACTGGTAAAGCAGGGTACCGCGGATCTGCAGAATGTGATGGTCATCGGCGGCGGACGATATGCCGTATCTGACCTGACCTTCCCAAGCTACTTTACAAAAGAAGAGAAGGTGGCAGACGCCCATGCGGCCATGGATGCAGAGTTATTTGCCACGGTGATTGCACCGGCGCTGGGAATCAGCAGACGATTCGTAGGAACGGAACCTCACTCTGCGGTAACGAAAGTGTATAACGAGACGCTGGAAAAACGGTTACCGAAATACGGTATCGGCGTCATAGAGATTCCGAGACTGGAACAGGGCGGCGATGTGGTCAGTGCAAGCCGGGTGAGAGAACTGCTGGATATCGGGGATGAAGCATCCTGGGAAGAAATCCAGGGACTCGTACCGGTGACAACCTATGCTTATCTGTGGGAAAATGCCAGGCCTGTCACATTGATGGAACTGCTTGATGCCAGAGAGAACCGGGTGATGCACCAGAGGGAACTCCTGGAGAAATATGGCGGTGTGCTGGTTTCCATGACCCTGAACATTCCCGGACCGGTAAAAGATAAGGTAATTTACAGAAAAGCGCTGGAACATGGCGTGGAAAAGATGGTAAAGGCGTTGGGAAATGAGACGGTACGATACAGGGAATGCCGTCATTTACACACAGGCAGTGAGGGGTATCTGGTTGTCGATGAAGGCAGAATGGATATGCGCAGAGTGAAAGAAACGGCAATTACCATAGAAGATCAGGACGATCTGGGCCGGATTTTCGACATCGATGTGATGTCAGGAGAAGGCGGAATCAGCAGAACAGACCTGGGTCATCCGGGAAGGAAATGCCTGCTCTGCGGCGAAGATGCAAAGGTCTGCGCCAGAGGACAACGCCATGAGGTTTCAGATTTAATAAAAAAAATCGAAAAAATTCTCCAAAAATGTCCCCAAATTTGATGTAGTACAAAATATATAAGAAACATAGACAAATCGAAATCTTTATGTTAAGATATTGGCATTAACCATATTATTATGCAGACTACTAAAAATTTTGGTGTCATATTGCTGGAAGGAACCGGTTCCTTCTTTTTTGCGCCCGCGGCCTCTGACGGTCCTTCGCCGCGGGCTGCCCCCCCGGGCGCTCCGCGCCCCTGCAAAAAAACTTCCACGGCCCGCAGGTTTCGACAGAATCCGCGGGCCGGTTCCGCTATACTAAACCCATACGAGAGAGGGGAGAGAAGCGTTGGCTATCTATGGGGAATATTTGTTTTTAGAGAATTTTGTCACCGGGATCATGATTCTTTTTTTTACGGGGAAAATCCTGGGTACAGAGCCGGTGCCTTTGCGGTATCTCTTTTGCGGGAGTCTCTGCGGCGTCTATGCATTTGTCCTCTTTTTGCCGCTGGCAGGGCTGTTCTCCTGGGTGTGCAAAACCGCTTTTTCTCTCCTGATTGTGAGGATTGCCTTTGGTAAGAGGGAAAGAAAGAAACTGCTGCAGGGTGCGGCAGTCTTCCTGGGTATTACGATTCTTTATGGCGGAATCGCCATAGCATTACTAACCTCCTTTAGCCGGACCGGGGTGACAGCGGCAGCCGGCGTCTATCTGGCGCCACTGACCTACTTTTCGGTAACGGCGGCAGCCTTTACAGCTGCCCTGTTCCTCTGGTTTCTGCTGAAAATCCTCCGGGCGAAGCGCCTGGAAACGCGGAGGGTGATGGAAACAGAACTCATTTTAGATAGAAGCAGCTGGAAACTGCAGGGATTCATCGATTCGGGAAACGACCTGAAAGAGCCGCTGACGGGCAGGCCGGTCTGCATCGTGGACCGGCAGCTGGGAGAGCAGATGCTGCAGGAAGCCAGCGTATCTAACCTTATGGAAACCCGGTATACCGTCATTCCTTACCGGTCGGTGGGAGTGGAGCGGGGAATTCTACAGGGGTTTCGAATGGATGCCATCCGATTTTCCGACGGGTTTACCGTGAGAAACCCTGTCATTGCCTTCTGTGAAGAGGGACATTTTCGGGGACCGCAGGGTGAAACACAGATCCTGCTGCCGGCCGGCCTGTTAGAAAGGGGAATATATGGAGATTGTTAACCGGATCAGGCTTTGGTGCCTGAAAACCTTTTGGAAAAAAGCAGAAAACATATTTTACATAGGTGGAAGCGATGCCTTGCCGCCACCGCTGACCAGAGAGGAGGAAGAGGCGGCCCTGACAGCCTATGCAGAGGGCGATATGGAGGCGCGGGCCCTTTTGATCGAGCGAAATCTACGTCTGGTGGTGTACATCGCCAAAAAATTTGAGAATGCGGGGGTTCATGTGGAGGACCTGATCTCCATCGGGACCATTGGCCTGATTAAGGCCGTCAACACCTTTAAGCTGGACAAAAATATCAAGCTGGCGACCTATGCATCCAGGTGCATCGAGAATGAGATCCTGATGTTCCTACGACGTGATGTGAAACGGAAGAGTGAGGTCTCCTTTGATGAACCACTCAATGTGGACTGGGACGGCAACGAGCTGCTGCTGTCCGACATTCTGGGTACGGAAGAGGACGTCATCGGCAGTCATTTGGAAGAGGAAATCAACCGGAAACTGCTGTATCATGCTTTGTCTAAACTGAGTCCGCGGGAAAAGAAGATTATGGATATGCGGTTCGGCCTTCGCAACGGTCACGAGATGACACAGAAAGAAGTGGCCGACATGATGGGCATTTCACAAAGTTACATATCGCGGCTGGAGAAGAAAATCATCCAGCGGCTGCAGCGTGAAGTGAGAAAACTGGGATAAATTACAGCGGGTAATTCTGCCTCACCGGCACAACCTATACATACGAAAATTTTGATATGGGCTGGTGAAAAGAATGGTAAACAAAGTTGAAATCTGTGGGGTAAATACCGCGAAACTCCCTTTATATAAAGACGATGAGATGCAGGAGATGCTGGTGCAGATCAAGGCCGGGGACATGGAAGTCCGCGACAAGTTCATTACCGGGAATCTGCGTCTGGTGCTCAGCGTCATTCAAAGATTCGGTCATCGGGGAGAGAATCCCGATGACCTCTTTCAGGTTGGATGCATCGGGCTCATCAAGGCGCTGGACAACTTCGACCTGAAGCACGGCGTCAAGTTCTCTACCTATGCTGTGCCGATGATTATCGGCGAAGTCCGCCGTTATCTGAGAGATAACAACAGTATCCGCGTATCCAGATCTCTTCGGGATATCGCCTACAAGGCGCTGCAGGCGAAGGAAACACTGAGCGTGCAGCTCTGCAGGGAACCTTCTGTCACGGAAATTGCGGCGGAAATCGAGGTGCCGCGGGAAGACGTGGTCCTGGCCATGGAATCCATCCAGGATCCGGTGTCTCTCTTTGAGCCGGTCTTTCACGACGATGGGGATGCCCTCTACGTCATGGATCAGGTCCAGGACACGAAGAACACCGATGAAAAATGGATCGAGAACATCTCCCTGTCGGAGGCCATGGGAAAACTGACACCGCGGGAACAGTATATCCTGAAGAAGCGTTTCTTCGAGGGGAAGACCCAGATGGAGGTGGCGGACGAAATCTCCATCAGTCAGGCCCAGGTTTCCCGCCTGGAAAAAAACGCCCTGAAATATATGCGAAAATACGTGTAGTCCGCTTCTTGCCCCTTTCTTCTTTTACGGATTTGTGATAAACTATTAAGTTGGAAAGGTTCGTAAATCTGTAAGAAAAAAGAAAGGTTTATTATGTTCAAGAAAATATTCCAGCCTGTGGATATGACCCAGGGCACGCCGTGGAAGGGCCTGGTGCTCTTTGCCATACCGATGCTCATCGGGAATATCGCACAGCAGCTATATAGTACGGTAGACAGTATCATCGTTGGACACTTTGTGGGTGACAACGCCCTGGCGGCAGTAGGAAGCGCCCTTCCGCTGCTAAACCTGATGCTGGTGCTCTTCATCGGCATTTCGGCAGGGGCCACCATCATGGTTTCCCAGTACTTTGGGGCGAGAGACAAAGAGTCCCTGGCAGCAACCATCGGTACCTGTGTCACCATGACGGGACTGGTATCTCTGCTTCTCATGGTGTGTGCACCGCCGCTGATGCAGCCGTTTCTGAAACTGCTGAATACGCCGGCCGACATCATCGACGACTGCAGAATGTATCTGATCATCAGCATGCTGGGCATCGCCGGTATGGCATTCTACAACATCCTCAGCGGGATCCTGAGAGGGATGGGTGATTCCACCTCTGCGCTGGTTTACCTGCTTATTGCAACAGGTATCAATATCGTGTTAGACCTGTTCTTCGTTGGTGTAATGCGTATCGGGGTTTCTGGGGTTGCCATCGCCACAGCCATTGCACAGGGCATTTCTGCAGCACTTTGTATGAAAAAACTGACCAAGCTCCATCATCTCTTTGTGCTGGAGAAACGTCATTTCAAGGTTGAAAAGAAATATGTGAAACGTGTGGTAGAGCTGGGTATGCCATCTGGAGCAACCCAGGCAATTCTGTCTTCTGCCATGATCATCGTCCAGTCTCTGACCAACTGCTTCGGTCCGATGTTCATCGCCGCTAACGTGATCGTGATGCGTGTCGACGGGTTTGCCATGATGCCGAATCTGACTTTCGGTATGGCCATGACAACCTACTCTGGACAGAACGTAGGCGCCGGAGACCTGAAGCGTGTAGATGTGGGGGCAAAACAGGGAACCCTGCTGGGAATTGCCACTTCCACTGTCATCACTGCAATCATCCTGATTTTCGGTAAATACCTGATGATGGTCTTTACCGATACGACAGAACTGGTGGAATTAAGCGTATACATCATGAGAATTATGGCTATTGGTTACATTGCTATGGCGGTAACCCAGTGTCTGTCCGGTATCATGCGTGGTGCAGGGGATACCCTGACACCGATGTGGATTTCTCTTTGCACAACAGTACTCTTCCGTGTACCGTTGGCTTACGGGATTTCTTTCCTGACCAGAACGGCAGAACTGCCGTTTGGCCGATTCGAATGTATTGCCATCTCTCTGGTTTCTGCATGGTTGCTGGGTTCTGTTCTGACAACCATCTTCTATCGCAGAAGAGGCTGGAAGAAGAAGGTTATTGCACAATTGAAATAGTCGTAATAGAACGTCGTATTAGTCGCATTAAAAAAAGGAGAAAGACTCATGTTAAAGAACAAAACAGTTGTGTTAGGTGTCAGCGGCGGTATCGCAGCTTACAAGATTGCATCTCTGGCAAGCCGCCTGGTGAAGGCAGGGGCAGATGTCCATGTCATCATGACGGAGCACGCGTGCAATTTCATCACACCGATTACCTTTGAAACCCTGACCGGAAACAAATGCCTGGTTGATACCTTTGATCGAAACTTCCAGCATAACGTGGAACACGTGTCCCTGGCAAAGCGGGCAGACGTGTTTATGGTGGCACCGGCGACTGCCAACGTGATGGCAAAGCTGGCCCACGGCATCGCAGACGACATGCTGACCACAACATTCCTGGCGGCAAAATGTCCAAAGCTGATTGCACCGGCCATGAACACTGCTATGTACGAAAACCCAATCACCCAGGACAATATGGAAATCCTGAGAAAGTACGGCATGACTGTGATTGCACCGGCATCCGGATATCTGGCATGCGGGGACACCGGCGCAGGCAAGATGCCTGAACCGGAAGTACTGTACGCATACATAGAGAAAGAAATCGCCTGTGAGAAGGACATGACCGGCAAGAAGGTCCTGATTACGGCAGGCGCGACCAGAGAGTCTATGGACCCTGTTCGTTTCATCACAAACCACTCCACCGGCAAGATGGGCTTTGCCCTGGCAAAAGAATGCATGCTCCGTGGTGCTGATGTAACCATCGTCAAAGCGGCTACCACCGCGGAACTGCCGATGTTTGTGGACGTAGTGCCTGTAGCATCTGCTGCAGATATGTTCGAAGCAGTAACGGCAAGAGCCGACGAGCAGGACATCATCATCAAAGCCGCTGCCGTTTCCGACTACACACCGGCAGTGGTATCTGACGAGAAGGTGAAGAAAAAGGACGGAGACCTGGCGATTCCGATGAAGCGTACCCAGGATATCCTCATGTATTTGGGCCAGCACAAGAAGGAAGGCCAGATTCTCTGCGGTTTCTCCATGGAAACAGAAAACATGCTGGAAAACTCCAAGAAGAAGCTGGAAAAGAAGAACGCCGACATGATCATCGCCAACAACCTGAAGGTGGCAGGCGCAGGATTCGGTACAGACACCAACGTGGTGACCCTGATTACCAGAGACGAAGTGAAAGAATACGAGCTGATGGGTAAAGACGAAGTAGCGAAAACCATCGTGGATTATATTCTGACAAAATAGCTGTCGTCTTGACTTTGCGCGTGAATATGATATAATCAAAAACGCAAATCGTTTGCAAATTAGAACGGTTTGCGTTTTTTGAGTTTTGAACGTTAATCTGAATGCAAAAGATAAAAGTCAGGAGTACGAATGTTACACGAAATCATACATTTAACAGAACACATTCTGCATCATAACTGGTCTCTGCTGCCGCTGCTGTTCATCACCTATCTGGTGATGGGTATCCTGGAGCATACGACCGGAGATCATGCAAAAAATATCATACAGAAAACCGGTGCCTCCGGTCCAATCTGGGGCAGTTTGCTGGGCATTATTCCCCAGTGCGGTTTCTCTGCCGCGGCCTCCTATTTCTATGTAGGACGCGTTGTGACCATGGGAACACTAATCGCGGTATATATGTCCACTTCCGATGAGATGCTGCCGATCATGATTTCCGAACAGGTTTCACCGCAGACCATCGTGAAGATTCTCGCAAGCAAGGTCATCATCGCTATTATCACAGGCTTCCTGGTGGAAATTTTCTTCGGCTGGTATGCCCGCCGGAAGAAGAAACCGAGGGATTTTGTGCTGGGTTCTACCTGCGGAAGCGACTGTTGTGCAACGACCAAAGCCGGCATCGCAAAGACGGCCCTGGTGCACACGGTGAAGGTATTCTTCTTTATCTTCATCATCAGCATCGCCATCGAGCTGATCATTCACCACATCGGCGAAGATGCCCTGGCGGCGGTATTCGTTAGTGTGCCGGTGGTGGGACAAACCATCGCGGCTGTGATGGGCCTGGTTCCAAACTGCGCATCTTCTGTGGTCATCACCCAGTTATACCTGGACGGTATCATCGGCGCAGGTCCGATGATGAGCGGTCTTCTGGTCAGCGCAGGCATGGGACTTCTGGTTCTCTTTGAAGAGAACAGACATCTGAAGGAAAATCTGATGATCACGGGGATTCTGCTGGGCTCCGGCATCGCCTGGGGCTGCCTGATTGAATTCCTGGGGATTACATTCTAAGGAGGCCGGCAATGAAACAGCAAACATACAAGACCAACAACAGAACAAAGATGATGGAATACTTGAAATCCAATCAGAACCGAACCGTCAGCGTCAAAGACATCGATGCACACATGCGCAGCCTGGACTGTCCGGTGAACATGACGACCATCTACCGGTATCTGGACAAACTGGAACGGGAAGGGGTTGTGATGAGGTACGCCGATGAGCATGGAGAGAAGGCGACTTACCAGCTGACAGAGAGGGAGCATCACTGCGATTCTCATTTGCATCTGAAATGCGTAGATTGCGGAAGCGTGATTCATCTGGACTGCCATTTTATGGACGAAATTGCAGGCCATATCGCAAATGACCACGGGTTCCGTCTCCAGTGCAGAAACTCCGTCATCTACGGATTATGTCAAAAATGTCAAAAGGGGGAACAAAAGATATGACAGGTGCAATCATCTTGCAGATTGTATTAATTAGTTTGAACGCCATCTTCGCCAGTGCGGAGATTGCAGTTATTTCCATGAACGATAATAAGCTTAAGCGGATGGCTGAAGGCGGCGATAAGCGTGCCGCATATCTGGTGGCGCTTACCGAACAGCCGGCCAGATTTCTTGCCACCATTCAGGTTGCCATTACCCTGGCAGGCCTGCTGGGTTCTGCTTTTGCGGCAGACAACTTCGCAGAGCCATTGGTAAATGCCATCCTGAAAACCGGCATCCATGTTCCCGAGACGGCACTCCATTCCGCATCCGTCATCGTGATTACGTTGATTCTGGCCTATTTCAATCTGGTTATCGGTGAGCTGGTGCCGAAGCGTATCGGCATGAAGAAGGCCGAAGCCATCGCCCTGGGTCTGGCGGGACTTCTTAACACCGTATCAAAGGTGTTTAAGCCCATCGTATTCATCCTGACCGCATCTACCAACGGGATCCTGAAGCTTTTGCGCATCAACCCGGATGAGGAAGATGAGGTGGTTTCTGAAGAGGAAATCCGCATGATGCTGGTATCCGGCAAGCAGCAGGGCGTCTTTGACCAGGAGGAGACGGAGATCATCGAAAACGTCTTCGCTTTTGATGACATCGACGCAGAGCAGATCTGTACCCATCGTCTGGACGTGGAATGGCTGTCTGCTCTGGATCAGCCGAAGGATTGGGAGGAGGAAATCTTTGCTACGGGACACAGGTTCTATCCGGTCTGCGGTGAGCATGTGGATGACATCATTGGCATCCTGGACACCAAGGACTACTTCCAGCTGAAGCTGCAGAAGAAGGAATTTCTCATGGAACAGATCCTGGAGAAGCCGTACTATGTGCCGGAAACCATGAAAGCAAACGTTTTGTTCCGCAAAATGCAGGCGGAAGGCATCTGGATTGCCATCGTAATCGATGAATACGGCGGCATGACCGGCATCGTGACCATGCACGATCTGATCGAAGAACTTCTGGGAGACATCCGCGAGGATGACGAAGAACCGGAAATGGAAGATGTGGTGAAAACCGGGGAACTGAGCTGGGACATCCAGGGAACTGCAGACCTGGAAGATGTAGCAAACGCCCTGCATATGGAACTGCCCGTAGATACCTATGATACTTTCGGCGGGTATCTTTGTGGTCTAATTGGACGTATCCCGGAAGACGGTGAAATCTTTGATGTGGAGTTCGGCGGATACGTGGCGAAGGTGCAGCAGACGGAGAACCGCCGCATCGTCTGGGCAAAGGTGACAGGAAAGTAAATCCTATTGAAAATTAGGACTTGCGATGATATACTGAAAAGAGTGAATGAAAATAAACAGGGAGGTCAGACATGATTTATACCACTGAAGTACAGAATATGTGCATCGTAAACAGAGACAATGCAAACCATGGACCTGCCCCAATTCCTGAAGAAGGAAGATGGGTCCAGGCGAAGGAAATCAAAGACATTTCCGGCTTAACACATGGTGTAGGCTGGTGTGCACCACAGCAGGGTGCCTGCAAGCTGACTCTGAACGTAAAAGAAGGCATTATCCAGGAAGCCCTGGTTGAAACCATCGGCTGCTCCGGCATGACACACTCCGCTGCAATGGCAGGTGAAATCCTGGTTGGTAAGACCATCTTAGAAGCACTGAATACAGACCTTGTCTGTGACGCAATAAATACTGCTATGAGAGAACTGTTCCTGCAGATCGTTTACGGCAGAACCCAGTCTGCGTTCTCCGAAGGCGGACTGGCTATCGGCGCAGGCTTAGAAGACCTGGGCAAGGGACACAGAAGCCAGGTGGGCACCATCTACACCACTGCAGATAAGGGCCCTAGATACTTAGAACTGGCAGAAGGTTACATCCTGGAAGTCGGCTTAGACGAAGATAACAACACCATCGGCTACAAATACGTGAACTTGGGCAGAATGATGGACTTCATCAAAGGCGGCACAGATCCAATGGAAGCCATCGAAAAGGCAAGCGGCACATACGGCAGATTTGCTGATGCTGTGAAGACCATCGATCCACGTAAAGAATAGGAGGTGCCAGGAATGGAATTATTCGAAAACTATGCTAGAAGAATTGCCGGCATCGAAAAGGCAATGAAAGAATACGACATCGAAAGCCTGGAAGCTGCAAGAGAACTTTGCAAAGAAAAGGGCTTTGATCCATATGAAATCGCAGAAGGCATCCAGCCAATCTGCTTCGAAGACGCAAAGTGGGCTTATGTACTGGGCGCTGCTATCGCAATCAAGAAGGGCGCAACTTCCGCAGTGGAAGCTGCAAAAGCTATCGGCGAAGGCCTGCAGGCGTTCTGCATCCCTGGCTCTGTAGCAGACGACAGAAAGGTCGGCATCGGTCACGGTAACCTGGCATCCATGCTGTTATCCGAAGAATCCGGATGCTTCGCATTCTTAGCAGGCCACGAATCCTTCGCGGCAGCAGAAGGTGCCATCGGTATCGCAAACTCTGCAAACAAAGTCAGAAAAGAACCTCTGCGCGTTATCTTAAACGGTTTAGGTAAGGACGCAGCGTTAATCATTTCCAGAATCAACGGATTCACTTATGTACAGACAGAATTTGATCCGTTCACAGGAGAACTGAAGGTTGTAAAGGAAACTCCTTACTCCAAGGGCGACAGAGCAAAAGTAAAGTGCTATGGTGCGTTTGACGTAAGAGAAGGTGTTGCTATCATGCATCATGAAAACGTAGACGTTTCCATCACTGGTAACTCCACCAACCCAACAAGATTCCAGCACCCTGTTGCAGGCACTTACAAGAAGGAAAGAGTTCTGCTGGGCAAGAAGTACTTCTCCGTTGCTTCCGGCGGCGGCACAGGCAGAACCCTGCACCCAGACAACATGGCAGCAGGTCCTGCATCCTACGGTATGACAGATACCTTAGGCAGAATGCACTCCGATGCACAGTTCGCAGGCTCCTCCTCCGTACCGGCTCACGTGGCTATGATGGGCTATGTCGGCATGGGTAACAACCCAATGGTAGGCGCGACTGTAGCAGTTGCGGTTGCGGTACAGGAACATTGCTAAATCATTAGAAATATAAAGCCTCAGGCATTTTCGCCTGGGGCTTTTCTCTTGCCGTTGGTTTTTAACCAAGATGGAACCCTCTCTCCATATGCGGCAGGATATAGTGCTCGATGGCATCGATGACCAGCGCACTGCTGATGTTGCCTTTGTCATCGTCCATGGTAAGGATCAGGTTCTTTCCGATGACATAGCCGTTTTGCTGATAGAGGTTCAGTTTGATAGCGACCCGCCTGCAGTACTCCGGATCATCCAGCCGGCCGAGATGTTCCCAAATGATGCGGCTTCCATCCGGGAGAATAATCGTAAAATCCGGATAGCACCTGTTGATGCCCGGCACAGCGTTTTTGTATAGAAACTCTTCTTCGTAATGAACAACTAAAGGGTATGCATATAGCGTGTTTAGGATAATCTGTTCGGATTTCGACCGGACCAATTCACCGGAATCGGTTTCGTGAATATGATACCGTGAATCATAGGGGGCTTTGGAGTAAGGCATATTTCGCCATTGTTCCAGATGCTGCTTCCTTTGCTGCTGGATAACATGATTGTAAGATGGACCTAGCTGTATTGAAACAGAGTTGAAGTCAGCAGGCACATAATGATTACGAAGCTTATTTAGGTAAAACAGATTGTTTTGAGATCTGCTGAATATTCTTCGCTGTATAAGTTTATCCGTTAACTGCAGAATGAAAGCCATATCATGATTGATATTTCTTTATCTTCTAATCCTTTTGGATTCTTTACCCTTCTTCTCATCTGTAACGTGATAATAGTCAATCTTCTTCTTTCTCTTGCGGGCAAGCAGGGAACCCTTGGGTGCTAATGCAATACGATGCTTTGCTGTATCAAGATACTTCTGCTGTCTGCGTATTTCCAAATCTATTTGTCTTATAAATGTGTTCATCGTGTTACCTTTCAAATATAATATGGTAAAATCTTACTGCTAATTTTTTACAATGTCAACGAGGAATTGTAAAAATATTACATTTTATTAGGAAGAGATTTACCTCTATCATGGCTTTGCAACCATTAAAGCTTCTTTCGAGAAATGATGCAGATTCATAGTTTTTTTGCATCCATCAAAGTGTATTTTTGGAAATGATGCAAGTCATACTGTAGCAGTCTGAATTTCATCCAGATTATATGTGCTTTAGACCAATCTCAGGCTATGTTTACCTATTAATCTACATCAAAAGTCGTCTAAACCTTAAATGGTTGCGGTATTAGGTCTCAGCTTGCATCCATATATCAGAGGCATCCAAAATGGATGCAGCAAAGGGGCTAAATCTGCATCATATTTCATATTCCAAAAGGATGGTTGCAAAAAAACAGGTCATTTTGCATCAAAAGCAAATTAAGAGGAAAATGGTTGCAGCTCATCCCGCCACCATGTATACACACCAGCCCTATTGACAACCAACCGTACTATGCATATAATACAGTTAAAGAACCGTACTAGTCGAGTAATACGGTTGACGCGAAAATCCGCAAAGGAGGTGATTCTATGGTTTCATTCGAACAATTTCAAATGGAGGACGGCAGTCCCATCTATCTGCAGATTGTCAGCTTTGTTCAAAGGGGTATTGTAGCGGGAACGATTACAGATGGAGACGAGATGCCATCCCGACGTGTACTATCAGCGCTGATCGGGGTCAATCCCAACACCATACAGAAGGCATATCGCCAGCTGGAAGATGACGGAATCATAGAATCCCGCAGCGGCGCTAAAAGCTATGTAACCATTACACCAGCGTCCACCAGGACGATTCGCGGCAGACTTTTGTCAAAAGAAACCGCGGCGCTGGTACAGAACATGAAACAAATGGGGATTTCCATGGAAGAGGCCATCAGCCTGGTGGCAGAGGCATGGAGTGAGGAGGAGTAAAATGAATCGTTACTTATCAGTCTTCGGACTATCGGCAAGAAGCACACTATATAAACTAATCGGCGTGATTATTATCATGGCAGCAGTTCAGACCGGCATGTTTCTCTACGCACTGAACAATGCAGACGGATCCATGTTGCTGGAACATCTCATCAAGCAGAGCAAAATTACCATCGCATTTTATGCTGGTTTCTTGTTCTACTGCCTTATCCTTTGCGGTGCTGCATCAAAAAACACATCTAATACAGGGCTGATCATGCACAGATTATCCATTCCGGAACGAACCGCCAATTGGATTACGGTTATTTATAATATCATGGCTCTGTTCATCTTCCTGGCTGCGGAACTGGGAATCTGCCTGGCACTTTCCAAAGTCTACTTAGACAGCGATGTTTCCGGCAATTACCAGCATGTACTGTTTACCGCTTTCTATAGAAACGAACTGCTTCACGCACTGCTGCCACTGGAAGACTACATAACACTGGCGTCCAGCATCCTGTTCGTGATAGAAATCAGCATCATTGCGGTTTATGCGCAGCAGCAAAGCCGCCACGGGAAGAATGGTGGACTGGGGGCTGGTGGTATCGGAATTGCAGTTGCAGGATACCTGCAGGATTCCACAAACCCAGACATGATTGGTCCGACCATCGTTGGATTCTTTGCAGTCTACGCAGCAGTACAGATTTCAAAAGGAGGGGCTGTCGATGAAGACACAGACTACACCGAAGACTACAGATCGAAGCTGGAAGAAGCAGAGCAGGATGCCGATGCAGAAACTGTATAGCTGGATGGAAGCAAGGATGCCGTTGGGATTGTCCCCATCTACGGAATTGTCGGCGTTTGTGGCCGCGTCCATCGTAAATCTTCTTTACAGCATGGTTTCCTTCTTCTGGTATTTCGATTACTGTCTGGGCGGACTTTATGCGGATGCCAAGCGGACGATTCTCCTGTCACCTTCTGACCCCTATGTCAGCATGCTGCCATTCTGGGCTATCGCAAGGGACAGCTACCGCGGCTTTTTCGTCATAGTATTTATGCTCATCTGGGCGGCATGGTACCACTACCATTATCACAGCCAGAAGAGCAAGAGCATCTACCTGATGAAGAGGCTGCCTGCGAAGAACGAACTGAAAAAGCGCTGTCTGACGCTGCCAGTAACGGGCCTGCTGATTACGGCGGCAATCGCCATAACCCTAACAGCCATCTACTATATTTGCTACATCACCATAACACCGGAAGCGTTTCTATAGAGCAGACAAAGGAGTACAGACATGATTGAGATTAGAAATCTAAGCAAAACTTACGGGTCAAAAAAGGCCCTGGACAATATTTCCCTGGAAATTCCTCAGGGACAGATCATCGGACTCTTTGGAGAAAACGGGGCAGGGAAGACCACTTTTATGAAGTCGGTTTTGGGATTCCTAAAGCATGACGGGCTGGCGCTTCTGGACGGCGAGCCAATCAGCCATAAGAACATCGCCCGCCTCAGCTTTGCGACCTGCGAGCATTCCTTTTTCCCGAACCTGAGTGCCGAGGCACACAAAGACTTCTATCAGATGCACTTCCCGAACTTCCGCACAAAGCGTTACGAAGGTCTCATGGAATTCTTCCAGCTGCCAAAGAAGAAGGCGCTGAAGAGCTTTTCCGTGGGCCAGCAGAACCAGTTCGAAGTCATCATGGCTCTGTCTCAGGGGGCGGATTACATCCTCATGGATGAACCTTTCTCTGGAAACGATGTCTTTAACAGGGAGGATTTCTACAAGGTGCTGTTAGGCATCCTGGAACCAAACGAGACCATCCTTCTTTCCACTCACCTTCTGGAAGAAGTGGAGAAGTTCATCGACCGTGCCGTCCTGATTCATCAGGGCCAGCTGGTCGGCGACAAGCTGATGGAAGAGCTGGAAGACGAAGGCAAAAACCTGATGACTTTTGTAAAGGAGATCTATCACTACAGACAGGACCGCGTCAGCCGTGCACTGTCAGGTATGACGGACATGGATGATGCCATGGAGGACTAGCCATGCGTAAATATATTTTGACCACCCTGGTGTTGGCCTGTATCGCGGCAGGGGGTATCCTTTGGGCATACGGCGTCATCAACGGTCAGCAGGACGACATCGCCATCAAAGAAACCATCGAGGCTGGCAGCTCGGAAGCAACCAAAGGCATCAAAGTCTCCACCAAAGTCCTTGATCCGACTTATGGTCTCAACTGGAATACGGACATGTTTCTGGATGGCAGCGGTAATCTGCAGAGCCGGACAGACTTTCAATACGACCGTCTTCACAAGGAATCTCTTCATGAGTCTGCCGAAGACAGACATATGGTAACAGAAAGATTCTGCTACGATCTGGCCCATTTGAACAAGGAGGATCTGGAGTCGAAAGAAGAACTGATTATGGGCACCCTTCTTCCGATGGAACTGGCAAAGAATGCCTGGCTTGCAGCCGGAGACAGAAAAGAATTCATCTGGCATGGCTGTTTAGATGACTACATGGAATACTTTCCGATATGTATCTATACAGACTGTCCATCTTATGACCACCCGATACTGAATACAACTTCAGATGTACATGATCAGCGCATTGATTGGAGCAGTTATTTCCAGTTCCCAATTCCAAAAGATTTTCCTTATCAGGTGAAGATTAGGAAAGACCGTGTGGATGGCTTATCGGAATTTACCATGATGACCGGAAATGAAGATGAGGCATCTTACGCAGTGGATTCCGACGGCTTTTGGGATGGAGACAGACTGTATCTTGCCGTTAGTACGATGGAAGAGGTCGGCAGCGGTGAGATTTTCGTAGAATGTCCGGACGAGAAAAGAGGCATTCATATTTTTCCAACAGAGGGAGAACCGGTCTATTATATAGACTTTGAAAAGGCAGAGATGGTCTATCCGATTGCATCCGGCATCAAAGTAATCAATCTTACACAGTCCGAGGATGGCAGGACTCTTTATCTGCTGACGAAAGACCAGTCGGGTCTGACTGTAGACGTCATCGACAAGGCTTCTATGAAGTGCAGACAAAAATTACAGCTGACCGAATCCTTCGCCCATACGGCATCCTATGAGGTAAGCAAAGCAGGCAAAGACTGGGTCTTCTACGCCTTTGACAGGAAGTTTGTGCTCATCACAGAGCAGAACGGGGTCTACGAAGAAGTGATGGCAGATACGGTAGGCGGCCTGTTCAATGGCGCCTATATCGACTGTGACTATAATGGGGACCGTCTTGCCATCGTGACGACGGAGTGGGACAGCGACGTGATTGAGACACAGCTTCGCGTCTTCGACAAAGACGGATGCCTGTATCGGGGCCGCTTTGATTATTCCAATGCGCAGTATTACTACGACGAAAAAGGCGGCGGATACGGCTATGATAAACGGGTATTTGTGGAATTTACAGATGAGATTTAGGAGGTGACGGCTATGAAAAAGGCAATTGCAATCCTGCTGGCCTTGGTGTTTATTGCAGCCGGCGGCTTGCTCTTTGTTCATAACTGGGTTGACGCTCTGGGGGATGATGTGACCATCAAAGAAACCGTGCTGGCTGGTGACCGGAAAGCTGCAGAAGGGGTAACGGTGACCACTAGCAGCCACTACGAGGAAACGCCTTTGTTTTGGGATGTGAAATACCGGATTGGCGATGAAAACAAACTGGAAACCCGTGTCAGTTACGATAAGAAGCGGGACGATTCACTGGTTTTGGATCATGTAGCTGCCATTGGTATAAGCCATTCTGACGCAGAATACTGGAGTAGCGAGGAAGAACCTCCGCAGTTCGGATATCCGATGGAGATGTTTCAGGAAATCATAGATAAGACACCTGCGGGCGGGGAGAAGTATGGGAAAGTGGTTCTTGCGGATTATATCGATGCCCGCATTGCCAGGGTAGGCGGTTATACTTACCATACTAAACCGGAAGTCGAGATTGAGGGCACCGACGATGGCAGGTATTTTCGATTCCCCATGACAGAGAAGTCGGAGATTTCCGTTCACGTAGTCAAAGATGAAGAGGGAGAGATTAGAGAAATCTCCACGACACCTTACTATACTTATGAGGTGGATTCTGCGTCTGCATTTTCTGCAGACTACAAAGAAGCTTACATTGCTGTCAGCGATATGAGCCGGATTGAAGAGGTTGCAGATGGCATGAAAACTGTCACCGAATCTGTGCCTTTAGAGGAAGGTATCTGCGGCATCCACCACTTTCCAACGACAGTTGAGACAGACAGCAACAAGAATCTGGACGTGGAAGTGAATATGGAAGACGGCACACTGGTTTATCCTATCAAACAGGGCAACCTGGTAGAACGACTCTGGCTTTCTGAGGATGGCAGCCTTTTGCAGATGATTACCTATGAAGAGGGAGACATCTGGTTCACGGCCCTCGACAGCAAGAACTATGAAGAAAAACAGAGAATGCGTCTGTTTACCCATGGCAAGAATATGTGCACAGGCGTGGTTGTCATAGAGGAAATGAATTCTATGGCGATTTTCTTTGACGATAACCATGTGGTTCTGTTCAAAAAAGGGGAAAATAGCTGGAAACTGGAAGGTGTCGACAAGCTCTATTATGGAGATTATATTTCAACGACCTTTTCCGATAATCCGCAGGACAAGTTTGCTGTTGCCTTTGATGGAGGGCGCGTTGCCATTGTCGACGCAAAACCGGTATATGCAGGCAGCTATTACCTTTGGATTTACGAAGAAGGCAAATGTAAATATGCAGGGGAATATGACTGCAGCCTTGGTGAAGTGGGATATCACCAAACTGACGATCCGGTGCTGCGCAATACGTATCAAAATGGCATATTGGTAGACTTTGAGGGAAAAACACGCTAGGAGGTGACGGCTATGAAAAAGACAATCTTTGTGATGCTGGCTTTGGTAATCGTAGCGGCCTGTGGCGTCGGTATTGCCGCGAACTGGGTTCACGGTTTTGGGGACGATGTGACCATCAAAGAAACCGTGCTTTTCGGAGACAAAAGTGCGGCGGAGGGGATTACTATCATTACGAGGACGAAATACCGTGACGATTTATCACTCCGAAATGAATTATACTGGGAAACACAGAATACCATTGGTGCTGCAGGCACGGAAAATACGGTAAAGACGCAGTCGTCATTTAAGGAAAAGGAACCTATTCATAACAATGAAAACTATGTATATTTCCACATGGAAAACCCAAACGATGGAGGCGGTGCATGGCAGCGTGACGGCTACCAAAGCGTATTTGACTATTATGGAAGCCAGTTCCCCAAACAAATGATTCAGGATATTATTGATTCCACACCAACTGATGGTATCTATGAGGGAAGCATAAAGTTGAATGACTATGTGGACGTGTTCCCGATGACCATTTATGGATCTTATATGGATGGTGATTATTTGGTAGAAATTGAGTCAGTTGATGATATAGCATATTTTCAGATTCCGATACCTGATGAAGCTGTTTATGAGGTGTACGGGGAGAAAGACGATACGGGAACACTGACTACCATGAAAATCCAATCCACAATGCATTTTCAGGTACGAGGGGCGGCGACGGCTTTTGATGGTAATGTGTATGCGGCGCTTACAGACTTCTACTGCTACGACGAGAATGCAGATGTCGTTGTGGAGGAATCCATTCCACTGCCGGAAGGATACTGTGGCCTTCATCGTATACCGCTGAAGGTCACGGAGCAGGGAAACATGAAGGTCTATCATGACTTGAATACAGATAAGAGCTATCAGGCGAAGGCGTGGTTCCGTGACGCAGAACGAATTCGTGCTATGGAACAAGAATCAGGGGTATTCCGTTTGATGAATAGTCCTGATGGTGAGGATCTTCTGATGTTTAGTGAAGAGAGTGGAAGGATTTACCTGACTGTTATGGATCCAAAGACCGAAAGAATCAAACAAAAGTTATTCCTGATTGAGCATGAACTGACCGAAGATGATGCGGATTATGTAAGAAAGTATTTAACTGATGATCGTCATATTATCCTCACCCTGGGTAATGATAAACTCTGCGTCATCGAGAAAACAAAAAAAGAGTATCGGCTGATAATTGCCGATACCCTGAAGCTGCAGGATTTTCCAGTAGAATTGCTGGATGAGTATGTGGATTTTGCCGTTACTGGAGAGAATTTCTACTTGACCGCATACCGGCAAGACGCAGAAAAAGCAGATTATGACCGTGGCGCATCCTACTATTTGCTTACATATAAAGATGGAGCTCTACTCTACGCAGGTCTATATGAAAGCAGCCTGGATTCCGTCACGGAATATGAGGAATGGGGTGGCGTTGTGGCTGTCGATAGCGATGCCATCAGCCTCGCATTGCCTTCCGAACCATCAGCAGTGCAGCGATGAGTGTAATCACTTCTGCCACCGGAACGGCAACCCAGATGCCTGTCATGCCGAAGAATCTCGACAGCAGGAAGGCCATCGGTGCGATGACGACGAGGCCACGCATCAAAGAGATGATAAACCCGAAATCGGCCCGTTCCATGGCGCTGAGATATCCTGCGAACACGATGTTAAAGCAGGAAGCCAGATAACTGACGAAATAAATACACAGACCGCCTGTTGCAATAGTCTGCAGCAGGGGGTCTTTTTCTTTGTTGAAAATGCTGACAATCGGATCATCTGCGGCAAAGATGCTGCCTACAAGAATCACCGCCAGCGCGATGGCTGTGACAGCCGCGTAACGCAGAATCTGCTTTTGCTGCAGCAGGTCGCCTTTGCCGTAAGCGTGGCTGACCAGAGGCTGGACCCCCTGGGCGATACCGGTAAAGATGGCCGTCCCCACGATGGCGCAGTTGGCTACCACGCCGTAGGCCGCAACGGCAGTGTTACCGCCCAGATCAAAGAATAAAAAGTTGAAAATCATCACCACCAGGCCGACAGAAAGTTCGTTGACCATGGAGGAAGTGCCCAGTTTGCAGAAGTCTGCCGCGGTTCTGATGGAGAAACGGGTCTTCCGCAGGTGGAAGCTGTTGCGTTTTCTGATGAAGTGGATGGACAGAATCGCCAGGCTGATTACTGGAGAAACTGCTGTCGCAAGGGCGGCACCAAACATGCCCCATCCAAAGGGATAGATGAAGATATAGTCCAGGACGATATTGGATGCGTTAGAACCCAGCATGGCGATGGTTGCCAGTTTCGGGTTGCCGTCGTTTCGAATGAAGGCCACCATGACCTGGTTCAGGATGATAAACGGAGTGAAACCGAAAATCACGCGCATGTATTTTACCGTCAGGCTGTGAATGACGCCCTTTGCGCCCAGGAAGGCTGCAATCTGCGGCAGGAACAGGTTACCGAAGACTGTAATGGCAAGGCCTACGGCCAGGCCGGTGAGAACCGTGTGGGTGTAGACTTTGTTGGCGTGGTCTGCATCGCTGCGGGATTTGCAGACGGCGAATCTGGTGGCACCCCCGATGCCAATCATCAGGGCGATGGAGAACATGAAACTGTACAGGGAGATGGCCACGTTCAGCGCGGTCAGACCGTTGGCACCGACGCCGTTGGCGATAAAGAAAGTATCCGCCAGAATATAGCATGACGTGCCCATCATGGACAGGATGTTTAAGGATACGTATTTGATGAATTGTTTTCTGACTGTCACTGTGTTTGTGCTTTCCATGTCTGCCTCCCATTTATTCTCAAAAAAATATGCCTCCTCGGGCACCTTCAAAGACCTAACGGCTCCCGTGAGACATTCTGTAATCGCCTACCCGGTGGCAGGCGAGAAGTTTCTATTGTTTTTACCGGAGTTATTGTAGCACAGAAGTGACAGGATGTCAAAGGGCAGACGATCAAAGAACCACCTTCGCCACTTGATTCTGCCCTGCACCCCGTGGTAAAATGAATTGTTTAGACTTAACAAAAACCCAGGAGGTAAAACATATGGCATATTTTATTAGCAAAATTCCTGTTTTAATCATCGCGGCACTAGTGATGGCAGGCCTTTGTCTGATTATGATTCTGTGCGCGGAAAAGAACGAAGCGGGAAGAGATATCAACCAGGAACGCTGCAACGGCAGATGCGGCAGCTGCGGCAATTATGAACTCTGCAGCAAACCGGAAAAGCAGGAAATCAGATAGGAGCTGCAAAGATGAAATTGTTAAATCCGAGAGGCAATGCGAACCTGCATACACACACCGTTTATTGCGACGGGAAGGATACGACGGAGGAACTGGTACAGCGTGCCATGGAACTCGGCATGGCGGCCATCGGTTTTTCCGGACATGAGTATTCTCCCAACGACACGGACTTCTGCATGAGCAAAGAGGGTACGCGAGCGTATATTGATGATATTCTGCGCCTGAGAGAAACGTACAAAGACCGGATCACCATCTATCTGGGCATCGAACGGGACTACTTCGGAGAAATCGATGAGTTCCCCTACGATTACGTCATCGGTTCCCTGCATTACGTGGAGAAAGACGGCGTGCTCCTGACGGTGGACTATACGGCGGAAGCCATGGAAGAGCATGTCGAGAAGTATTTCGGTGGTAATTATCGTGCTTACGTGGAAAGATACTACGAGATTCTTGGCGACATCGTGGAAAAAACCAACGCGACCATCGTCGGACACTTCGATTTGATTACAAAGTTTAACGAGGGAAACCGGTATTTCGACGAAGAGGCGGACTGGTACAAAGAGGCTGCGCTGACTGCCCTGCGCAAGGCTGCGGCATCAAAGCCGATCTTCGAAATCAATACCGGCGCCATGGCGAGAGGCTATCGGAGCAGACCTTATCCGGCGGATTTTCTTCTGGAGGAAATCGGAAGATTGGAGTGCCCGGTAATACTCTCCAGCGACTGTCATGACAAAAGAGACTTAAAATTCGAATTTTGCAATATTATAGAAAATTTTGCATAAGTTGTGAATGTTTTGTAGTTGCGGTCATCAACTGATTGTGATAAAATCATCACAGAAACATTTTTAAGAAAAAACAAATGGAGGATCGATATGAAAAAGATTATTTCATTAGCGCTGGCAGTTGTTATGGTATTATCCATGGGTATGTTCATGACAGGCTGCGGCGGCGACACAGAATCTGATGGTTTAGTAGTGAAGGCTGTATTATCCACAAACTTAGGCGACAAGTCCTTTAACGACTCCGCTAAGTTAGGTATCGACAACTTAGCAGCAGCTGGTTTCGATGCTTCTGTTGTTGAATGTAATGCAAACGCTGACTTATTCGAACAGAACTTAAGATCTGCTGCAGACGTAGCTGACATCATCGTTGGTGTTGGTTCCGAACTGGACATGATCGGTACAGTTGCTAACGACTACCCAGACAAGAAGTTCGTATGGGTTGACAACGTAATGGACGACTTAGAAAAGTATCCTAACCTGACTTGCATCTCCTACAAGCAGAACGAAGGTTCCTACTTAGTAGGCTGGGTTGCTGGTAAGATGACTGAATCCAACGTAGTTGGCTTCATCGGCGGTATGGATATCCCTGTAATCAATGACTTCTATGCAGGTTATGCACAGGGCGCTAAGGACGCAAATCCAGACGTTAAGGTTGTTAAGAACTACACTGGTGACTGGTCCGATACAAACTTAGGTGCTGAATGTGGACAGGCTCTGGCTGCTCAGGGCGCTGACATCATCTTCTGCTGTGGTGGCGGTTCCGGTACAGGAGCTATCTTAAAGGCTGAAGAATTAGGCATCAAGTGCATCGGCGTTGACCAGGATATGAGAATCACTATGCCAGACTACGCTGACTACATCATCTGCTCCATGATTAAGGACGTAGGTCTGTCCATCGAAGGTTTAGTAACTAAGGTTGCTGAAGATCCAGAAGCTAACTGGACTGGCGGCGAAGTATTCTACGCTGGTATGGGCGACAACTACGTAGGCGCTGCATTCGGCGGTCCTGACCAGGAAGTATTAGTTCCTCAGGAAATCATCGACGAATTAGACCCTATCAAGGAAAAGGTTGTAGCAGGCGAATTAGTAGTAGATACTGCTCTGTAAAAAATTTATCGCAAAAATGTTTTCTATCAAGGCGTGGCGTATTTGCGCTGCGCCTTACTTTTTAGTAATAAAGAAATTTAGAATGTGAGGTAATCACTTTGCAAGAGACGATTGTAAGATTTGAGAACGTTTCAATGCAGTTCCCGGGAGTCTTAGCAAATGATAACGTTTCCTTTGACATTAAGAAGGGCGAAGTCTTCGCGCTGGTTGGTGAAAACGGTGCCGGTAAGAGTACACTGATGAATATTCTTTACGGTATCAACACGCCAACATCTGGAGAAGTTTACATCAGAGGCGAACGTATGGTGAAGCATACTCCTGCAGAATCCATTGAACATGGGATTGGGATGGTACATCAGCATTTTATGCTGGTTCCTTCTTTCACTGTAGCACAGAATATTGTACTGAGCAGAGAACCTAGAAAGAACAAGATTTTTTATGATTTAAAGGCTGCTGAAAAAGCAACTTTAGATTTAGTTGAAAACTACGGTCTCGTTGTAGATCCAAAGGCAATCGTTGAAGAAATCAGCGTTGGTCTGCAGCAGAGAGTTGAAATTCTGAAGACTTTATACAAAGGCGCAGATATTCTGATTCTGGACGAACCTACAGCGGTACTGACTCCGCAGGAAACAGAAGAATTATTCGAAGTTATCCGTAGAATCGTTCGTGAAAAGGATATGACCGTTATCATCATCACCCACAAGCTGAACGAAGTTATGGCAATTTCCGACAGAGTCGGCGTTATGAGACACGGTAAGCTGGTTGGCGTAGAAGAAACAAAGAACGTAAACGAAAAGATTCTGTCTTCCATGATGGTAGGCAGAGACGTTCTGTTTGATAACATGGACAAGACCGGTACACCTGGTGATGTTCTGATTGAAGCAAAGAACCTGTACGCAGTAGACAACAGAGGTCTGCTGGCTGTAAAGGGTCTGGACTTCCAGATCAGAGCAGGGGAAATCCTGGGTGTTGCTGCCATCGAAGGCAACGGTCAGAGCGAGCTGTTAGAAGCCATCACAGGTCTGCGTAAGATCGAAGACGGTGAAGTGCTGGTACAGGGTACCGTTATCAACGGCATGAATCCTGGACAGGTTAGAAAACTGGGTCTGGCACATATTCCGGAAGACAGAATCGCTACCGGTATTGCACCACCATCTTCCGTAAAGGATAACCTGATTATCGGTAAGGAAAGAGATTCCCAGTTTGCAAAATGGGGCATGCAGCTGAAGAAGAGCACCATTGCAAGATATGCAAAGGAACTGTCTGAAAAATTTGACGTTAGAGGTGCAGGTATCGAAACACCTGTTGGCTCTTTATCCGGCGGTAATATGCAGAAGGTTGTTGTTGCGAGAGAATTCTCCTTCGATACACCGGTTCTGATTATTGCACAGCCTACTCGTGGTGTCGACATCGGTGCTATCGAGTTTATCCACAGAAACATCATCGAAAAGAGAAATGCGGGATGCGCAATTCTCTTAGTCAGCGCTGACCTGGATGAAATCTTCCGTCTGAGTGACAGAATCATCACCATGTACGAAGGTAAGATTACCGGCGAATTCAAGGAAGGCGAAATCGACAAGATGGGCATCAGTTATTACATGACTGGTGACAGAAGCGAAGTGGGAGGTGAGCAGTAATGAAAAACTTATTAGACAAAGTTAATAAGAAATACATCATCACCCTGACCGTTTGTATCGTAGCTGCACTGCTCTTCGGTGCACTGCTGATGCTGGTTACAGGCTTCAATCCTATCGAAGGTTACAGTGCCATGATTTATGGTGCATTGGGAAATGCCCGTCTGATTGGTAACACCATTGAAAAAGCGATGTCCTTATGTCTGTTAGGTCTGGCTACTGCCATCGGTGCAAGAGGCGGCCTGTTCAACGTAGGGGGCGAAGGCCAGCTGTTCTTCGGTGCTTTGGTTTCCACAATGATTGGTCTGACGTTCTCTGATCTGCCAGCCATCATCGTCATTCCAATCGCATTTATCGGTGCGGTTGTAGTCGGCGGCTTCTATGCATGGATTCCTGCAATGCTGAAGGTTAAGTTGGGCGTAAGTGAAGTTATTACGACTATCATGTTAAATACAGTAGCGATTAAGGTTTGTACGTATCTGGTTAACGGACCATGGGTTGCAAGCACAATGGCTACAACAAAGGGTACAGATTATTTACCAGACACATTAAGATTTGCTGACATCATCAAATCTTCCAACCTGTCCACTGGTTTCTTTGCCGGTGCGGTGGTTGTATTCATGGTTTGGTATGTGATGAATATGACAAGCCAGGGCCTGCAGATGAAGGTAACTGGTGAAAACCGTCGTTTTGCAATCTTCTCCGGTCTGCCTGCAGACAAGATTATGGTTGCTTCCATGGTTGCATCCGGTGCAATCTGCGGTTTCGTAGGTATGCTGCTGGTATACGGCTACCAGGGTCACATGACGGACGGTGTAAGTAACGAATTCTACTTTGATGGTCTGCTGGTTGCCATGATTATGAACTATAATCCGGTTGGCATCATCATCATGAGTTTCTTCTTTGCTATCTTAAGTACCGGTTCCACTATGATGGATATGACTGTTGGTATTTCCGCACAGTTATACGACATCATCTTCTCTGTAATCATCTTCCTGATGGCTGCACAGAGCGGTTTCACACACTGGTATACAGCAAGAAAGACAAAGAAGCTGGCTGCCATGGCTAATACAGGAAAGGAGGCGTAGGTTATGTGGGATCAGATTACAGCATTATTTACTGTCGGATTATTCCAGAACACAATTCGTAACGCGACGCCTGTTGTTCTAGCAGCTATGGGTGGTCTGTTTACCGAACATGCCGGTATCATGAATATCGGGATGGACGGTATGATTCTAATCGGCGCATTCGTTGCGGTTGTATTCAGTTTCTTATTTGCCAGCGCGCCAATGGGCGTACTGTTCGCGGTAATCATCGGTATCGCAATCGGCTTATTCTTCGCTTTATTCGTAGTAAAGCTGAAGGCTGACGAATTCGTTATCGGTACTACTGTAAACATTTTTGCAGGCGGCGTAACCGTTTACCTGCTTCGTTCCGTGTTCCACCAGGTTGGTACATGGGTTTCCAAGGATATCAAGGGTCTGGCACCTATCGATATTCCAATTTTGAAAGATATTCCTGTGATTGGTGAAGTTCTGAGTGGATACTCTCTGTTCGTTTACCTGTCCTGGGTATTTGTAATTCTGGTTTGGATCTTCCTGTACAGAACACCTTACGGTTTCTGGATTCGTGCAGCCGGTGAACATCCTTCTGCACTGGAAACAGCAGGTATCGACCCTGTCAGAATGAAGTTCTTAGCATCCGTACTTTGTGGTATCTTCTGCGGACTTGCAGGTGCACACCTGTCCTTAGGTTACCTGAACTGCTTCACAGAAGGTATGAGTGCCAGCCGTGGCTTTATCGCATTCGCATGCGTAGTATTCGGTATGGCTAACCCGCCTAAGGTATTTGGTGCAGCACTGTTATTCGGTTTCTTACAGGCTTTAGGTCTAAGATTACAGTCTGTTGGCGTACCATCCGACTTAACTGCAGCAGTTCCATATCTGACTACAGTTCTGATGCTGGTATACATTACAGTTTCTGCAAATACAAAGAAGCGTAACAGAGCGAAGAAAGAAATGAAGGCAGAAGAAGCGGAAACCGCTGAACTTGCCGAACCATCTGCATAATTCTGATCCGATTATGTAGATTCTATGAATCAATATCGATTTCATTTGTGAAAATGTACATGCCGTGGTAAAATATATATGTTTTATCACGGCATTTTTCATGCCAGAAAAGAGGACGACGAGATGAAGAAGAAATTATTTACCCTTGGCCTGATTGCCGTTTTTGCGGCAGGCGCCATGTTCATGATGACCGGCTGCGGCGAGAAAGCACCGTACAGCGGTTATAACTTTGACGAATATGTGAAAGTGGGCGAGTACAAGGGTCTGGAATACAAGGAAATCAAGGTCTCCGTATCAGATGCGGAGGTAGAGAAGGAAATCAAAGACAGGCTGAAAGGTGCATCAGAAACCGTTGCGGTGGAAGAAGGCATTGTAGAAGACGGCGATGTAATCAATGTGGCCTTTGAGGGAAAAATCGACGGCAAGACCTTTGAGGGCGGCAGCAGCGACAGCTACGACATTACCGTTGGCACCACACCGATGATTGACGGCTTTGTGGAAGGACTGGTAGGGAAAGAAGTCGGAGAAACCGTAACACTGGACCTGCAGTTCCCGGAAGACTATGGTAAAGAAGACCTTAACGGTAAGGACGTTGTGTTTACCGTCACCATCAACAGCAAGAAGGTAGAAAAGATTCCGGAATATAATCTGGATTTTGTAAAGAGCAACAGCAAGTACGAAAGCCTGGCTGATTATGAGGCTGCGGTGAAGGAAGAACTGCTGGCGGAGAAGCGGGAAGAAAAGGAAACCGATGTGCAGGGCGTTCTTTGGGAACAGATCGTGGAAGACTCCGAGCTGATCAAGTATCCGGAAGAAAAGAATGAGATGATGGATACGACGCTGAACTCTTTCAAGACTGCAGCTGCCAATGCGGGCAAGGAATGGGATGCATATCTGAAGGAACTGGGCTATACAGAGGAAGAACTGATGACGCAGATTACTTCCTATGCGGAAACCAAGGTATTCCAGGAACTGATTATCTATGCCATCGCAGATGCGGAAGGCCTGGAAGTCACCAACGAGGAATACGAAGCCTATATGCAGGATGTGCTGACCCAGTCAGGTTATGACGAAGAAAGCTTTGAACAGTATTACGGCACCACCATCGAAGAATACTGCAAGCAGGAAGGCCTCCGTTCTTCCATGCTGCTGAACAAAGTGATGGACAAAGTCATGGAATACGCCAAGACGAAATAGGACCGATAGGACCAAAACTAGCCTGTATTACAAAAAACACAAAAAATATTTGCAAAAATTGTTGCATCAGACCAAATCGTATGGTATATTAGCTATATTAGTTATCGCCTTGCGGTTTGGTCTTTTTATTTTGACCGGGCTGCATTGAATCGAACTATCTCTGGAGAGAACCGAAAGGTCGCCGAAGGTTTAAGCAGGAAAGCCTAAGCAACTTCCCTGTGATATCTCAGGCAAAGAGGACGGAGCAAATAGTTTCAAAGCTACATAGCTTAGTCACCTCTCTAGAGCCGGATTCATAAGAATCGCGGCTTTTTGTTTTGCATTATCACATAAATGCAGGAATTTTTTTAGAGAAGAGGAGATTAAAAATGACATTTACTGAATTACTCGTAAAAATTGACGATTTCGTATGGGGCGTTCCGCTCATGGTGCTGATTATGGGGGCAGGTATCCTGCTGACCGTCAGATTAGGAGGGCTACAGATTAGACATCTGCCAAGAGCCTTCAAGTACATGATTAGCAAAGAAGACGGCGCAGCAGGGGAAGTTTCCAGCTTTGGTGCTTTCTGTACAGCCATGGCAGCAACCATCGGTACAGGTAACATCGTTGGTGTTGCAACAGCAGTTACAGCCGGTGGTCCCGGCGCACTGTTTTGGATGGTGCTGGCAGCATTCTTCGGTATGGCTACCAAGTATGCGGAATGTCTGTTAGCCGTAAAATACAGAACCATCGATGCAGAAGGCCACGCTCTGGGCGGACCTTTCTACTACATCGAAAAAGGTATGGGTAAGCAATGGAAACCACTGGCAGTGATGTTTGCTATCTTCGGTATCGGTGCTGGTTTATTAGGTATTGGTACCATCACACAGGTAAACGGTATTGCATCTGCAGTAAAGACATTTGCCGACCCTAATAATGAACATATGGTAACGCTGTTTGGAAACGATTACTCCATCGCAACGGTTGCGACCGCTGTTGTTGTAGCAGTAGTTACTGCACTGGTTGTTATCGGCGGTATTCAGAGAATCGCAAACGTAACAACGATTATCGTGCCGTTCATGGCAGCAATTTATATTATCATCGGTTTATCTATTTTGATTTACAACATCGACAAAGTGCCAGCTGCATTCAAACTGATCATCGAATCTGCATTTGGCGCAAGAGCTATGGCTGGCGGCGCACTGGGTGCTATGATGCTGGCAATGCAGAAGGGCATTGCAAGAGGTATCTTTTCCAACGAAGCAGGCCTGGGTTCCGCTCCTATCGCAGCAGCGGCAGCACAGACAAATTCTGCA
Organism: Bacillota bacterium; assembly: GCA_017522185.1. Lineage (GTDB taxonomy): Bacteria > Bacillota > Clostridia > Peptostreptococcales > Anaerovoracaceae > Senimuribacter. Next base: position 72,763 of record JAFWZZ010000028.1, on the reverse strand, counting down.
GTAAGACAGGGTTTGATCAACATGACTGGTACTTTCATCGATACAATTCTGATCTGTACTATGACTGGTACTACACTGATTTTAACAGGTGCTCACGAAACAGGTCTGGAAGGTGCAGAAGTCACTGCATACGCATTCAGCAATGGTCTGCCTTGGGGTGAAAGCGTAGGCTCCTTCGTACTGATGATGTGTCTGGCCTTCTTCGCATTCACAACCATCTTAGGCTGGGACTACTACTCCGAAAGATGCCTGGAATACCTGGTTGGTAAGAAAGAAGGCGTTCTGAAGGCTTACAGATGGTTATACATCCTGGCAGTCCTGATTGGACCATTCCTGACGGTTTCCGCAGTATGGACACTGGCAGACATCATGAACGGTCTGATGGCACTTCCAAACTTAGTGGCACTGGTTGCATTAAGCGGTGTTGTTGTCAAGGAAACAAAGGATTTCTTCGAGAAAGAAAAACACATGAAACTACAGTAGCATATCAAAGATTTCAAAGCGGATGCCCTGCGGCATCCGCTTTTCTTTTGCCTTACCTGCATATCGGCAGTTCCAACGCATATACTGTAACGTACATGTAATAAGGGGGAGCAATTATGTTAAGCACGGACAAACTGAAAAACCGGGAGGTTATCAATATCAGAGACGGACGCAGCCTGGGGTTCATCTGCGACATCGAGGTGAACCTGGAGCAGGGCACCATAGAGGGGATCGTGATTCCGGCTGGAAAGCGGCTCTTTTCTTTTTTGGGCACAAAAGAGGATGACCAGCTGATTCGATGGGACCGGATTCGTACCATCGGCGACGACGTGGTTCTGGTAGACGTGGAAAGCTATTAGCCTGAAGTTTATTTTCTTATGGAAAAAACCCACAAGATATAGTACAATAACATAGAATCAACATTGAAAAGAAAGGGGTTTACATGCCATGAGATGCCCGTATTGTGAAAATCCGGATACAAAAGTCATCGACTCAAGACCGACAGAAGAAGGACATGCTATCAGAAGAAGAAGAGGCTGTGAAAAATGCGGCAAGCGTTTCACCACCTACGAAAAGGTAGAAGAAACCATCATCATGATTATCAAGAAAGACGGCAGAAGAGAAGCCTTTGACCGTAACAAAATCATGAGCGGCATCGTCAAGGCCTGCGAGAAGCGTCCTGTGCCTGTGGCAGAAATGGAACGCGTGGTAAACGAAATCGAACGAGGCCTGAACAATATGGTGGAAAAGGAAGTAGAGAGCACTTTTGTGGGCGAGCTGGTTATGGAAAAACTGAAGGAGCTGGATGAGGTTGCTTATGTCCGCTTTGCTTCCGTATACAGACAGTTTACCGATGTGAACACTTTTGTGAAGGAAATCGAGAAATTATTAGGAAATAAATAGATCAACAGGAGAGAACCAATGGACAAGATTTTGAGAATTGCAGTAGACGGTCCCAGCGGTGCAGGCAAAAGCACCATCGCAAAAGCCGTTGCAAAGAAACTGAACATCGACTACATCGACACCGGTGCCATGTACCGCGCAGTAGGCTATAAGATGCTGCAGAAGGGCGTTGCACTGACTGACATCGAAGGCCTGCAGGCCATGCTGGATGACACGGAAATTGACTTCTCCCAGGGAAATATCTACCTGGATGGGGAAATCGTCAACGACTATATCCGTACGCCGGAAATCTCCAAACAGGCTTCTGACTGTTCTGCCATCGGCATCGTGAGAAAGAAGCTGGTGGATCTGCAGCAGAAGATGGGTGAGTCCAAGAGCGTCATCATGGACGGCAGAGACATCGGAACCGTGGTGTTCCCGGATGCAGAATTCAAGTTCTATGTGACAGCTTCCGCAGAAGAACGTGCAAGAAGAAGATACGAGGAACTGATTGCCAAGGGCCAGGATGTGACTTTTGAGCAGGTGCTGACAGACCTGAACACCCGTGACCATAACGATTCTACGAGAGAAATCACACCGCTGCGCAAGGCGGATGATGCCATCGAAGTGGATACCACAGACATGGGTATCGAAGCTGTGGTCGCACATATCTGTGGTCTCATGGGCCTGTAAAATCATATCGCAGACGCATAATCAAAACCTTTGAGGGGAAACTACTCTCAGAGGTTTTTTCTTTTGCAGAAGGAGGCGTTTATGAGGCGTGCAAGGGTTTTGCGTACGGTTTTTCTGGTGTTGCTGATGCTGCTTTGCGGCCGTCTTTACTATGTGCAGATCCTCTGCGCAGACGAGCTGACGGCAGCGGCCCACGGCCAGCAGATGATCCCCGTGCTTCGGGAAAACGGCAAAGGCGTCATCTATGACCGGAACATGGAGCCCCTGACGGGCACGGACCGGGCGTACTATTACCTGATTCACAAAGAGGACCTGACGGCAGGTGCGGAGCGTCAGCTGGCCCTTCTGGAAGCTGAACCTGCAGGCCAAAAGGGTGAAGACTATCTGGTGTACCGGACGACCTTCTATGTCCCGAACGCCAGTGAGCTGTTGCAGAATCAGTATCAGGCCTATGGATTTGCCGTCGACGTAAGATATGGAGACGATCAGACGGCGGGTCCTTTGATTACGGACCTGGATGTGATGTACGATAGATTGCTCCAAAAACAGGAAGCGTCCTTTTATTTCCTGGGAAATGCGGCCGGCGGACTGTTCCGCGGGACAGGTGTGACGCCGGACGGGGAGAATGCTTCCGCGGGTCTGATAACAACCATCGATGCCTCACTGCAACAGAAAACAGAGGAGATGTTTGAAGAAAAAGATATCACAGGCTGTGCGGTGGTAACCGATACCCGGAACGGGCAGATTCTGGCCATGGTCAGCAGGGGCAGGGCAGGGACAACGGAGAATCTTGCTGTAGAGCATGCCTGGCCGATTGGCGAATTGTACCAATTGGTGAAGAAAACAGCCGGCGTCCTGTATGTGAAGCCTTCGGATGCCGCCGGTATACTGGGCTTGGGTGCGCCTGTTTTTGACGACTATCCAGGAGAAGACGCAGGCAAACTGGCGGGAGTAAACACCACCGTCACAGCGGTCCAGATGAGCCGTCTTATGACGGCACTGGCAAATCAGGGAGAGTTTCTGCCTTTGTCGCTGGTCATGAGTGCTGCCAAAGAAGAAAGCATCCCCTGCATGGAGATGACAGGAGACGCTGCCGAAAAGCTTAGGGACCTGTATGAGGAACTGGCCGAGAAACCGCTGTCCGGTGACGGTTGGGCGGCAGGATACAGCGGCAACTACGCGGTTATTGTGCATCTGGAGAAGGAAAATCCGGAAACTATTTATGATCTCATTGTGAACAGGCTGTAGTTTTATCGAACACCAGCCTATTGTTCCATTTCCGCCCGCAGCCGTTCCAGGGCCTTCTTCTCGATGCGGGAGACGTAGGAGCGGCTGATATGAAGCTTTTCTGCGATTTCCCGCTGGGTCGTTCGGTCATAGGGTCCCAGCCCATAACGCAGGCAGATGATGACACGCTCCCGCGGCGGGAGCTTCTCCAGTTTTTCATAGAGTTCTTTGACCTGAAACTTCAGGGTCAGATTGTCGATGACCTCATCCTGGTCCGTACCCAGGATGTCGTTGAGGCTGATTTCGTTTCCGTCTTTATCGGTGCCGATGGGAAGGCTGATAGATACTTCCTGCCGGTTCTTTTTTGATGTGCGGATACTCATGAGGATTTCATTCTCGATGCAGCGGGCGGCGTAGGTGGCTAGCCTGACTGACTTTTTGCTGGAGTAGGTGTTGACGGCTTTGATGAGGCCGATGGTGCCGATGGAGATGTAGTCTTCTACCGGGATGGCTGGTGTGGCATATTTTCTGGCGATGTGGGCTACCAGTCGGAGATTCCGCTCGATAAGAACCGACCGGGCATCAGCATCCCCGTCCTCCATCCTGGCAACGTATTCCCGCTCTTCTTTTTCGGAAAGTGGCAGTGGAAACGTACTGCTCATTGCTTATGTACCCCCTTTTCCGAATAAAGCATATGCGGAAAAAAGGGGGAAAGTGCATGACCGCTGAGAAAAGAGCCTGCTCCTATTTTCTCTCAAAAGACATGCAGTCTGTGCACTCGTACTGTGTTGGGTTCGCTTCGTGAGTACCCACAGTAATAGAGTTTAATGCGCAGTAGTTAGAGTTTTCTGCGTGGTTTCTGCACTGTGTTACCGTGCACTTGATGCTGGAATTTGCGTTACAAGCCATAGTCTTGTTCCTCCTTTAAAAAGCTTATTTTTGTTTACGGGTATATTTTGCCCCGCCTTCACAAAAATATTAGAGGCTTTTGCTTGTAAGAGTCTTGAAATGATGCTATAATTTAACGTGATATTTTGTGATTAGTTTGAATTTTTGTTGAGATTGGCAGGATCGTTTGCATGATGGAGGAAACTATGCAAATTAAATCTTTGCCAGAAACAGAAAGACCTGTTGAAAAGGCATGCAGCCGGGGCATCGAGACGTTATCTAACGCAGAGCTGCTGGCTATGATCATTCATACGGGAACGAAGAACAAATCGGCAATCGGACTTGCGGAAGATGTGCTTTCTGCCTTTCCGGAAGGACTCGGCGGGCTGGGAGCCTGCTGTCTGCAGGAGCTGACGGCCCTGGACGGCATCGGTAACACCAAGGCCTGCAGGATCCTGGGGGCGGTAGAACTGGGAAAGCGCATCGCGGCGGCACCGGTCAGAGGGCGGCGCGCAATCAGCAGCAGCGATGATATCGCAAAGCTCTTCATGGAAGACCTGCGGTATGCAAGGAAGGAGCACTTCAAGAGCCTTTTGCTCAATGCCAAAGGGGACATCATCTCTATCGAACATATTTCGACGGGAGAGTTGTCCAGCACGGTGGTCCACCCCAGAGAGGTGTTTTCCATGGCGGTGCGGAAGAGTGCGGCGGCTGTCGTCTTTGTTCATAATCATCCCAGCGGGGATGCGAGACCCAGCGAAGGAGATGTGGAGACAACCCGGAGGCTTGTAGACTGCGGCAGTCTTCTGGGCATCAGGGTGCTGGATCACATCATCATCGGGGACGGCCTGTTTTCCAGTATGAGAGAGATGGGTTATATTAAGTAGACGTTAATAGATTTTTGGAGGTAGTGTTCATGTTTAAATTTTTCACAGCAAAAGATATGGGAATTGACCTGGGAACAGCCAATACTTTGATTTACATAAAGGACAGCGGTATCGTTCTCAACGAACCATCTGTTATCGCCAGAGACAACCGCAGAGGCGTAACCCTGGCAGTAGGTTTTGAAGCGAAGGATATGATCGGCAAGACACCAGCCATCATCGACGTAGTAAGACCGCTGCAGGATGGCGTTATTTCCGATTTTGACAGAACTGCTGATATGCTGAAGGCATTCTTAGAAAAGGCAGTAACAGAAAACAAGGTTAAGAATTTCAGAGCCGTAGTAGGCGTGCCTAGCGGCGTTACAGAAGTAGAGAAGAGAGCGGTAGAACAGGTTGTTCGTCACATGGGTGCTTCCGAAGTATACATTCTGGAAGAACCAATGGCAGCTGCAATTGGTGCAGGACTGGACGTTGACAGCTCCACTGCATGCATGATTGCCGATATCGGTGGCGGTACGACAGACATCGCGATTATCGCACTGGGCGGTATTGTTGCAAGCTCTTCCATCAGAAACGCGGGCGACAAGTTCAACGAAGCCATCATCCAGTACATGAGAAAGAGACATGCGCTGTTAATCGGTGAAACAACTGCTGAATTCCTGAAAATCAGCGTTGGTACTGCTGCACTGGATCTGGACGAAAACGGTGACGAAATCATCGAATCCGTAAAGGCAAGCGGCAGAGATATCATCTCCGGTCTGCCAAAGACTCTGGAAGTTTCCAACAGAGACATCATGATCGCTCTGCAGGAATCCGTAGACATGATTGTTGACGGCATCAAAGGCACCATCGAAAAGGCACCACCTGAAATCGCTGCCGACATCGCAAACAACGGTATGATTTTATCCGGTGGCGGCGGTAAGATCCGCAACCTGGATCAGGTAATCGAAAAGAGAACCGGCATCAAGGCAAGAGTTGCCGAAAATGCGTTCGAAGCAGTTGCTATGGGTACAGGCACAAGCTTAAACGATATCGAAAAATTAAAGCTTTATGCTACAGGCGTAAAGAGAAGATAAGCATTAGATAGGAACTTAACGTATGAAGTGGATTCAAGAACACAAGTTAATCAGTTTTCTGCTTGCGGTGATTTTGATCAGCCTTGTGATTCTGATTGCCTCCGTCGCATCCAGCGGTCAGGGCAATCCGGTTTCCCGTGCGCTGAACGGTATTTACACTGCCATTGAAAAGCCGATTTCCGGTGTGGCAGAAGGTATTTCCGGGACTGTTTCCGGTATCTTCTCTTATCGTTCACTGCAGGAAGAGAACGAAGCGCTGAAGAAGGAAAACGAAGAACTGCAGAAGCAGGTGACCAGTCTGGGTCTTTCTGCCAACGAGCTGAAGGAACTAAAGAGGCTGTCCAAAGTACTGAACTACAAGGGCATCAAGAGTGCTGACGACCTGGTCAGCGGCGATGTTATTTCCATGGACGGTACCAACTGGATGAACATCTTTACTATTAACGTGGGAAAGAAAGACGGCGTCAAGACCGGCGATGTGGTTGTTTGCGGTGAAGGCCTGGTAGGCCGTGTCAATGCTGTGGGTAACGGCTGGGCCAAAGTCACATCCATCATCGATGAATCCAGCAAGGTCAGCTTCAAGATTGCCGGTAATCTGCAGATTATCGGGATTTCCGAAGCATCTGTGGATGGTCAGCTGACCGGTTACATGCTGGACAGCGAAGCCAAAATCCATGAAGGCGACGAAATCATCACTTCCGGCATGGGCGTATATCCTGCCGGCATTGCAGTAGGCAAAATTACAAAAGTAAAATATGACAGTGATGAACAGCTGTTAAAGGTTGACATCAAACCTGCTGTTGAATTCGAATCACTTCAGAAAGTGTCGGTGATTCTATGATGAAGCACGGACAGGTATTTCTCGTATATTTGGCTGCTTTTTTTCTGCAGCCTTTTTTACAAAATCTGATTCCTTTCTTTGGGGGAAACGTGAATCTGATTTTGTGTCTGACCGTTATGCTGGTCTTCGTCCATGAGGAACCGGGACAGGGCATCTTCTTCGGCTGCCTGTTTTCCCTGCTGTGGGATCTGCTTTACGGACTCTATGCGGGGCCGTCCGCAGTTGCCATGGTTATTTGCGGCACAGCGGTTTATCTGTTGAAATATTTCACCCATATTGAGAACTTTCTCAACGGAGCACTGTTTATGGCAGGAGGAACCCTTCTGTTTTACAGTGCCTATTGGTGTGTTTATGCGGCAATCGGCACCACATACAGCTACGGCTATGCCATGAGCACCATGCTGCCGCAGATTGTGTGTAACGTGATTGTTGGTTTAGGCGTGTATTTTGTATTGATTGAGAACGTGAAAAAACAGAGAAGAGACAGGTATTATCGATGAGTAGAAATGTAAGGTTTTTTCATTCCAGATACGAAAAGATTGTGATGGTCATCATCGTTTTGATGGCTGTACTTGCTGTGCGCCTGTTTATGGTGACCATTCTGCAGCATGACCGCTGGAGCATGGAAGCCGTGGACCAGAACACGAAGACGATTTTCGAGTCCGCGCCGCGAGGCAATATCTATGACAGAAACGGTAACGTTCTGGCAGAGAACAAGCAGGTCTTTGCGGTAACCTTCAATGTCAGCTCCATGACCACCGAGGAGATTAACGATTCCGCCCTGAAACTGGTCAACGTGCTGATCAAAAACAAAGAAAAATATACCGACAACTTCCCAATCAAAAGGGACAAAGACGGTACTTTTTATTATACCTACGACAGAAAAATCGAGAAGTGGCTGAAACGCCAGGGCTTTTCCACCAAACTGACGGCAGCCCAGGCTTTTGCCAGACTCCGTATTAAATATGACATCGATGACAGTCTGGACCGATACGAAGCCATGGATGTACTGCAGGAAAAGTACAACCTGAATCCGCCGATTTCCGTAAAGAAGATGGAGTATACCTACCATCAGGAAAAGGAAATGTTCTGGGGTAAGTTCGGGTATCCGCAGGAAACCATCGACGAAGGCATTCCGGCAGAACAATGCTGGAAAGAACTGCGTGAGGATTTCAAAATCAACGAAAAACTGTCGTATAAGAATGCAAGAAAGATTTTCGTGGTTCGTAATGAGATTGCGACCAACGGCTTTACCAGATATCTTCCGATTAAGATGGCCTATGACCTGAAGGAAAAGACCATCGCTTATCTGGAAGAAGCAAGCATTCCGGGTGTGGAAATCACATCGGAAAGCGAACGTTATTATCCGCATGGAAGCACTGCCTGCCACGTGCTGGGCTACATGGGTGCCATCTCCGAAAGTGAGACAGAGTACTACGTAGAGCAGAGGGGCTACAGTGCGACTGACCTGATCGGCATGGACGGTGTGGAAGCTGCCATGGAAGAAAAGCTTCACGGTACGCCGGGCAAGACCACGATCAAGGTAAACAGCGGCGGGGAGTACGTGGAAACGGTCAGCCGGACCGAAGCGGTAAAAGGCTCCGACGTATATCTGACGCTGGATCTGGATTTACAGAAGGCGACGGAAAGCGCACTGAAAGAGGCGATTCAGAAATCCGAACACAGCCGAAGCGGGGCAGCGGTTGCCATCGATGTGAAGACCGGCGATGTGCTGGCTATGGCAAGTTATCCGAACTTCAGTCCGAACATCTTTGCCAACGGCATTTCCGAAAAGGCATGGGAATCCGTGCAGGCAGAGAATCCAAGAGACTCTTTCTCGCCGACACCGCTGATGAACAACGCGACCAGAGCGGCAGTACAGCCTGGTTCCACCTTCAAGCCGATTACTTCCGTAGCGGCACTGCAGGCGGGGCTGGATCCGTACCGCAGCATTGTGGACGGCGGTTATATCGACTACGGTGACAGAGTCTACGCATGTTCTAACTGGAATGATTACAGAAGTACCCACGGAAGCGAAACCCTGGAATGGGGGATCGGTAATTCCTGTAACTTCTACTTCTACTGTATCGCATCCGGCATCGACTGGAACAGCAACTCCTCTTTAGGTTATGACATCGACGTGGATGATATCCTGAAGACGGCAGAACTCTTCGGTCTCGGTGAGGAAACCGGCATCGAAATCGGAGAAGTGACCGGTAACGTGCCGTCCGCGGAACAGAAGCTGGCGATTACAGAACTGAACATCAGAGATTATCTCTATAACAATGCGCACACCTTCTTCCCGAAGGCTGTGGCAGACGATATCGACAAACTAAGAGAAAACTTATATAAGATTGCGGGATGGGCTTCTAAGAATCCGTCCTACGATGAGCTGATCACCATGCTGGATGAGCAGACTGATGTAAAGAAGTCCCAGATTGAACACGTTGCAGAACGTGTCAAGTTCGACTATTTTATTTCCGCAGGCTGGGGCATGGGTGACCTGTTCAACATCTGTATCGGACAGGGTGACAATGCCTATACACCTGTGCAGATGGCCAGCTATGTTGCCACTTTAGGCAACGGCGGCAGGAAGAATCAGGTCAGCGTTATCGCAGGTGTAGAAGACGAAGGCCTGACGGTAAAGGATAAACCGACAGACCTGAACCTCTCTGAAGATGATGTCTATGAGGTCATCAAAGGCATGAGGGCTGTAGCAACGGGTGGTACACTGGCAGGCTTCTTCAGCAGCTATCCGGTTGCTGTTGCAGGCAAGACCGGTACGGCGGAAAACCAGGCAATCAGACAGCCGAAGAGTGAAGTGAAGTATATCCAGGAACACCTGGGTTCCTTCAATGCGGCGGCAGGAACTTCCGTATCCTGGTCCCAGGTGAAGAAGAGAATGGAAAAGATGATGGAAGAAGAACCGGAACGTTATCCATCTCAGGATGAAACCGTCGACGAAGCACTGATCGCAGCAAGCAATTACAAAATCACTTATGCCATGATCAACAAGTACAAAGGCAGCTATGAATACTTCGCATGGACCATTGCCATGGCACCGGCGGAAGAGCCTGAAATCGCAGTAGCGGTTATGCTGGTAGAAGGGGGCTACTCCTCCAATGCAGCACCTGTAGTCAAGGGGATCTTTAATGAGTATTTTGATCTGAGCGTTGATGGCGAGAAGAAGAAAGATAAAGTAAACAAAGTAAACGTAAACGGTAAAAACAAGATGCAGTAATGCATCGGGAATGTGCCGGAACGATAGTTGGAGGAAAGAATGGGCAAAGTTTATTTAGTTGCATCAGGCAAAGGCGGGACCGGAAAGTCCATGTTTGCCGTAAACTTTGGTGCCACATTAGCAAAACAGGGAAAAAGCGTTGTCATCCTGGACATGGATTTAGGCATGCGGAATCTGGATCTGTATTTCGGACTGGAAAATAACGTTGTCTACGATGTTCACGACGTGCTGAAGGGTGTCTGCCGCATCAAGCAGGCTCTGATCCGTGATAAGCGGTTCGAGCGTCTGTACGTGATGGCTGCGTCTCCGTCGAGAGATGACGGCACGCTGACACCGCTGCATATGCAGGTTTTATGCGCCAAACTGAAGTGTGCCTATGATTACGTGATCATCGATGCTCCTTCCGGTATCGATGACGGGCTGGTGCTTTCCTCTGCAGGTGCAGATGCATGCATCATCGTGACCACACCGGAGTATTCCGCCCTTCGTGATGCGGATACCCTGGACAGGGCACTTCTGGAACTGGGCATCAAAGAGCGCTGCTTTGTTCTGAACAAGGTCATCGCAGAAATGATGTCAGCAGGTTATGCGCCGAGGCTCCGGGATGTGACAGCTATGTTGCAGATTCCGCTGGCGGGCGTGATCCAGAGCGATGAGAACATCGTGATTTCGACCAACCTGGGCGTACCGATTGTGTTGAAAGAAGGCACCTACATTCAGGAGAATTTTAACAAGATTACAGAGCGCATCCTGGCGCTTTAAGAAGAGTATGACAAAAGGCTGTCCCGTTTGGGACAGCCTTTTCTGGTGTACAAATATATTAGAATATTTAGAAGTTGATAGATTTACTTCGCATGCCTACGTCCAATACGATACCGAAGGCGGCCATATTAGAAAGGATGGAGGAGCCTCCGTAGCTGAGGAACGGCAGGGTGATACCTGTTACAGGCATGATACCCATAGTCATGGCGATGTTTTCGAAAATCTGGAAGGTAAACATGCCGATGACACCGGATACGACCAGGGCGCCATAGAAGTCTAACGCGTCTCTGACCACTGTGGCCATTCTGTAAAGCATGATGCCGAAGACCGCGATGATGATGAGACCGCCGATGAATCCCAGTTCTTCGCCGATAACGGAGAAGATGAAGTCGGATGACTGTACCGGGATGAAATCCAGTTCCTTCTGCGTACCGTTAAATAGTCCGGTGCCGGTAAAACCGCCGTTGCCGATGGCGACTTTGGACTGCCATACCTGATAGTTCCCGCTCAGGTTCAGGTTCTCCGGATGCAGGAAAGCCTCGATACGTTCCTTCTGATAAGGCTTCAGGAAAATGAAAGCCACTGGAACCGCACAGACTACCAGTCCCATGAACTGGGCAAAGACCTTCATGCTGATGCCTGCAAAGAATATCATGGTGACCCAGATTGCAGCGAAAACCAGCGCGCTTCCCAGGTCTTCCTTAAGTACGATGACGATGATCGGCGCGGCGACGATGCCGGCTTTGATCAGTCCTTTGAAATCGTCCAGCGTTTCGTTATGTTCGCTCAGGTATCCTGCCATAATGAGAATAAACAGGATCTTTACGAATTCGGAAGGCTGAACAGTGGTAAAGCCCAGGTTAATCCAGGATCTTGCGCTGAACAGTTCCACGCCCAAAGGGGTGTATACGGACAGCAGTAGGAGCAGAGAGGCGATGTAGAGCTGTTTCTCCAGTCCCTGAAATATGTTGTAGTTTTGTGTCAGAATGATGATGACGCCGATGGCGCCCAGCACATAGGCTGCGGCCTGTACGATAACCTCACGGCTGATGCCTTCTCCCAGGTGTACGCTGGAGATGGTCAGCAGGCTGACTGCCGCCAGAGTGATGACGCAGGCGACCATAATCTTGTCAATATTTTTAGACAAATTAGAAAAATTGTTCATAGTTTCCCTTTCTTGTTCTTGACATTGGGTTGCCATGAACATTATAATATAGTTTGTGTGAATATATCAAGTTTTAATTATGTAATGCAAATCTTTTTTAAAGATCACTTGAAGATACAGACAAATTGAATAAGAAAAGGAGGTGCTTTTATGTCTCCGATTTTATGGATTGTGATTATCGTAGTAGTTGCATTTATTAGTGTGCTGGTAGGATATATCATTAGAAAGAACATTGGCGAAAAGGCGATCGGCAGTGCCGAACAGAAGGCCAGAAACCTGATCCTGGACGCCCAGAATAAATCTGAAACAATTAAAAAAGAGATTACATTAGAAGCAAAAGAAGAAGCACACCGCATGCGTACGGATGCGGAACGCGAAGTAAAAGAAAGAAGAGCGGAAATCCAGCGCGCCGAAAGAAGAATGATTCAGAAAGAAGAATCTCTCGACAAAAAGCTGGAAAACATTGAAAAAAGAGAAGACAGCATTACAAAACACGAAAACGAGATTTTAGCTAAGAAGAAAGAATTAGAAGGCTTTGTTGCAAAGCAGATTGAAGAACTGGAAAAGATTTCCGGCCTGACTGCAGAAGAAGCAAAGGCTCTCTTACTGGATGAAATTGAAAAGGATGTCAGACATGACGCGTCCTTAATGATCAAGGACATCGAACTGAAGGCAAAGGAAGAAGCTGACAAGAGGGCGAAGCAGATTATCACAGGAGCAATCCAGAGATGTGCTGCAGACCATGTTGCTGAAAGTACAGTTTCTGTTGTTGCACTTCCAAACGACGAAATGAAGGGTAGAATCATCGGTCGTGAAGGTAGAAATATCAGAGCGATTGAAACCCAGACAGGCGTTGATTTAATCATCGACGATACACCGGAAGCGGTTATCATTTCCGGCTTCGATCCTGTAAGACGTGAAATCGCAAGAATCGCTTTAGAAAAGCTGATTGTTGACGGCAGAATCCATCCTGCAAGAATCGAAGAAATGGTAGAAAAGGCAGAGAAGGAAGTAAACGCCATCATCAAAGAAGAAGGTGAACAGGCGACTTTCGAAGTGGGCATCCACAACCTGCATCCGGAACTGATTAAGTTACTGGGAAGATTAAAGTATAGAACTTCCTACGGCCAGAACGTGCTGAAGCACTCCGTAGAAGTTGCTCATTTAGCAGGACTGATGGCCGGTGAACTGGGTCTGGACGTGAAACTGGCAAAGCGTGCCGGTTTACTCCACGACATCGGTAAGGCATTAGACCATGAATACGAAGGTACCCACGTAGATATCGGTATCCAGGTTCTGAAGAAGTACAAGGAATCTGCTGCTGTTATCAACGGCATGGCGGCACACCACGGCGACTATGAGCCAAAGAGCATGGAAGCTGTTCTGATTGCAGCTGCTGATGCGCTGTCTGCTGCAAGACCGGGTGCAAGAAGAGAAACATTAGACGCTTACATCAAGAGATTAGAAAAGTTAGAAGAAATCGCTAACACAACTCCTGGTGTAGACAAATCTTTCGCAATCCAGGCCGGCAGAGAAATCAGAATCATTGCAAAGCCAGAAGAAGTTAACGATGAAAGCATCGCATTACTGGCAAGAGAAATCTCCAAGAAGATTGAATCCGAACTGGAATACCCAGGTCAGATTAAGGTTAACGTTGTGAGAGAAACTCGTGCAATCGATTACGCTAAATAAGTAAACCTAATTAACTCCCCATGAAAAGTGGGGAGTTATTTGTAGTTATATACACGGGGCTGAAATTATGGCATATTACAAGAGATTATTCTTATTAGCATTGCCTTTGGCATTTCAACATCTGATTACTGTCAGCCTGAATCTCATCGATAACGTTATGGTTGGCAGGCTGGGCGCATTTCCGTTAGCAGCTGTGGGTACGGCGAATCAGGTCTACGGAATCTACGAAATGATTTTGTTCGGTCTATTCAGTGGTGCGGCGGTTTTGGTTGCACAGTATTTCGGAGCAAAAGATTACAAAAAGATAAAAAGTATATTCGGTATGGATTTGGCGATTGGACTGACATTGGCAGTGCTGACTTTGACGGTTGTCCATCTGTTTCCAGAACAGATCTTACGCTTGTTTACCTGTGAGACGGAAGTCATCGAATTAGGCATCGACTATATTAGGATTGCCTCTTTCACCTATCTGACAATTGGCGTAAGCTTTGCTATTGCGTATAACTGCAGAGCAGTGCAGTCTGTTAAATTCCCAACATTGATCAGTGTCTGCTGTATTCTCATTAATACGGTACTGAATTACATGTTGATTTACGGAAACTTCGGGTGTCCGGAACTGGGCGTGCGAGGGGCCGCAGTAGCAACTTTGACGGCGCGTATCATCGAGATGATTGCTTTGATTACTTATCTTGTCCTGGACAAGAAACATCCACTCCATGGTAAGCTGGAAGAATATCGGGATTTTTCCATCAAATTGTTTCAGTCGATGATGAAGACGGCGGCTCCTGTTGTTCTCAGTGAGGGAGGATGGGCTCTAGGTGTTGCGTTAGTGTTCGCGGCTTATGGAAGAATCAGTGCAGAGGCCCTGGCGGTGGTTCAGGTTAGCAGCATTATCTGCAAAATCTGTCAATGTACCATGTTTGCTTTGGGAAATGCATCGGCGGCATTGACGGGACAGACGCTGGGCGAAAAGAATGTAGAATTGACATTGAGTCATGCCAAAAAATTTATCAAAGTCCAGTGGTGCTACAATTTCCTGATGGCGGTGGTAATTTTGCTATTGAGGGAACCCGTGGCGGCTATTTATGATTTTGATGTGGCCACAACGGAAATGCTGCATCTGACGCTGACTGCATATGCGATTACACAGATTCCCCGTATGGTCGCTTATTCGGTACAATGCGGCCTGTTGAGAGCGGGTGGCGACACTGTTTTCTGTATGACCGTAGAGCTGACCTGCAATCTGGTCATCGAAGTGGTGCTGGCGTATTTCGCTGTTTTAGCCCTGCAATTACCGTTACATTTGTGTCTGGCAGTAGCATCTGTCGGAAACATCATCAAAGCTATCGTGGAATATCGCAGATATTTAAGTAATAAATGGATTCATATCATGGTTTAATGTTTTTATCAGTTTATATGGAGAAAGAATATGTTTGTATATTTGGATAATAGTGCAACAACTAGACAATATGACCAGGTAACCCTGGAAATGAAACAGGCAATGGAAGACCTGTACGGAAATCCGTCTTCTCTGCATTCTTTAGGTCTGGCTTCTGAAAAGAGAGTGAGAGCGGCGAGACAACATCTTGCGGAGTCTCTAGGTGCCAGAGAGGATGAAATTATTTTTACGTCCTGTGGTACGGAGAGTGACAATACTGCGCTGTACGGCATTGCTCATGCTAAACGCAGGGAAGGAAAGAAAATCATCACATCCAAGGTTGAACATCCTGCCGTTTTGGAAGCCTGCAAGGTTTTAGAGAAAGAAGGCTACAATATAGAATATATTGGCGTCGATGACAAGTGCCGTTTAGACATGAATCAGTTGAAGGCGGCCATTGATGATGAGACGATTTTGATTTCCATTATGGCGGTAAACAATGAGACCGGCACGATTATGCCGATACAGGAAATCGCTAAGATGAAAGGTAAGGCGGTATTCCATACCGATGCGGTACAGGCCTATGGTAAAATAGATTTGAAACATACCGGGGCAGACTTGATTTCCGTCAGTGCCCATAAGATTCACGGTCCTAAGGGAATGGGGGCGCTCTACGTGAAGAAGGGTATTAACTTGCCTGCATATCTGGTTGGTGGCGGCCAGGAGCGCCACATGCGTTCCGGCACAGAAAATGTCCCTGGCATTGTAGGTTTTGATGCGGCATGTCAGATTGCTATTCCGAACCTCAATGAGAGAGTCGCAAAGATGGCTGAAGTCCGTGACTACTTGAAGCGGGGCATTGAAGACCAGATTAAAGATATCAAAGTCAACAGCCCAGATGACGGCGCTGCGTCTGTGCTGAACATTTCTTTCATGGGTACCAGAGGGGAAGTGCTGCTGCATACGCTGGAGCAGGATAACATCTTCGTATCCACCGGTTCCGCATGCTCCTCCAACAAGAAAGGCAGAAGCCACGTGCTGGCCGCTATGGGATTAAAGGACAAAGAAATTGAAGGTGCAATCCGTTTCAGCTTCAGCGAAGCAAATACCATCGAAGAAATGGATTACGTGTTAGATAAAGTAAACGCTGCGGTAACCAGATTCCGCAGACTGGGATCATTCAGATAAGGAGAACGAAAGATGAACGAACAGAACATTTTTATCGTCAGATGCGGCGAAGTTGCTCTGAAGGGTATGAACAAGCCATACTTTGAACGTATGCTGGTTGACAGAATCAGAAGCAACGTGAAGGGTCTGGGCAACGTAGATGTGAAGCGTCAGGAAGGCCTGATTTTCGTCAGAGCCGACAAGGACGTAGATACGGATATTCTGGTGCGTCAGATTGCAAAGGTATTCGGGGTGGCGTCCATCAGCCCTGCTGTGGAAGCACCAAGCAACCTGGACGATATCGGTGAAGAAGCTGTGAAATATATGATGAACTTAATCGAAACAAAGGGTGTCAAGACTTTTAAGGTAGAAGCGAAACGTGCGGACAAGAACTTCCCGGTGAAGTCTCCTGACATCGGCAGAATCATCGGCGCGAAGGTACTGATCGGCTGCAAAGTGCTGAAGGTAGACGTACACAATCCTGACGTACTGCTGTATGTGGACGTGCGTGCAGACAGATCCTATATCTATCAGGATAAGATTGCCGGATTCGGCGGCCTGCCGCTGGGCACCAACGGCAAAGGCATGGTACTGCTGTCCGGCGGTATCGACAGCCCGGTTGCAGCATGGATGATGGCAAAACGCGGCATGGTAATCGAAGCCGTACATTTCCATTCCTATCCTTACACCAGCCAGAGAGCACAGGAAAAGGTAGAAGACCTGGCAAGAATCGTGGCTTCCTACTGCGGCAACTTCAAGATGCACGTGGTAAACCTGCTGCCAATCCAGGAACAGATTGTACAGAACTGTCCTGAAGAAGAGACTACCATTTTGGTTAGAAGATTCATGATGCGTATTGCAGAAAGAATCGCAGAGAACAACAAGGCGATGATGCTGATCACCGGCGAAAACCTGGGTCAGGTTGCCAGCCAGACGGCAGAAGCCCTGGTGGTTACCGATAACGTGGTAAAGATGCCTGTTATGAGACCGCTGATTGCCATGGATAAGATCGATATCATGGACAAGGCACAGGAAATCGGCACTTTCGAGACTTCCATCCAGCCTTACGAAGACTGTTGTACCGTATTCCTACCAAAGCATCCGACTACAAAGCCAAAGCTTGCGCGTATCGAAGAATCCGAAAGCAAACTGGATGTAGAAGGTCTGGTTGCGGCAGCTGTAGCAGCTGAGGAAATCGTACAGATCCGTCAGAAGTAGGATTCGACAAAAATAGAAACATACCCCCTTTTTCTCCTAAAGACATGCCCCCTTTCCGGGAATATAATGGAGGAAAGGGGGTTTTTCTATGGATATGATTTTTTATGTAGATGATGATACGCTAATCGTCTCGTTATCGGGTGAAATTGATCATCATATAGTACCGAAACTGCGCAGCGATATCGATGACGAGATTGGGCTGTGCGGCACCAGAGATCTGATCTTTGACTTCGCCGGCGTGGAGTTTATGGACAGCTCCGGCATTGGCATGGTGCTGGGCAGATACAAAAAGGTCCACGCAACAGGCGGCAGGGTGACCATCCGGAATGCCGGCAGGCTGGTGAAACAGATTCTGGACATGTCCGGGGTGTTTACTTTGATGGAATACGAAGATACAGAGCCGGAGACATAAGGAGGCAGGGATGAAGAAGAATTATATCAAAACAGAGTTTGAGGCGCTGCCGCAGAACCAGGGGTTCGCCAGAGCGGTGGTCAGTGCCTACGCGGCGGCAAAAGATCCAACGGTAGAAGAACTGACGGAAATCAAGACAGCTGTATCTGAGGCTGTCAGCAACGCGATTATTCACGGATATGAAAAAAAGGGAAAAGGCAGAATCCTGATGGAGATGGAGGAGCTGGAGCCGGATAAGCTGCTGATCAGGATTACCGATTACGGTATCGGGATTTCTGATGTGAAGCGGGCCATGGAGCCTTTGTTCTCCGGACTGCCGGAGGAAGAGATGTCCGGCATGGGATTTACCGTGATGGAGAGCTTCATGGACAAGGTGCTTGTGGAGGCCAAGCCGGGCGAGGGCACCGTCGTGACGCTGATCAAATGCCTGGATACTTACTATGACCTGTAGGTACACACCCATTCCCAAGGAAGAAACATACATATTAATTGAACGGGCACAAAAGGGCGATGAGGAGGCAAAGGCGCGGCTTGCCATGGACAACACCGGCCTGGTGAAGAAAATCGCCGCCAGATTTGTTTCTGGTGAGCACGAGATGGAGGATTTGATACAGATCGGGTATATGGGACTGCTGCGTGCAGTAGAGAAGTTTAATCCGGAGTTTGACGTCATGTTTTCTACCTATGCCGTCCCGATGATCATGGGAGAAATCAAACGCTTCTTCCGGGATAACGGCAGGATCAAGGTCAGCCGGGCGCTGAAGTCTGACATCGCTGCTTTGCGCCAGGCGCAGACAGACTTTGAGAAAAAAGAAGGCAGGCAGCCACGTATCAGCGAGACCGCTGCCACGCTGGGCATCTCACGGGAAAGGGTGCTGGAGATTATGGAAGCGGCGGAGAACCTGAGCAGCATAGCCAGTCTGGACCAGCTGCCGGCGGGGCAGAATTATGGAGAAGGAATGCAGGATGACAGCGGGGAACGCCGTGTGGATATCATGGTGATGAAGGATGAAATCGCGGCACTGCAGGAGAAAGAGCGGCAGGTGATTCTTCTCCGTTATTTCAGAGATCTGACCCAGCAGCAGATTGCAGACAGGCTTGGCGTTTCCCAGGTCCAGATTTCCAGAATTGAGAAGCGGGCATTGGGGAAAATCCGTGAGAATATGGTGGGAAAGTGATACGAAATCGGTTCACTTTTATTTTCGACATTTTATTGCAGGAAAAGCAAAAATAGCTTGCAAAAAGTCGAAGAACATGGTTTACTATATGTGTATGCTGTTATTTTTGTAACAAAGATTTTCCGACAGCATAGTTTTACGCGGTTAAAAATCCATCACTAAAGATGGACCGTTATTATAATTTAAGGAGGCATTTACATGAACTTTCAATTAACGAAGGAACAGGAATTCGTAAGAAAAATGGTAAGAGAATTTGCTGTTAACGAAGTTGAACCTTTAGCTGCAGAAATCGACGCAGAACACAGATTCCCAGTTGAAACTGTAGAAAAGATGGCAAAGTACGGCTTACTGGGCGTTCCATTCCCAACAGAATACGGTGGAGCAGGTGGTGACCACATCTCCTACGCTATCACTGTAGAAGAATTATCCAGAGTTTGCGCATCCACAGGCGTTATTTGCTCCGCACACACTTCCCTGTGCTGCTGGCCAATCTTCGCTTGGGGTAACGAAGAACAGAAGGCTAAGTACCTGCCAGATTTATTAGCTGGTAAGAAGTTAGGTGCTTTCGGTCTGACAGAACCAGGTGCTGGTACTGACGCATCCGGTCAGCAGACTAAGGCTGAATTAGTTGATGGTAAGTGGATCTTAAACGGTTCCAAGGTATTCATCACTAACGGTGGCTACGCTGACGTTTTCGTTTGCATGGCTATGACAGATAAGTCCAAGGGTAACCACGGTATTTCTGCGTTCATCGTAGAAAAGGGTGACAAGGGCTTCTCCATCGGTAAGACAGAAGATAAGCTGGGTATCTGCGCATCTTCCACTACTGAATTAATTTTCGAAAACTGCGAAATTCCAGAAGACAGACTGTTAGGTCAGGTTGGTCAGGGCTTCAAGGTAGCTATGTCCACACTGGACGGCGGCCGTATCGGTATCGCTTCCCAGGCTTTAGGTATTGCTCAGGGTGCATTCGACGTTACAGTTGAATACATGCAGGCAAGAAAGCAGTTCGGTAAGAAATTATCCCAGATGCAGGCATTACAGTTCGGTATGGCTGACCTGAAGACTAAGATCGAAGCTTCCAGACTGTTAATCTACAAGGCTGCTGACATGAAGGATAAGCACATGGCTTACGGTGAAGCTGCTGCTATGGCTAAGCTGTTCGCTGCTGAAACTGCAATGGAAGTAACTACTAAGTGTGTACAGTACCACGGCGGTTACGGTTACACTAAGGATTACCCAGTTGAAAGAATGATGAGAGACGCTAAGATTACTGAAATCTACGAAGGTACTTCCGAAGTACAGAGAATGGTAATCGCTGCTAACACATTCAAGAAATAAGATCGTAGGAGGAATAGAAAATGGCATTTAAGATTATCGTATGCGCAAAGCAGGTACCAGATACTAACGTTATCAAAATTAACCCTAAGACTGGTACTCTGATCAGAGACGGCGTTCCAAGCATCTTAAACCACGACGATGCTAACGCTTTAGAAGAAGCTTTAAGAATTAAAGATAAGTATGAAGATGTAACTATTACAGTTGTATCCATGGGTCCTCCTCAGGCATCTGACCTGTTATTCGAATGTATCGCTAAGGGTGCAGACGAAGGTATCCTGGTATCCGACAGAGCTGTTGGTGGTTCCGATACACAGGCTACTTCCAACGTATTAGTTGCTGCTATCAAGAGATGGGAAAAGGACAATGGTCCTGCTGACCTGATCTTCGCTGGTAGACAGGCTATCGACGGTGACACTGCTCAGGTTGGTCCTCAGGTTGCTGAAAAGTTAGACTTACCTCAGGTTACTTATGTTGAAGAATTCGAATTAGCAGAAAACATGAAGGACATCACTGTTAAGAGACAGATGGAAGACGGTTATGAATTAATCGGTCTGCAGACTCCATGTATGTTAACTACAATCAAGGAACTGAACGAACCAAGATACATGAACATCGCTGGTATCTACGGCGCTAAGGATATCAAGGTTTGGAACGCTAAGGACATCGAAGTTGACCTGACTACAGTAGGTCTGGAAGCTTCCCCTACAAACGTTTACAGATCCTTCACTCCAGCTCCAAAGGCTCCTGGTCACAAGGTTGCAGGCGACACTGCAAACGAACAGGCTAAGAACTTACTGGTTGAGCTGAAGGGTAAGCACATTATCTAATTGAGGAGGAATAATAATGGCTGTTGAAATTTTAAAAGATAAATGTATTGGCTGTGGTGCATGTTTTAAATCCTGCCCATATGATGCCTTTGAATTTGAAGCTTATGATGGCAACAAGTTAGGTAAGGTTGCTAAAATTAACGCTAAGTGTTCTTCTTGTAACCAGTGTCTGACTGCTTGTAAGTTCGGCGCTATCAAGGAAGTTAAGCAGGAAGCAAAAGTTGACTTATCCGCATACAAGCACATCTGGGTATTTGCTGAACAGAGACAGGGCAAAATGCAGAACGTTGCTTTAGAATTAATCGGCGAAGGTAAGAGATTAGCTAAGGATATCTCCGAAGATACTCAGATCTGCGCAGTATTAATGGGTAACAACATCGAACACCTGGCACAGGAATGTTTCGAATACGGTGCTGAAAAGGTTTACTTAGTAGAAGATCCACTGTTAGAAAACTTCACAACTGACGGTTACACAAAGGTTATGAAGCAGTTAATCGACGAATACAAGCCTGAAATCGTACTGTACGGTGCTACTCACATCGGTAGAGACTTTGCTCCAAGAATCGCTGCTAGATGCAACACTGGTCTGACAGCTGACTGTACTCACCTGGACGTAAAGGTTTCCAAGTACATCGACTTCGCTAACAAGAACACTACTTTAGATACTTCCACATTAGACCCTAACGATCCTGACACAGGCATCAAGCAGACTCGTCCAGCATTCGGTGGTAACTTAATGGCTACAATCGTATGTCCTAAGACTAGACCTCAGATGTCCACTGTAAGACCAGGCGTTATGCAGAAGGAACCTAGAGTTGAAGGCGCTACTGGTGAAATCGTAAAGGTTACTCCAGAAATCACTGCTGAAGATATCAGAATCGAAATCAAGGATATCGTTAAGTCCGCTAAGGAAATGGTTTCCTTAACAGACGCTAAGATCATCTGCTCCGGCGGTAGAGGTTTAGGCGATGCTTCCGGTTTCGAATTAATCAAGGAATTCGCTGACAAGGTTGGCGGTGTTGTTGGTTCTTCCAGAGCATGTGTTGACAATGGCTGGATCGATCACTCCCACCAGGTAGGTCAGACTGGTACTACTGTAAAGCCAGAAATCTACTTCGCTTGCGGTATCTCCGGTGCTATCCAGCACTTAGCTGGTATGCAGAACTCCGATATCATCGTAGCTATCAACAAGGACCCAGATGCTCCTATCTTCGAAGTTGCTGACTACGGTATCGTAGGTGACTTATACAAGGTTATCCCAGAAATCATTGCTGAATGGGACAACGCTGAAGCTTTATTCGACGCTTCCGAAAAATAAGTTATAATAACGGAAAACTATAACAAAAAGACGACTCCAAGGAGTCGTCTTTTTATTATGTTTTTTTGTATAGATGTGGTAGAATACAGGTATCAAGCAATATGGAGAGATGAAAAGAATGACGACACTAAATGATAACAGCAGAGAATTCTACAGGAAGATGTTTTTTATCGGTCTTCCCATCGTATTCCAGAATTTAATCAGCATCGGGCTGAATCTGATTGACTCCCTGATGATCGGCAGACTGGGAGAGGCGGAAGTTGCAGCAGTTGGCGCGGCCAATCAGGTCTATTTCGTTTTCGTAATTACGCTTTTTGGATTTTATGCCGGCGCGGCAGTACATACGGCCCAGTATTGGGGTGCAAGAGATATTCCCAATGTGAGGAAGATGCTGGGAATGAACTACATTGTTGGCGCAGTGTTTTCGACGCTGGTGACTGGAGGCGCTTACATTTTCGCACCGGTGCTGCTGGGACTGTTTTCCGAAGATCCCGCTGTCATTGCGCTGGGTGTGTCATACATCAGGATTGCCTGCTTTTCCTATTTCTTTGCAGGATTGTCCATGGCCATATCCTATAACTCCAGGGCAATCCAGAATCTGAAGCTGCCAACCATTGTCAATGCAGTGGCACTTTGTGTAAACGCGGTGCTGAACTACCTGCTCATCTTTGGCGTGGCAGGTTTCCCGGAATTGGGTGTAAGAGGCGCGGCGGTAGCGACTTTGATTGCAAGAATCTTTGAATTTGTAGTACTGTTTGCGGTGATTTACCTGCAGAAGAGTCATCCGTTCAAAGCGGGACCGAAGCAGCTGTTTTCCTTTAACATGCAGTACTTCATCAAAACGGCACGTACGGCGGTTCCGGTCGTGCTTTCCGAGTTCAGCTGGGCGGCCTGTATTGCACTGATATTCATGGCATACGGCAAAATCGGGACGGAAGCCCTGGCGGTGGCCCAGGTTGCCAATACGATTTCTGATATGCTGCAGTCTGTCTTCTTTGGCGTGGGCAATGCAACCATGATGCTCATCGGGGAGACTCTGGGGCAGAAAAACAAAGAGCTGGCTTATGTCAACGGCAAGTGGTCTATTCGTGCCACCTGGGTTTTGATTGTCACGGTTACGGTGCTGATGCTTGTCGTATGCAGACCGGTGACCGGGTTCTTTAACTTCGACGCATCTACCCTGGAACTGATGTATGATACGCTGGTCGTGATGGCGTTATTAATCGGTCCGAAGATGCTGGCATATATTTATATCTGCGGTATCCTGCGTGCCGGCGGGGATACGGTTTTCTGTATGTACTTAGAACTGGTCTGCAATGTTCTGGTGCAGGTTCCGATGGCATATCTTGCGGTGCTGGTACTGGATGCCAGCCTGCCGGTGGCGATGATTCTGGTTGCGGCAGGAGAACTGGTCCGCATTGTTGCCTGCGTGCCGCGGTTCAGAAGTAAGAAATGGATTAATATCTTAACATAACGAAGAGACAGGAAGGCAGAACTATGAAGAACTTCACGGTGCAACTTTATAGAGGATGTCCGGAAACTGCAGGGGACAGCCTGGATGAAATGCTGGAAAAAGGGAATCTGACACCGTTTGCGGCAAAGGAGAACGGATGTTATGACCTTTCGGCGGGTGTATACAGCTGTCATATTACCGGTGAAAGCATCCATCCGACGCTGAAGGTCATCGCCATCAAAGAGGACCGCAGGGATGTCTGTCTGCATGAATTCCTGGAAGAAATCATCGTGCCAGTGTGTACATCGGGCGGCCGTGCGGAAGGATATCAGCCGACCGTAGTGGCACCGGATGCGCCGGAGTACTTCAAGCGTACACAGAAGGACGAGCTCCTATGCATCTGGCCTGATGAAATACTGGATATTTACAGCGACTCTGCAGTGCCGCAGCATCATCAATGCATGAAGCAGGATGAAATGGAGGCGGCGCTGGGTGAGCTGGAAGGCCGGTGTGATATACTGACCTGTTATCCTTTTGGTAAATCACAGCATTACGGATTTACCATTCCTTTGGCAGTTTTGTCAAAAGAGAAGTTATCGGGCTGCTGGCAGGAAGCGCTGGGACAGCTTGCGAAGAGCGAGAAGGTAAACATCTGGTATCAGGCCCAGATTCACGGAAATGAGCCTGCGGCCTGCGATGGGGCTTTGGCGGTTTTGGAAGCCTTTTGCGAGGAGGAAGAACTTCAGGATCTCCTGCATCACGTAAATCTGGTAGTCGTACCGCGAGCCAATCCGGAGGCGGCCTACCTGTATCGCAGAATGGCCTATGATAACATCGATCTGAACCGGGACCACATGGCGTGTGATGCCTATGAGACCAGGCTGCTCCATCAGGCGGCCGGAGTCCTGGAGCCGGAAGTGGTGCTGGACGGTCACGAGTTTACCTTTTTTGTGACAGATGCAGAAGATGGGGAGCCTTTTGTAAAAAAAGGATGTGAGATCATGTCCTCACCTGCAACCAGCCTGAATATCGCAGGAGAAGTGCGGGCATGGAGCTACGCGGTCTGCGGACAGGTTTTTGATGAACTAAAGAAAAAGGATTACAGAATCTATCATTTTGGGACGGCGGAGAAGGCATCCTTTGGAAGATGTTTTTACGGACTTCATCAGTGCCTGTCGTTTCTCATAGAGACCAGAGGTATTGGCGGAGGCCGCTACGGATATGACAAAAGAGTCAGGGCCCAGAAGGATATCATGCTGGCTTATATCAAAAACGTAGCCGCATCTGCCGGGGAAATCAAAGAAACTGTTGCAAAAGCAAGACTGCAGGCTGCGGAAATGACAGAACTGGTGCTGCAGCACGAAAGCTCTGAACAGGTCTTTACGCCATATCAGGGCATCAACGAACAGTATTACCTGAATGGAAATCTTTACAAACGAATGGAAGAGGGGCTGCAACTCAACGATTTTGCGCTGCGCATGCGGAAGGCTGCAGATGCCTACGTGGTGCCGGCAGATGCCGAGCATATTGAGTCCATTCTGGGCAGAGCTGAGAATACGGGCTGCGAAGTATTGAAACTGGATCCGGGAACCTGCCTGAAATCGGCGCAGTACCGGTGTATCGGACTTCGGGAAGAAGGAGCCCATGAGAAAGACATCGTGGCAGAACTGATGCCTTATGGGGAAACTGTTTTCGATGCAGGTGCCTGGTTGTTTTCTGCATCGGATTATCACCGGGTATTGCTTGCCATGCTGATGGAGCCGGATGTGACCGACACCGTCGGTACGAAAGGGACTTTGTATCAGCAGAACCTCATGGATTATGATGGAGAGACGGGCTTATTCCCACTCTATCGCACCGAATGGCTTTAAAAAAAGAGCGTTCGCTATTCAGCGAACGCTTTTAATTTGCTCTCAATCATATCCCACGGGAACCCGACAACCGTATCGAAGGAGCCTTCGTAGCGGTCGATATGTTTCGCGAAGATACCCTGGATTGCATATGCACCGGCCTTGTCGTAGGGCTCATCGGTATCCAGGTAGGCATGAAGTTCCTCCTCTGTGTAGTCTTTGCAGAAGACCGTGGTCACATCGCAGAAGACAACCTTGTTGGGACAGCCTGCCTCGATGATGGCGACACCGGTGGCAACCTGATGGCTGGTATTTTTGATGCGTGTCAGCATGTCGAATGCGTCGGCGCGGTCGAGGGGTTTTCCTAAAATACCGTCTTTGTAGACTACCGTATCTGCGGCGATAATCAGTTTTCCCTGGTCTTCGGGGAAGGTACAGCGGCTCTCCACGTCGAGGGCTTTTTTTAGTGCCAGGAACATGACAGCATCCTTCATGCTGATGTCGTCAGGCAGGGTTTCGTCGATGTCGGAAGGTCTGATTTCCGGGTTATATCCATGGCGCTTCATCATCTCGATTCTGCGGGGGGAGGAAGACGCCAAAATAATCTGTCTGTTCATCTCTTTTCTCCTTGTCCGTTTTACTATCTCTCATTATGGCATAATTTGCTGGATTTGCCAAATACTAAAGGGGAAAATGAGGTGAGAAAGATGAAAAAAGAAGTTCAGAAAAAAGACATCGAGGCGGGTTATGCAGCTTATGTAAAGCCGTTTACGCCTAAACCGCCCTATCTGAAAAACTGCCTGTGGGCTTTCTTTACGGGCGGCAGTATCTGTACCCTGGCATATCTGGCAAACAACCTGCTGATGGAAGGGGGCATGGAAGAAAAGAATGCCCAGACCCTGGTCACCGTTGGAATCATCATGATTGCCCAGCTTCTGACAGCTCTCGGCCCTTTCGATACCATCGCAAAGACGGCTGGTGCAGGCGTCATCGTCCCTATCAGCGGCTTTGCCAATTCCATGGTAGCACCTGCCATGGAATACAAGAAAGAAGGTATCGTGCTGGGTGCCGGCGCCAAACTGTTTACGGTAGCAGGGCCGGTATTGGTCTGCGGTATTACGGCAGCGACAGCTGCAGGCGTTATATACTGGATTGCAGGACTGTTTTAAGGAGGAGAAGATGGCAGACAGAAAACTTGGAAAACAGACAGTTTATTTCGAAAACGGACCTTTTGTCGCGGGCGGTGCGGCCGTGGTCGGACGAAAAGAAGGTGAGGGGCCTCTCTCGGAATGGTTCGATTTCAGGCTCAAAGACGACAGGTACGGTGAGAAGACCTGGGAAAAGGCAGAGAGTAAAATGCTAAAGGAGGCCATGATGCTGGCTATGAAAAAGACTGGGAGAGAAAAGTCGGACATCGACCTGGTTCTGAGCGGTGATCTGCTCAACCAGATTATGTCTTCGTCCTTCATGGCGAGAGACCTGCAGCTGCCCTTCCTGGGGCTGTACGGGGCCTGTTCCACTATGACGGAGTCATTGCTTCTGGGGGCTATGCTGACGAAGGGCGGATTTGCCCACAACATCGTAGTCGGTGCGTCCAGCCACTTCTGCACCGCGGAAAGGCAGTTCCGCATGCCGGTGGAACACGGGAATCAGAGGCCGCCTTCTGCACAATGGACTGCGACAGCGGCCGGCGCCATGGTGTTATCAGAAAAGAGAAGTAGTATCCGTGTGGACTGTGGAACCATCGGGAAGGTCATCGACGCGGGGGTCAAAGATGCCAATCAGATGGGAAGCGCCATGGCACCGGCAGCGGTGGATACGATTCTGCATCATTTCGCCGATACGGGACGGTCCTTTGCGGATTATGATCTGGTTCTCACCGGAGATTTGGGCTTTGTGGGAAAGGCCATCGCGGCCGATCTTCTCATTGATGCGGGGATGGACGCCGGACTGGTAAAGAGCCGCTATGATGACTGCGGCGCCATGCTGTATGACAGGGAGCGGCAGGATGTCCATAGTGGAGGAAGCGGCTGCGGGTGTTCAGCTGCTGTCTTCTCGGGATATATTTTGAAACGGCTGCAACAGGGGGATCTCAACCGCGTGCTGCTCCTTTCTACGGGGGCCATGTTGTCTACCATCAGTCCTTTCCAGGGAGAGAGCATTCCCGGGATTGCCCACGGCGTCGTATTGGAGGTGTGTTAAATGGATTATCTGTATACGTTTCTCATCGGCGGAGGCATCTGTGTTATTGGACAGGTGTTGATGGACCGGACAAAACTGACCACGCCAAGGGTCCTGGTCATCCTCGTTTTGTCAGGCGTGGTTCTGCAGGCGCTGCAGCTCTATGAGCCTTTGGTAAACCTGGCGCACCAGGGGGCCACGGTACCCCTTCCGGGGTTTGGTTACGCATTGGCAAAGGGGGCCATAGAAGGCGCCGAATCGGGTATTATAGGTGTCATTCAGGGTGCATTAAAAGCCACCGCAGCTGGAATTACGGTGGCAGTTGCATGGGGTTATCTGCTGGCGTTATGTTTCAATCCGAAGCCCCCAAAATAAGGGGGATTCGGGTGAAGAACAGTGGCCCGAACGGTTTACAAATCTGCATAAATATGATAAACTATTACAATGTATTAGTAGGTGAAAAAGAATATGAAGTACATGATAATCATTGGGAAGATTTGCCTGAGTCTTGTATACGGACTTTTGAAATTATTCCCGACACAACCGAAAAAAGTATTATTTTTAAGCAGGCAGGCAGATGACCTGAGCCTGGATTTTGTCATGTTAAAAGACGAACTGATCAGGCAGGACGGAGAAGTGAAAATCACCGCAATCTGCAACCGTCTCGACGACAGCAAAAGCGGCCTTTTAGGCTTTGCCTGGGATACACTGCGGAGCATGTATCATATGGCAACGGCAAGTGTATGTGTACTGGATGCATACTGGCCGGTCATTTCCATCCTGAAACATAAGGAGAAGCTGACGGTCATTCAGATGTGGCATGCCATCGGCAAGATTAAGAAATCCGGCTATCAAACGTTGGATAAGGCCTCCGGAAGAAGCGCACAGACTGCGAAGCTTCTGGCCATGCACCGCAACTATGATATCATCATCGCAGGCGGAGAGGCGTGGAACCCGTATTACTGTCTGTCTTTTGATACGACCGAGGACAAGCTGGTGAACATCGGACTGCCGAGAATCGACCATCTGCTGCAGACGGAAGCCGCAAACAGGGAAGCGGTTTACAAGACCTATCCGGAGCTGAAGGAAAAACAGGTGATCCTCTATGCACCGACGTTCCGCAGAAACATGGAACTGCAGTGGGAGCCTTTGCTGGATGAAATCGATTTTGACAGATACATTCTGATTATCAAAGGTCATCCGAACCAGAAAATCGAGTGTGACCATCCCGGCGTGATGATGTGCCCGGAATTCAAGGCCGTAGACCTGCTGGCCGTATGCGATTATCTGATTACGGATTACTCGGCTATCGCAGTAGAAGCTGCAGTCCTGAACAAGAAGACCTATTATTATCTATACGATTTTGATGCATATATGGAAAACAACGGCATCAACGTGAGTCCTTTCGACTCCATGCCGGGCTGTGCGTTCCACGATGCAAAATCTTTGATGGAAGACCTGGCGTCAGGCTGTTACAGACAGGATGTGCTGGATGCATACCGTCAGAGATACCTGCCGCCGGAACTGGGCACTTCTACGAAGAAGCTGGCAGCGCTGGTAATCGACCATTTTAACTAAGAGACAAAGGAAGTAAAGACATGTTGAAATTTGCAAAGAAATGTTTTAATAAACTGAGACTGTTCGTGCTGTACTGGCGCAGAATCGTGTTCGCGAAGAA
This sequence comes from Bacillota bacterium, assembly GCA_017522185.1. GTDB lineage: Bacteria > Bacillota > Clostridia > Peptostreptococcales > Anaerovoracaceae > Senimuribacter. The sequence goes on along the minus strand of JAFWZZ010000028.1, from coordinate 42,928 downwards.
CAATTTCAAGTGCTCTTTTATCAAGAAACTGAGAGCCAACATCTTCGGCGGGTACCTGGCCGACCAGTGGATTCTGTATGATTTTGATCACAACGACAAGAAACAGTACTTATCCGAGTTCGACTGGTACCGTTCCAGATATATTAACGAACCTTTTGATTTTATACTTAACAACAAAATCGCGGCGGCAGAAGTGCTGAAGCAGTATACCAGAGTACCGGAAAGCTACATGATTAAGAACAAAGGCTTCTTAACCAGCTTCGACAGCAGAGAAATGAGTTACGAATCAGCCATTACCCTGCTGAAGGAAAAGGGAAAGCTGTTCATCAAGCCTTACGGTGCAGGCAAGGGTAACGGCGTGAACATCCTGATTTATGAAGATGGCAAGCTCTTCGTCGACAAGAAGGAATACACAGAAGAGGAATTTATCAGATTCTTAAAGAACAGAGACGACTGGTTCATCTGTGAATCCATGAAGCAGCACGCATATTCCGATGCGATTTACGATAAGACTGTAAACACCATCAGACTGATTACCTTAAGAGACATCGAAACCAATCAGTTCAAGATCTTCTTTGCGGTACAGAGAATCGGTACCTTCGCAACCATTCCGGTTGACAACGGCAGCAGAGGCGGCCTGGTAGCGAAGATTGACTTGGAAACCGGCACGCTCAGCGAGGCAAGATGTCTGCATAATCTGAACGTGTATAAGGTGCATCCGGATTCCCAGGCTCCGATTGAGGGTGCAAAGATTCCAGATTGGGATAACCTGAAGAAGGAAATTTTAGAATTAGCAAACAAGATGCCATACATGCATTTTATTGCATGGGATATTTTGATTACTGACAGTGGAGAGATGTGCATTATCGAAGCAAACACGTCTTCCGGCGTCAATATTATTCAGCTGTGGGGCGGCCAGAGATATGGCGAATTAGGCGACTTTTACCGTCACCACGGTGTGAAGTGTTAGGAGAGACATTCATGAAATATGTGATTATGGCCGACGGAAAGGGCACCCGCTGGAATAACTACCAGAACATTCCAAAGCATTTCATCGAAGTGGGCGGAGAAACCCTTTTGGCGAGAACTGTGCGGCTGCTCCACGAGAAGGATCAGGGCTGCCAGGTTTTCATTACCAGCCATGACCCGAGATACGATATCGAGGGAGCGACCCGTTACGAGCCACAAAACAACGTTTTAGAAATAGACCGTTTTACCAGAGAATTGATTGAAGACGATGTATGCTTCCTTTATGGCGATACATATTACTCTGATGATGCCATGGAGAAGATCGTCACTTTGGAAGCGGAAGACCTGCTGTTCTTTGGAAATGAAAAATCCATCGTAGCAGTAAAGGTCAAAGATGCAGCTTTATTTACGCAGCATCTTGACAATGTAACCCGGCTGTTTCTGGCGGAGAAAATCAAAGGCTGCAAGGGATGGCAGGTATACCAGTCGTTCACGGGCCTTGCCTTTGATGTGAAACAGATTGGAGAAAAATATATCTATATCGAGGACGGCACGAAGGATTATAACGCGCCGGAAGACCTGGATATGGGAAAGGATATAGGATGAATACGATCAAAGAGATTATCAGAGAACATCTAAAATATAGAAACCAAATCTGGAAGCTGGCAAAGACTGATTTAGGAAAGAACTACAAAGGCTCTGTTCTGGGCTGGGCATGGGCAATTCTGAAACCGATGATTACCCTGACCATCTACTGGTTCGCCTTTTCCATCGGCTTAAGAAGCGGTAAGCCTGTAGAAGGCTATCCCTATTTCCTGTGGCTGATGGCCGGGATGATTCCCTGGTTCTACAGCAGAAGTGCTTTAACCGGCGGCGCCAGCTGCCTGAGAAGATATACGTACCTGATTACAAAAATCAAGTATCCGATTTCGACCATTCCAACCTTTGTGAACCTGTCTAACTTTCTGGTTCACCTGATGCTGACGGCGTTTATGATTCTGCTTTACATGGCATTCGGTTTCATGCCGGATATCTATTATCTGCAGCTGCCTCTGTACATGATGATGGCTTTCCTGTTCTGGAATTTCTGGGGCTTATGTGCAGGTATGCTGTCTGGCATTAGCAGAGACTTCCTGAACTTCGTGAAATCCATTACGATTGGTTTTTTATGGTTGTCCGGCATCTTTTACGATGTTTCCAAGATTCCAAACGAATGGATTCGGGAAGTAATGCTGTTTAATCCGATTACCATCATCGTAAATGGCTTTAGAAATTCCCTGATTTATGACCAGTGGTTCTGGGAGAATCCGACGGAACTGAGGAATTACGCGATTGTTACGGTAGTGATGGGAGTTCTGTCCATTTGGATTTATAAGAGATTGAAGAAAGATATTCCAGACGTACTGTAGGAAGGAAATAGATTATGAGTAACAATATTGCGATAGAGTTTAAGCATGTGACGAAACGGTATAAACTCTACAAAAATGAAAAAGAGCGTTTCAGAGCTGTGTTTTTCAAAAACATCAAGCCGAAGACCAAGGTTGCAATCAACGATGTTTCCTTCAAAATAAACAAGGGAGAATCTGTTGCGCTCTTCGGTAAAAACGGCGCAGGGAAGTCCACACTGCTGAAGATGATTACAGGGGTTCTTTACCCGACAGAAGGAAATATCAAAATCAACGGCAGAGTCAGCGCATTATTGGAGCTGACTGCAGGATTCGACCCTGATTTCACCGGAAGAGAAAACATCTACTTCCGTGGACAGCTGATGGGTATCGATGAGAAGGAAATACGCAGACTGGAACAGCAGATTATTGATTTCGCTGACATTGGAGAATACATCGATCAGCCTGTGAGAAGATATTCCAGCGGCATGAAGGCGAGACTCGGTTTTGCGATCAACGCCAATGTGGATCCGGAAATCCTCATCGTAGACGAGGCACTGAGTGTAGGGGATAAGGCTTTCCGTAGAAAGTGCAACCTGAAGATCAAAGAAGTTCTGGCAACAGGAAAGGTCACTTTTCTCTTTGTAACCCATTCTACCAATGTTGCAAAGAATTTCTGTGACAGAGGCATCGTCATGAAACAGGGATGCATGCTCTTTGATGGAGAAATCCAGGAAGCAGCGGCATTCTACGAAGAAACGTTAGAAGAAGAACTGAAGAAAATCGGCCCGGCTGTAAATGGAAAAGGCAAGGGAAACGGCAGAAAGGGCAGGTAGAACAGCATATGGCAAGATTTAAGGAAAAAAGCATATTTGCAAGTGAAAACAAATACGAGAAGAACATTTTCAGAAAAGCGAAAGACGGCTTTTTGAAAATGCAGACCTGGCAGAAAGCCCTGGTTATCGCACTCATCGTGCTGTTAGTAGCGGGAATTGCCGCTGGCAGCTACGTCTTCTCCAAACTGGGCATGCTGAACAGAGTAAACATCAAGGACAGGGAACTGGGCTGTGTAGACGTTGACGGCTATGTAAACATCCTGCTGCTTGGCGTAGACACCAGAGATATGAGTAACATCGAGGGCGCCGGTGCTGATGCCATCATGATTCTCAGCCTGAAGGAAGAAACAGGCGAAGTGAAGCTGATGAGTGTCTACCGTGATACATATTTGATGATGGGTGACGAAGGCTATTACGACAAGATTACCAATGCAAACCGTATCGGCGGACCAGCATTGATGATGCAGAGTCTGAACCAGGCAATGGATATGAACATCAGTAAGTTTGCAGTTGTAAACTTCCAGGCAGTTGCTGATTTGGTAGACGGTGTAGGCGGCATTACGGTTAACGTAGAAGACTACGAAATTGAACAGCTGAACAAATATACCAAACAGACAGCCAAGAACATCGGCAAGGAAGACTATCAGCTGGTGGAAAAGGCTGGGGAGCAGACGCTGGAAGGTGTGCAGGCAGTATCTTATGGCAGAATCCGTAAGGGTGTCGGAGACGACTACAAGAGGACAGAGCGTATGAGAATTGTAGTATCCAAGGTCTTCGAAAAGGTGAAGGTTATGAGTGTTACAGAACTCAATGACCTTGTAAACCTGATGATGCCGCAGGTGCAGACAAATCTGCGTAACCGCGATATCTTCACCTTAGCGGCTAGACTGGCAAGCTTCAACATTCAGGGAAGCGAGGGCTGGCCATATGAGAAGAGCAGCGGTCCAATCAACGGTATTTCCTATGTATATGCGGACACACTGGAAAGCAACACCATCGAATTGCATAAGAAAATGTTCGGGCAGGAAGAGTATCAGCCTTCGGAACTGGTCATTACCATGAGCAATCAGATTATCAGCGATGTGGCAAATTCCAAGAATCAGAAGGGAAAGGACACAGATAAGGATAAGAAACCTTCGAAGAACAAAGATCCGCAGAAGAAACCTGAAGAGGAGCAGGATTTACCGGATGCAGAAGATGTGGAAGAAAAACCTGATTCTGAGGGTACCGGTGATGTAACGGAAGAGGACGTAACACCGGAACCGGAAGAACCGGCACCAGAGGAAACACCAGAACCGGAACCGGAACCGGAACCTGAACCGGAAACGCCGGCAGTTCCGGAAGAAACACCTGAACCGGATACAGAAGAAAATGTAAATACAGAAAATTAATATATAATACAAAAAGAAAGAGGGAGAAAACAATGGCAAAAGAAAAGATTAATTTTGAAGATGAACAGGTAAGACTGACTTATAGACATACAGCTTCCCATATTTTGGCACAGGCTGTAAAGAACCTGTGGCCGGATGCAAAGCTGGCAATCGGACCTGCAATCGATAACGGTTTTTACTATGATATCGACATGGAACATAAGCTGTCTGATCAGGATCTGCTGAAGATTCAGAAGGAAATGAAGAAGGTTGTACAGGCAAACCACAAGCTGGAAAGATTCGAATTACCTAGAGAAGAAGCAATTAAATTCATGGCAGAAAGAAACGAAGACTACAAGGTAGAGCTGATCAACGATCTGCCTGAGGACGCAATTATTTCTTTCTATAAGCAGGGCGACTTTGTAGACCTGTGTGCAGGACCACACATGGAATCTACAGGTCAGATCAAGGCATTCAAGCTGATGAGCGTTGCAGGTGCTTACTGGAGAGGCGACTCCGACAGACAGATGCTGCAGAGAATCTATGGTACAGCATTCCCTACACAGGAAGAATTAGACGCATATATTACAAGATTAGAAGAAGCGAAGAAGAGAGACCATCGTAAGATCGGTAAGGAAATGGATTTATTCGCACTATTCGATGAAGGTCCTGGTTTCCCATTCTTCATGCCAAAGGGTATGATCTTAAGAAATGAGCTGGAAAACTTCTGGAGAGAAGAACACAGAAGAAGAGGTTATGTGGAAATCAAGACACCGCTGATCTTAAACGAACAGCTGTGGAGAACTTCCGGCCACTGGGATCACTATAAGGACAATATGTACTTCACCAAGATTGATGATGCTGATTTCGCTGTTAAGCCAATGAACTGCCCTGGCTCTATGCTGTGCTACGGTAGAAAGATGTGGTCTTACAGAGATTTCCCTATCAGAATGGGTGAATTAGGTCAGGTACACAGACATGAATTATCCGGTGCACTGCACGGTCTGATGAGAGTAAGAACATTCACACAGGACGATGCACATATCTTCATGCTGCCTGAACAGATTAAGGATGAAGTTATCGGCGTTGTAAAGTTTATCGATGACGTATATAACATGTTCGGATTCAAGTACCACATCGAACTGTCCACAAGACCAGAAGATTCCATGGGTACTGACGAAGAATGGGAAGCAGCAGAAGATGCACTGAGAGCTGCTATGGAAGAAATCGGCGTTCCTTTCATCATTAACGAAGGTGACGGCGCATTCTACGGACCTAAGTTAGACTTCCACTTAGAAGACTCCATCGGCAGAACATGGCAGTGTGGTACCATCCAGTTAGACATGCAGATGCCACAGAGATTCGATCTCACTTACGTTGGCTCCGACAACGAAAAGCACAGACCTGTTATGATTCATCGTGTAATCTTTGGTTCCATCGAAAGATTTATCGGGATCCTGACTGAACACTTTGCAGGTAAGTTCCCACTGTGGTTAGCTCCAGTACAGGTTAAGTTATTAACTGTTGCAGAAAAGTTTGCTCCATACGCACAGGAAATCGCTGCGAAGATGGAAGAAGCAGGCCTGAGAGTAGAATTAGACATCAGAAACGAAAAGATCGGTTACAAGCTGAGAGAAGCAAGAAACGAAAGAGTATCTTACATCTGTGTCATCGGTGAAAGAGAAGCAGAAGCGAATACATTATCCGTTCGTTCCACAAAGGTTGGCGAATTAGGAGAAATGTCTGCAGATGAATTCGTTGCAAAATTAGTAGAAGAAGTAAAGACGAAGGCTATCTAATTCAGATTTAACCCATAAATTATATCTCGTATGAAAGAGAAACAGGAGTGAGTGATATGAAACATTTTAAGATGCGCACATTATTTATCGCACTTACATTGGTGCTCTCCTTTGCATGTGCAGTACATGCGGAGACTGTAATGAATTATGATGCCAATGCGGCGTTACAGTATGCACAGGCACATTGTGAAGAGAAGACGGAACCAGGTGCAGCAAAGGCAGACTGTATCGAGTTTGCCAGAACCTGCGTACAGAAAGGCGGCGTTCCGCAGGATACTGCAAGAGTGTTTAAGAATGGAACCGGCTACACTGTAGATGCATATATGAACTATATGCTGGAAAACGGCTATGCAGAGCTGAAACCGTTGACAACGGAGCCTTTTATTACCTATGGCGGAGACACTTATTACTATGTGAATCAGGCTGTTAACGCAGGTAAGGTAGCGCCTGGCGATATCATCATCTATAAGTGCACAAACAGCAACTGCAAGAGACCATACTATCATGCAAGCATCTGTGCTCCGGCAGACGATTCCGGTCTGTACGCCGGGTATTACAGAAACTATGCACATAACACCAGCGTAAACAACAAGCCGCTGTTAAAGATTCAGTGCTTCTCCTGTAAAAATGGAGTAGAAAGCGTTGAATTATATGCCCTGCACATCACATCCGCTGCAAACGGTTACGAAAACTACAGCAAAACCACTGCGGCAAAGGTGAAGTGCACAGCATATAACCAGCTGAAGGTTACCTGGAATCAGGTTGACGATGCAACCGGATACTACGTATTCCTGAAAACATCCAGCAAAGGTTTCTGGGAAAAGGTTGCCGATGTAAACGGAACCAGCTTTGTTTATACGGTACCAAAAGACTATTACGGTGCGGACCAGTATTTCAAGGTTACACCATATAAAGCAGCCGGTGACAGAATCAACGTCGGTAAAGCAAGCGGAGAGGTATTTGCTTACACTGTTCCTGCAGCACCTAAGAAGGTAACCCTGAAGCAGGTGAAGGACAGAGATGTCAAAGTTACATGGGATAAGGTACCGGGTGCTACGGTTTACAAGGTTGAATATCAGCCAATCGGTAGCAAAAAATGGTCATTCCTGTATCGCGGCAGCAAACTTTCTGCAACAAGAAAGGGACTGACGGCAGAGAAAAAATATACTTTCAGAGTTACAACTTTCACATCTTCTAAAGCTTATCAGGGTGAAAGACCTAGCAATAAGTACGCATCAAGTGATATCTACACATTCAAGATGCTGAAAGCGCCTGCTGTAAAACGTGTAAATGCTAAGAACGTAAAGGTAACATGGAAAAACATCTCAGGTGAAACCGGTTACCAGATTTCCCAGTCTGCAAGCAAGACAAAAGATGGAACTATCAAGACCGTAAAGGGTCAGAATGCAAAGTCCGTTAAAATTGCTGCAAAAAAAGGAAAGAAATTCTATTACAAAGTAAGAGCATACAAGACTGTGAAAGGAAAGAAAGTGTTCGGTTCCTGGTCAGCAGTAAAGTATTTCTAGTTTGTTAAGAAATATAAATACAGGTGGATTATAATGAAAACATTATTAAAAAAATTAAAACTTAATAATTCTGGTACAGCTGCACCAAAGGAACCTGACTATGTTGAAAAACTGATGACGGCGGCAGGATGCGATAAGGCAGAGGCACAGAAAAAGCTGCAGGCTGCAGAAATGGCGGGTATTTCTGAAAAGAGATATATCAAACAGGAGCTGTTCCTGGTGCCGGATGATAAGCTGAAGAGCGTAAAGAAACTGACTTATGTCGATGCCGTAGCGAAAAAATATGACATGACCATTGGTAAGACATATACTATCATGGCTGATGCAAGAGAAAGATATCAGATTTCTTATGAGCTCTTTGCGGTAAAAGATCTGATGGAAGACCCTACGGATGAAGCATACCAGAAGCTTCGTAATCAGATTGCACGTAGAGATCAACGTTTAATCCAGCGTCTTTGTAATGTAACCGGAAAGACAGAAGAAGAGGTCCTTGCAGAAACCGCCAGAGTAAAGGAAAAGTTTGGATTCAGTATGAAAAAATACTATATCTTCCAGCTTTACCAGTGCACTGATGAAGAGCTGCAGGCGCAAAAGGATGCATGGGATGCGGAAAAGAAGGAACGTCAGGAACTGATTATGAGGGAAACCGGATGGTCCGCCTTCAAGGTTAAGAAGCACATGAACAGATGTAAGGTGCAGTGGGGTATTGACGCTGAGCATTATATGCTGTTCAAGGCCTGGGAATTAACCGATGAGCAGCTGGCATCTTATGTAACAATCAAAACCAGCAGAATGCTGAATGCAAAATATAATCGTGAAACACAGGTCCTGAAGAATAAGGTTGAGTTTAACAAAGGTTACAAGGAATATATCCAGAGAAAGTTCTGGATTAATGAAGAGGATGCTACCTTTGAGAGCTTCTGTGCGTTTGCCGACGGACTGGATGAAATCTTCTGCAAGCCGCTGGATTTAAGCCGTGGCAGAGGCGCAGAAAGAGTTAAGATTGCAGGAAATGAACGTGCACTCTATGATGAATTCATGAGTCGTCCAAAATTCTTAGCAGAAGAGTTTGTGAAGCAGCATTCCAAAATGAATGAAGTATATGATGGCAGCGTGAATACTGTCAGAATGGTAAATCTGCAGGAAGGCGATGTCGTGCATGCGCTTTGTTCTTTCGTAAGATTTGGATGCGGCGGTGTAATTGACGGACTAGGAGGAGGCGGCATGATCGCGGCTGTAGATGTGGAAACCGGAAAAGTTGTGACTCCAGCAATTAACAGTGCCGGAGAGAGCATTGAGAAGCATCCGCTTTCCGGTGTCGAAATCGTAGGTTTCCAGATTCCACATTGGGATAAGGTCCGTGAGATTACTGACCACGCGATGAGAGCAAAAGACAACATCAATTATATCGGATGGGATATTGCAATCTGTGAGGACAAAGTTGTAATCATTGAAGGTAATTCCGGACCGGATTTAGGTGCTTATCAGAGTCCTTATGCATTACTAAAGGAAGGAAAGCAGCATATCTTTGATGCTTATTTATAAGGAGGAGCATGAATGAGTAAATTAGCAAGAAAGTTCAAAGTAATGGACATGCGTGTCAAGGGCTTTTATGGATCAAAAGCCAGATGGTGGATGAACGCAATGCAGTACGACAAGAAGTACAACGGCGACTATTCTTCCAGCCAGAAAACATGGGCATACAAAAACGGTTTTCTGCCTGAAATCGCAGAACGTTATGGCGTTAACGACAGCAACAAGGCAGATGCGATTTCCGTATATGATTATGCTTATCTGTATCCTGTTAATGACATTTTCAGAAAGTGGATCAAAGACAGAGTTACAACAAGAAATGTATTGAAACCATACAAGCAGTATCTGCCTGATCTGTACTATCATCTGTATATGAGAGACGGCGAGCCAATGATCATCAAACTGGCCGACTGTCCGGAAGGTTATGAAGAATCTTTTGAAAGTATTCTGCAGATGGTTAGAGATAAGAAGAAGATTTACTTTGCTCGTACAACCGGTTTCATTCACGATATCATCAGATATGAAGACGGCACTTACTATTTCAACGCAACTGAAATGGAAAGTGAACAGATGCTGATGGAATTCATTCTGAGACGTCTTAGAAAGAGCATCAGAGTTATCATGCCGATTGATGAAGAACATCCGGAGTTTTTCAACGGTACAGAAGGAAGACCGACAGTACTGAGACTGATGGTTTACAACAAGTATGCTGACAACCCTAGAGTTGGTCAGGCATACCTGAGATACTATACAGCTAAATCTGTAACTGACGATTTCAATGAAATGGGCGAACAGATTGGCGACAATGTACAGGCTTTCAAGGAAGACGACAACAATTTAGACCAGGCTGAAATCGAAGTAGATGACGGTGTTTATGAAAAGAACTTCATCGAAGACCAGGTTGTTCTGCCAAAGAGAGGCAAGGAAAAGGCAATCGCAAAGAACGTTTATGTACCTGTTTCCTTAGAAGATGGTTCCTTCTGCGGCGGTAAGCAGCTTGATGAATCTGGAAAGATTGTTGATGTTATGGTCGATGACCTGACTGGCAGAGAGCTGAAGGGCACGGTTCCTTTCTGGAAGGAAATCCAGGAAAAGATGGTAGAAATCTGCCACTTTATTCCGCAGATCGAGCTGATGGGCGTTGACATTATGTTTACACCAGATGGCTGGCAGATGATTGACTTTACTGACCACCCTTATTATCCACAGGCACTGGGATTCAATGAAGAAATGACAGATTACTTCAAGATGAAGGTTGCACAGAAGTATGAGCAGGCAAAAAATCCTGAATTCAAGAAAGCAAACTTCAAGACAAAGTTCAATACTTTCTGGTGGATCAGAGTTACAAAGTTATTCAGCTTACCGGCTATGAGACCGCTGATTTATAAGTGGTGGTATGTAACTGTTAAAGAAGACATCTTCTCCAAGAACGGCATGTCTTTAAGAGAAAAGATCTGGGCATACAAAAAGGGTTTCTTATCCTACAGAATTCCACAGTACGGAATTACAAAAGAAAACTATAGAAACTTTATCTCCGACTACGACTACCGTTATCTGAGACATATCAATAACAAATACAGAGTATGGTTAGAAGACAAGATCACTGTAAAATATATCTGTGATAAGTATTCCGAATTCTTCCCTAAATACTACTATCATGTATCCGTGAGAAATGGTGAAAAGAGAATTATTCCGCTGATGGATTTACCTGAATATTGTGATACAGATCTGTCTTCCATCTTCAAGCTGGTTGAAAACGTAGGTGTTTTAGCTTGTAAGCCGCAGAGAGGTTCTCAGGGACAGGGCTTCTACAAGTTCTCTTACGAAAACGGTAAGTATTACCTGAACCATGAAGAAGCAACAAAGGAAGAAGTTTTAGCAATTCTGGACGATGCTGACAGCCAGTACCTGATTACAGAGTACATTCAGCAGCACTCCATCATCAATAAGATTTACTCCGGCGCTGTAAACACCTTAAGAATCATCACCTTCATGAAGGATGGTAAAACACCGGAAATCGGTAATGCCTATATGAGATTTGGTTCCAAGAAGACCGGTGCTGTAGACAACATGGGTGCAGGCGGTATGTTCGTACAGGTAGATATGGAAACAGGTCGTTTCTACAATGGTAAGATTATTACTGAAAACGAAATCCTGCCATGCTCCAACCATCCTGATACAGGAGAATTAATCGAAGGATACCTGCCAAACTGGGATATCGTAAAGAACGGTATCATCGCATTGAACAAAGAAATGCCTCAGCTTGAATATCTGGGCTTCGACGTTGCGATTACAGAAGACGGCATGAAACTGCCGGAAATCAACAGAGCACCTGGATATCCTAAGATTGAAACATTTAACCGTTCTACTATCGATTATCTGCTGTACAAGCGTGAAAAGAAGATGGCGAAGAATAATCTGACTAAGACCAAGTGGTAGACCCGGTCAGGAAAGATATAAAAGCTATTTGAAAAGAGGAAATTAGTTGTGGAAAACAAAACAAAGGGCAAGATAGACTATATACAGCTTGTTTCAGAAAAGGCCAATCGAGAGTATGCCGATGTGGAAGCAGAAATGATCGAAACCAGAGATACCTGTGGCGTTACTTTTCGTGAATTCTACCGGTATCAGCTATGGGAGCATTCTATGACCCAGAAGCAGATTATTTCGAGAAAGATTCTCCGCGTAAGAAACCGCAAGAGTGAGAGTACGCGCATCGTTGCAGAAGCATTAGGCATTCCTAAGAAGGATGTAAAAAATGTCATCAAGCAGATCAATGATAAGGGCATTTTCCTGATGGATGTGAATATCTATGCTGTTTTCGAACTCTTCCGCTATAAAGAAGAGGAACTGGACGAAGTTCTGCATAAATTTGCCAGAAGAAAAGAGCTGAGAGCGTCTTTACAGGAAAAGTTCGTTGCCATTGATGCAGGCGACCTTACTTACGCAGATTTGGAAGAGGAAGTTGAGGAACTGTATGATTTCTACAGAGAAATGATGCCGGAAAGCCTTTACAACACATTATGGGAAAAGCTTTCCTACAGCAGACCTGATCTTGCAGAAGATAAAGAACAGCAGCGTGAAGCACTGGTCGATATGGCAGTGACCAAGTACTTGCTGCAGTTTAGCGAAGCGGAATATGTTTCTTTCCATTTTGTTGGAAAAACCATAGAAGAAAAACGCGAATTTCTTTCTGATGTAGAAAGAATGAGAATTATCAAGACGCTGAACCGCTGGGACTGCTTCGACCACCTGGACGACAAATTCCTGACTTATTCCCGACTGAAAAAATACTACAGAAGAAAGGCCCTGTTTGTAACTTCCAAAGAGGATTACGACAAGTTTAAATGGTTCTGCCTGGGCAAGAAAACCGTTGTAATTAAACCGTATTCTGAGTCTATGGGAAGAGGCATCAGACCTCTGCAGTTAAAGGGGAAAAAGAGCAGAAAAAAGCAGTTTGAAAAGTTATGTGCAGAATATGACAGCTTTATTGTAGAGGATTTAATTAAGCCACACGAAACGATTCGTGCATTGAATCCGGATTCTGTAAACACAGTAAGAGTTGTTACATATTTCGACGGCAGGAAAACCATCATTCACGATACTTTTATGAAGGTCGGCAAGAAGGGTTCCTTCGTTGATAACGGCGGTGCAGGAGGAATTTTCGTTTCTGTAAATCCGGAGACCGGTACCTTCAAATCCGCAGGATGCGACGAAAATGGTGTTGTTTATGAAACCCACCCGGATACAGGCATCCGGTTTAACGGTTATCAGCTTCCTGACTGGAAACAGGCAAGAAAGCTGGCCATGAAACTGTCAACGAAAGTTCCGGGAATTAACTATATCGGATGGGACTTTACTTACACAGAAAAGGGCAAGTGGATTATTGTAGAAGGTAATGCCAAGACACAGTTCTTTGGACAACAGTGTACAACGGGTGTTGGCCTGAGAAAGAGCGTTATGGAAACCTTACATTATGATCCGGTTACCGGAACAAGTAAAAAATAATGAAATAACAAAGTTACGATGGTCATGAATTCAGGTTCATGACCATTGTTTTTTTAAAAGGTATATTGAAAAATGCCGCCAATTGTGGGAAAATAAATATGTATGAACATTTTTCAAAGCAGGTATGAAATATGAAAAACGATAAGAAAGTTGTAATCACATATGGAACCTTCGATTTATTTCATAAGGGCCATTATAATATTTTAAAAAGGGCAAAAGATTTAGGCGACTATTTGATCGTCGGTGTAACCGGCGAGAATTACGATATGGAGAGGGGCAAGCTTTCTGTACGTGACAGTTTAGCCAAAAGAATAGAGAATGTCAGCGAAACAGGATTTGCTGATAAAATCATTGTTGAGGAATACCTGGGGCAGAAAATCCAGGACATTCTGCAGTACCACGTAGACGTTCTGGTTGTAGGTTCTGACTGGACCGGCAAGTTTGACCATATGCGCAAGTATTGCGAGGTCGTCTATCTGGAAAGAACAAAAGATATTTCCAGCACGCAACTTCGGGAAACTGCGGGAGACATCTTAAGCCTGGGCATCGTTACCGACGATATTCTGGATGATGACATGGTGCTGGAATCAAAGTACGTCAGCGGTGTCCATGTGGAGGCAGCCTATTCAGATAATGCGGAACTGATCGCAGAATTCACTGAGAAATTCGAACTGGATCAGGGCTACACCGACTATGATGCCTTTTTAGACAAGGTGGACATTGTTTATGTAAAGTGCCGGAAGGAAAAGAAATACGGGCTCATCAAGAAAGCCTTAGAAAGAGACAAGATTGTAATGAGCTCTCCAATTACAGGCAGGAATGAGGAAGAAGTAACAACGCTTTACCAGATAGCAGCCGAAGAAAAGAAGATGCTGATTGAGTGTGTTCCAACCTTTTATCTGCAGGCCTTCCTGCAGCTGCTTTGGAATGCAAAAGGAAATTTAATCGGAGATCTTCTCTATATTGAAAATGAAATCAGACTTGGAAGCCTGACAGGCATCAGAAAAGAGGATTTGCCGGCACATCTTTATTTTTCCATTCTTATTGCCATGAAAATCATCGGTGCGGATGCGGACTTTCGTCTTAACCGGATTGAGAGAGAAGGCGGAGATACTTTCGCTCTGTTGACCGGGCAAAATGAAAGCGGCATCTATATCAGTAAAATCAGCGACAGCAAAAAAGCCTCTGCGGGGCTGACCATCAGAGGAACCAAAGGAACGATTCACGTGCCGGATGACTGGTGGAATATCGGATACTTTGAGCTCCACGATGCGGAGCAGGATACAGTGAAACGCTACAGTTGCAACTTTGACGGCAATGGATTGCGGTATGTGCTGGTGTCTGTACTGGACAGAGTGAAGATGCAGCATTACACAGATTTAAGACTGTTAAAAGAGGAATCTGTGGGCGCAATCAAAGAAATAGAAAGAATCATGAAAGACGAAAAGTAGGAGTTGCTTATGAAATTGTTTACCATTGGCCCGACCGAAATGTACGAGACAACGAAACTGATTCGTGAGAAGGGCGTACCATATTTTAGAAATCAGAGTTTTTCCAACCTAATGCTGGAGACGGATGCTATGCTGAAACGATGTATGAAGACTGCACCTTCTTCCGAAACGATTTATCTGACAGCATCAGGTACTGCAGCCATGGAGGCAGCGGTGGACAATCTGATCCGAAAGACAGACAGAGTGCTGATTGTTGAAGGCGGCGGCTTCGGAAAACGATTTGTGGAAATCTGTGATAGAAAAGGAATCCAGAGGGATGTTTTGCATTTGGAACAGGATGAATGCCTGACCGCAGATCATTTTGTACCTTTCCGGGATCAGGCGTACAAAGCGGTTTTGATAAACCTTCATGAAACCTCTACCGGTCAGCTGTATGATATTGGTCTGCTGAAAAAATTCTGTGAAGGGAAGGAAACCCTGCTGATTGTAGATGCGATCAGTACGTTTTTGTGTGATCCTTTCAGCATGGACGATAATGGCATCGACGCGGTAATCATCAGCTCCCAGAAGGGCCTGTGCGTTACGCCAGGCATGAGTATGGTGGTACTGAATCACAGAACTGTAACGGAATATTTGAAGAAACCGGAAGAAATGGAGTGTTATTATCATTGTTTTGCGGACTACATTACCAACATGAAGCGCGGACAGACACCGTTTACACCGGCTGTGGGCATCTGCTATGAGATTCATGATATGTTGAAATACATAGAGGCACAGGGACTGGAAGTCCGTCTCGAAGAGGTAAGGGAAAAGGCCGAAACATTCCGGAGGGAAGTGAAACTGGATGGAATTCAGTTTCCTGCATTTCCGGCATCAAACGCCATTACCACCGTTATTTTTGATCGTCCGGTTGCAAAGAAAATCGAAGCCGCCCTCATTGAGGAGTACGGTTTTGTCATCAACCCTTGCGGCGGTGACGTTGCGGAAACACGATTCAGGGTTTCTCATGTAGGGGCAATTACAGTGCAGGATACTGTAGAGCTGGCCCGGGGAATTCAGAAGCTTTATCTTAGATATCAATAAGGAGCAGAAATGTTAAGAGCAGTAGAAGAACGGGATTTACAGGGAATCCTGACATTTTTGAAAGAGGATGTGGAAAACTGCATCTATCTGTATACAGATGTTTTTATGTATGGATTGGACAATCCCAACATGAAGCTTTGGATGTATGAAGAGGACGACAGGATTGTGGAAGTCGTTATGAAGTATCATGACAGCTTTCAGCTTTATGCGAGAAAGGATGCGGAATGGGACGTTGAAGGAACCCTGGCATTGATTCGCGAGTATGATGTTACCATGATCAATGCCAGATCAGAGATGATAGACCGTCTGAGACCATATATGGAAGAAGGCTATGACCATATGTACGGCGTTATCATCCGTCTGACTGCAACAACAGATTTCGAAGGACAGGAAGATGTTGAAATTGCAACGCTGGATGATGTGGAAGACATTGCAGAGCTGCTTGCCGAAGATCCTTTCTATGCTGATTCCTATACAAAAGAAGAGCTGGTATCCCAGTTTACTGAAAGAATTGAAACGGGAATGGGAAGGAGCGCTATCATCCGCCGTGACGGAAAGATCGTAGCGCATTGCGCAAGCTTTACGGAAGCAGACGGCATCGCAGTCAATGCAGGTGTTATTGCAAAGAAGGAATACCGCGGCCAGAAATATGGATTAATGGTCGAAAACTACATGAACAAAATCATGAATGAGGCCGGATTCAAGTGGTTTACCTTTATTCTGGAAGAGAAGCGGGTTCAGAAGTTTGAAGAATTAGGCAACAAGGTGGTTGCCAGATACGGTAAATTCATAAAAAGGAGGAATGGGCAGTGACAGAATTACAGACCAAATTATTGGAACTGTTATGTGAAATAGACGACATCTGTCAGAAACATGATATCGAGTATGTCCTCTTTGCCGGAACGGCATTGGGTGCGGACCGTCATCATGGCTTCATTCCCTGGGATGATGATGCTGACATCATTATGACACTGAAGAACTATGAGAAGTTTTTAAAAGTGGCACCGGCGGAACTGAAAGCAGGACGCAGCATCAACTGCATGGAAAACGACGGAAAAGATGGCTATTTCCTGCCTTATGCGCGTTACGTAGACACTGAAACCACGGCGTTGCAGCGTCACACGGTTTTCGGTGGATTCAAGCCCGGCATCAAGGTCGATATCTTCTGTGTGGTTCCAACCTATGCGGACGAAAAGAAGGCGCAGGATCACAAGGAGCAGATTCTGGCCTTTACGGAAACCATCTGTGACTATGGCATTATGTACACCACCAGATCGCACCGTTTCCACGAACTGTACGAAAAAGAGCAGAAGCTGCTTGCAAAGTCAGGCAGAGAGAAATATATTGCAAAACGTTCCAGAAAGTTAAAACATAAATGGCAGATTGGAAAACCGAAGAAATACGTACTGTATTCGGGAATTATGTCCAATTCCTATGTTTTGGATGCACGCATTTTTGATGAAATCAAGCGCGTGCCTTTTGAAACCACAATGTTGCCGATTTCTGCGCATAATATCGATTTCAGCCGTCAGCTGTATGGCGAAGGATGGATCAACCTTCCGGACAATATTGAGAAACCGAGACATACCATGTTGCTGGATTTTCAGGAACCGTATGAAAAGTACCTGAAAAAGTTCCGCGAAGAAATGGATTTTGAAGAGAAAAAAAGCATTGCTTTGGAACGTCGTCATGCCCATCTGATACGGAGAAAAGAGTATCTGGACGTGGCATTGAATAAACAGAAAATGACCAACTTAATCGTGGAAATGAGTGTAACGTCCCGATTCCGTAATGCGAACACAGAGGATAAGGACTGGAAGGCGCTTCACCAGCTGTTTACACCTTATTACAATGAACAGCTGAATCGTAACAACCGGTTCTATGCCATGATGATCACCCTGGAAAAGGACATCTTCTATTGTGCTTTGGAGACTGCCATTGTGGTAGGAAAGCATCCGGCTGCATTGGAGCTGATCCACCTGGGACTGAAAACCGGATATCTGAAAGAAGCGGAGGCGAAACCGTACAAGGATGCAGTTTCTCTCTGTGTGGAACTGACCAACGCACTGTATCTTGAGCAGAAGGATGATGCAATTGGGAAAGTGCTGCAGAAGATGGATACACCGGTTCTGGAAGCAAGCATGGTTGCACAGATTGCAAAAACCTGGCTCCGCATAAAGCACGAAACAGACCGTGACAGTCTGTTGCAGATTTGCAACGAACTTGACAGTCTGTTGGCAGGATATGGAGAAGGCACCGGAGAGCTGCATGTCCTAAAGGGAATCTGCTTCAGAAAAATGGGGCAGGAGGAAGCCGCAGACAAGGAATTCAGGAAGGGCGTGAGATGCGTAAAGAATGCTATCGTGTTCCAGAAACTGATGGATGGAGGTTATAATCCGTATGAAGAGTAAGTACCATGAAATGCACAGAGCGATTCTGACTTTATGCAGTGAACAGAACCTCAGACTGATTCCGGGCAGAGTTGCATATCTTGAGGCAAAAGAGCAGACGGTTATGCAGGCAGAAAAGAACTTCTTCCTGTTTGAGAATGATTTTGAGAAACTGGAGGCCCTGCTTGCGGACGGTCTGGGAGAGCATTACCGGATTACAACAGCACCGGCAGATGATGCTTTCCGTTGGATCCGTGTAGAAAGGACGGACATTTTGGCCGCCAGCATGGAGAATCTGTTTAAGTATCCAAAGGCGTCAGTGTATCCAAGGATTATCATTAAAATAATCAAACAGGCGGCTGATACCTATGTGATTCTGCAAAACAGAAAAGAGAAGCATATTCCGGCAGCATTGCTGGAGCATCTGGCGGAACTGGAGTATGCGGAAGGCACTGTGTATCCGCCTGAAGACGTGACTGCCTTCTTTGGTCTTGTCTATAACATGGAAAACCCTCTTGCTGCAAAAGTTGCGGGCTATGAAATCTTTGACGAAGAGATTGATGCAGTCCGGCTGCTGGAGGAAGCAAAGAAGAGAGGCATTCTGACGAAGAAACAGAAAGCCAGATTCCGTGATTTTGAGACCTGGAGAAGAGAAATAGAAAAACCAGCGCTCAAAGCGTACCTCGCGTACCAGAATGAGCTGCTGGCGTTAACATTATCTGATGAAGATTAGAACAAAGGGGTTACCCGCAGACTGCGTCTGATGCTGCACAGGCTGAGGCGTATGCAAACTGCAGGTTGTAGCCGCCTGTCATACCATCGATGTCGAGCACCTCGCCGATTGCAAACAGGCCGGGGTGCTTTTTTAGTTCCATAGTTTTGGTGTTTACTTCTGACAATGCGATACCTCCGGCTGTGGCCATGGCCTGATTGAAACTGCCGATGGAAGTGATGGTGAACGTATCTCGTGTCAGAATCTTTGCAAGCTCCTTCGGAGAGTTGCCGGCACGCTGCACTACTGCTTTTGCAAACCGTCTTGGCAGATCAAAGGTGGCAGCCAGCAATTTTTCTACAGGCTCCCGGTTTCCTTCCAGGGATGCCTTCAGGATGGCAAAGGCATCTTCATAGGATACCGGGTAAAGGTAGTTTAACTGTATACATCCCCCGGTGAAACCATGCTTGGAGATATTCATAACAGCAGGTCCGGAGAAGTCCCGATGGGTCAGCAACAGACCGCCGTTGTGTTCTGCCAGTTTTTTGTCTCCGTCCAGCAGCACCACGCCTCCGTTTGCAAAAGAAATACCGGAAAGGCTGGTGTACGGATAGTCCTGCACTTTGACAGGGGAGAGGGCGGGTTTTGGCGGGATGATTTCTATCTCCAAATCTCTCTTCAGCACATCAAAAATGCTGCCGTCGGAACCGGTGGTCGGATAGGAACAGCCGCCAGTGGCGAGAATGACTGTTTTCGCAAGATAGTCTGACCGCGTTGTTGAGAGGCACCAGCCGCTATCTGTTTTTGCAAGGGCGGTAACCGGAGAATCGTGCTGGATGATGAAGCCGTTTTGTGCGGCTTTGCGGCACAGCATATCCCTGACTTCCTTCGCATCCATGGATTTTGGAAAAACCTTGCCATCGTCTCTCACAAAAGTGTCTACGCCGTTTTTCTTCAGAAACTCACGCAGATGGACGTTGTGATAACGGTACAGGCAGCTGCGGATGCGACCGCCGTTCTTTCCGTAGCAGGGGATGAAATCTTTGATGGATCCGTCGTGTGTAATATTGCACTGGCCGCTTCCGCTCATCAGAAGCTTCGTGCCGGTGCGCCTGGTTTTTTCCAAAATCAGGCCGTTTTGCTTTTGTGAAAATGCGGCACCGCAGAAAAGGCCGGCTGCGCCTGCGCCCACGATGATACAGTCGTAAACCATAGATATCCTCCCTGTCTGAATCGTGTTGTGTTCTTTGAGAATTATATTACAGCCTTTATTTTCCGTCAAGAATATGATAAAATACAGCTACTACAGAAAAGGAGATGGACTTATGAATACATATGATCCGGCAGATCTGCAGAAGAAACCGAAGAAAGAAAAGAATAAGAAGACGCGAAACTATGGATTTATCATGTTCCTTCTGGTACTGGTATTCCTGCTTGGTGTTTGTATATATGAGAATCCTGATTTTAAGAAGATTTCTGCATCCGGGGCGAATCAGAAGGCTACCGCCTATGTTGGTGTTCTGGAGGTACATGGAACCATGTCCGGCGATGGATCGGACCCTGCGTATAATCAGAAGTGGCTGCTGAATCAGATCGATGAAATGATGCAGGACAGTAGCAACAAAGGGCTTGTGCTGAGTATTGACACGCCTGGCGGCAGTGTGTACACGGTAGATGAACTGTATTTGAAAATCAAAGAATACCAGGATACGACGCTGCGCCCTGTATATGCATATATGGAATCCATGGCGGCCTCAGGCGGGTACTATGTTGCGGCACCTGCAGACAAAATCTACGCCAACAGAAACTGCTGGACCGGTTCCATCGGGGTTACCATTGGAACCATCTATGATGTTTCTGAATTCCTGGAGGATCTTGGCATTCGTACTGTGACCATCACAGCAGGTGAAAACAAGGCCATGGGAAGCGCAGTGGAGCCGCTGACTGACGAACAGAAATCCATCTATCAGGGGCTGGTAGATGAGGCTTACAGCCAGTTTGTTGCAGTTGTGGCAGAAGGCAGAAACATGAAACTGAAACGCGCTGAAGGCCTGGCTGACGGCAGAATTTACACTGCAAAACAGGCAAAGGCCAACGGTCTGATTGATGAAATCGGAACCAGGGAAGAAGCACTGCAGGCCATGATGAAAGAAAACGAACTGAAAGAATGCGAGTACAGGGTAATGACCTACGAACCTGCGTTTTCCTTCAGCAACTGGATGTTTGGCCTGACAGAAAAAATCCAGCAAAGCGCGGAAAGCGAATATGATCAGATATTGAGACTGATGGAAGAAAATCAAACTTTCACAATCTCTTACCTTGCAAATGAGAGGAAATAGGGAATGCATACATTCAAAGAAATTAAAGAGGCAAAACTGCTTGCGGATAAAAGAGAAAAAAGAGCACAGCGACTGCTGAACATATCCGCAAGAACGAACCAGACCGAGAAGGAAATCCTTGCAGAAGTCAAAAGGATCAATGGGAAGGGCATCTACAAGATTAATCTTGCAGTTTACAGTAAATGGGATCTGTATTTCCGAAGTGAAGCAGATCTGGACCAGATGCTGCACCTGTTTGGAGAACGCCGTCTGCTGAAAGACGCAGTATTGGAAAAGAAGAAAAAGATAGATGCAGGGGAACTGTCTTATGACTGCCTCCGGGAGGAAACGGAGGCCTGTCATGCACTAAACAGACAACTGATCTCCGAATCTATGGTTGAAAAGTTTGCACCACAGGTAGCCGCAGTAAAACCGGACCTTCTGGACAACCACGATCTGTTGAAGGAAACGATTGTTGATATGGAAACCATGTTTTTCCTTCATGATTACACCTATGAGGAGTATGTGGCGTTCCGCTTTATGGAAAAGTCCATCGAAGAACGGATGACCTTCCTGAGCGGTGCGGAACGGAGAAAGGTGCTCATCGCCATAAACGATGAAGAGGCAAACGATTTGTTCCACGATAAACATGCCTGCTACCTGAAGTTCAAACGCTATTTCCGACGCAGACAGGCATGCGTATACGAAGATGCAGACTTTCCGGAATTTCAGCGTTTTTGCAGGAAATCGCCTGCCTTTGTTAAAAAACCGCTGGTTGCGCACAAAGGCAAAGGCGTGGAACCGGTTTATACTGAAAAGGGTACGGACTGCAGGGCTTTGATGACAAAGCTGCTGGAGGAAAACGGCCCCTTTGTTGTAGAAGAAATGATACAGACCCATGACGCGCTGAAGGCAATGAATCCGGATTCCGTGAATACGGTAAGAGTGGAGACTTATTTCGACGGCAGAGACGCGTATATATCCAATGCCTTTTTCAGAGTAGGGAAGGCGGGATTCTTTGTGGACAACGGCAGTGCCGGCGGCATCATCGTTCCAATCGATTTGGGGACTGGAAAGCTGACAGAAACAGGACGCGATAAGACCAACATTACTTACAAGGTGCATCCGGATACGGGAATCACCTTTGCAGGCTATCAGATCCCGTATTGGAAACAGCTGATAAAGCTGTCCAAAAAACTGGCATCCATGCATCCTGCAGTAAAGTATGTGGGATGGGACCTGACCCTGAACCACAGGGGAAAATGGGTCGTAGTAGAAGGCAATGCAAGACCGGGCGGATTCGGTGTACAGAGATCTTCCGGCATTGGAACCAGAGCTGACTTTTTCCGCGTAATCCAGAAGAATCCAAACGACTTCAGATAAAATATATGAAGAAAAATATAATATGTTAAGTAAAAATCCTTGACACTGATGAACCCTTGTGGTATATTATCATGGTGTTAAGGATTTTTCCTTGACAGAAAGAGGAGCGTTGCGATGGATAAGATTACAGAAGCAAGTCTGCTTTATGATTTTTACGGACAGCTTTTGACCAAAAGAAAACAGGAAGTTATGGAACTGTACCATGAGGAAAACCTGACCCTTGCGGAGATTGCGGAAGAATTTGGTATCTCCAGAGCGGCTGTTCACGACTCCCTGAAATCCGCAGAGAAATCCTTGCAGGAATACGAGCAGAAGCTGAAGCTGGTTGCCAAGTTCATGGAGACCAGCGAGGCCATCGGGAAAATCGACGAAATGATTGACCGTCTGGCGGAAGCACATGCCGGAAATTCCGGTCTGGTAAACAGTCTGGAAGAAATCAAATCCGTCATCAACGGATTAGAGGATGTATAAGAGGTAGCAACATGGCATTTGAAAGTTTATCTGATAAATTACAAAGTGCATTTAAAAAGTTAAGAGGGAAAGGCGTTCTCACAGAGGCTGATATTAACGAAGCCATGAGAGAGGTAAAGCTGGCGCTGCTGGAGGCCGATGTTAACTTCAAAGTCGTAAAGAGCTTTGTGGCTGACGTCAAGGAAAAGTGCCTGGGTGCAGAAGTGCTGGAAAGCCTGACACCTGCACAGCAGATCATCAAAATCGTTAACCAGGAACTGGTTGAACTGATGGGCGGCACCAACAGCAAGCTGACTTATTCACCATCCGGTTTTACGACAATTATGATGGTAGGTCTGCAGGGTACAGGTAAGACAACCACCTGTGGGAAGCTGGCCAACTACCTGAAGCAGCACGGTAAGAAGCCGATGCTTTGTGCATGTGACATCTACAGACCGGCGGCTATCGATCAGTTAGAAGTGGTCGGCAAGTCTGTGAATACACCGGTGTTCACCATGAGGGATTCCAAGAATCCGGCAGAAATTGCAAAGGCAGCAAAGAAAGAAGCCGAAAAGAAAGGTTTTGATGTGCTGATTGTCGATACGGCAGGTCGTCTGCAGATCGATGAGCCTTTGATGGAAGAACTGGCTGTCATCAAGAAGGAAGTCAGACCACACGAAATCCTGCTGGTTGTAGACGCCCTGACGGGTCAGGATGCGGTAAATGTGGCAGAAGGCTTTAACGAAAAGCTGGGTGTTGACGGTATCGTCATGACTAAGATGGACGGTGACTCCAGAGGCGGTGCAGCGCTGTCTGCGAAGAAGGTAACCGGCAAGCCAATCAAGTTCATGGGTATGGGCGAAAAGTTCGATGCGCTCGAACCGTTCCATCCGGAAAGAATGGCCGGCAGAATCCTGGGTATGGGCGATATGCTCTCCCTGATTGAGAAGGCAGAAGCTTCCTTTGACCAGGAAAAAGCCGAAAAGCTGGAAAAGAAACTGAAGAAAAACGAATTTACGTTGGAAGATTTCTTAGACCAGCTGGGGCAGATCAAGAATATGGGTGGCGTTGGTAAGGTCCTGGAGATGATGCCGGGCATGAACTCTGCGCAAATGAAGGGTGTAGACCTGGAAGAAAGCGAGAAGGAATTCCGTCAGATGGAAGCCATCATCTACTCCATGACATTGGAAGAGAGAAGAGACCCAAGCGTGCTTAACGCAAGCAGAAGAAAAAGAATTGCAGCAGGATGTGGTCAGCCTGTCAGCAAGATTAACAGCCTGATTAAGAAGTACGAAGAAACTAAGAAAATGATGAAGCACTTCACAAATCCAAAGGCGATGAAGAAGAACAGAATGTTCAGAGGTTTGTTTTAAATCACCGGCAATGCCGGGTTAAAAAATAAAAAAAGAAGTAAAAACTATAAATAATGAAGAATCAAGGAGGAAAAAAACAATGGTAAAGATCAGATTAAAGAGAATGGGTGCACACAAGAAGCCTTTTTATAGAGTGGTAGTTGCAGATTCCAGAACACCAAGAGATGGCAGATTCATCGAAGAAATCGGTTACTACAACCCAATGACTGAACCAGCTGACATCAAGATTGATGCAGAAAAGGCTCAGAAGTGGTTATCCAACGGTGCACAGCCTACAGATGTTGTAAAGGGTCTGTTCAAGAAGTCCGGCATCATTGAATAGTAGGAAAGCGGTGAGATAAAAGTGATGAAATTAGTCGAATCAATTGCAAAGTCACTTGTGGATCACCCTGAAAAAGTCGTAGTGACAGAAGAACAGGATAACCACGGCAGCATTTTGCAGTTAAAGGTTGCGGCTGACGATATGGGAAAAGTTATCGGGAAACAGGGAAGAATTGCTAAAGCGCTTCGTACTGTAGTGAAAGCCGCGGCAACAAAAGAAAACAAAAAAGTCGTAGTTGAAATCGTCTCCGAAGACGAATAATGACAAGCAGTATAGGCACATGGATGTTTCATTCATGTGCCTAAATAGTATACAGGGAGAAATATGGAAAAGATTAAAATCGGAAGAATTGTCAACGCTGTAGCCCTGAGAGGTGAGGTAAAAGTATATAACTACTCCGGCTATAAGGAAAGATACGAAGAGTTAGACCGTATCATCGTGGAAGACAAAGAATATGAAATCGAAAAGGTCAGGTATCAGCAGCATATGGTCATTCTGAAGCTGGAAGGCGTCAATGACAGAAACGCAGCAGAGGCCATGAAGAACAAGGACGTCTTTATTACAGAAGACGATTTGCTGGAGCTGCCGGAAGATACCTTTTATATAAGAGATTTAATCGGGCTGAAGGTCTTAGATGAAGAGACCGGTGACATCATCGGTAAGATCAAAGACGTACTGCAGCCTTCTTCACAGGATATCTACGTTGTAAAGCGCCCGGAAGGCAGCGATGTGCTGATCCCGGCGGTTTCTGAATTCGTAAAGGAAGTCAGCGTAACGGAAGGTTTCGTGAAGGTACATTTGATTGAAGGAATGATGGAATAATGAAGATTAACGTATTAACTCTATTTCCGGAGATGTTTTCGGCAGTGACGGGAAGCATTCTGGGAAAAGCAGCCGAAAAAGGTCTGTTGGAATTTAACTTCATCAATATCCGCGACTTCAGCAACGACAAACACAAGAAAGCGGATGATTATCCCTTTGGCGGAGGTCCCGGCATGGTAATGCTGGCGGACCCGATTTTTGGTGCATTAAACTCTATCGATGCCAAAGGAAAGAAATGCATCTACATGTCGCCCCGCGGCAGGGTGCTGAATCAGGATATGATTCAAAGCCTTTCTGAGGAAGGAGAACTGACCATTTTGTGTGGCCATTACGAAGGGGTCGACCAGAGAGTGCTGGATTACTGGGAAATGGAAGAAATCTCCATCGGTGATTACGTGCTGACCGGAGGAGAACTGGCGGCTATGGTCCTCATCGACTCTGTGGCAAGAATGATTCCAGGTGTTCTGGCCGGCGAAGAATCGGCCATGGAAGAATCCATTTATTCCGGTCTTCTGGAGTATCCGCAGTATACAAAGCCAAGAAGCTACGAAGGGATGGACGTACCGGAAGTGCTGGTCAGCGGCAACCACAAGCTGATCCGTCTCTGGAAACTGGAACAGTCTTTGGAACTGACAAAAAAGAACCGCCCGGACCTTTTTGACGCTTTTGTGAAGAACCATGGAGATTTCACAAAAGATGAGCAGAAAGTATTGGAAAAAGTACTGAAATGATGTAAAATATTTTTATGAAAAAGATGAAAAAGAAGACAATTGTATTATTTGTCCTTACGCTGGTGGTATTGTATACCATTATCTATATCGTGCCTAAGGTCAGCGGTGCAATGGTCCCTTCCTATATCGCAGAATACGGACAGTTGAAAATTTATGATGAAACGACTGCCTATTTTGTGCGCAATGAGAAAGTTTATCTGGCCGCAGACACCGGAGGTACCAACTACTTCTTCAAAGAGGGCAGCCTGGTACGAAAAGACGGCAGAATCATGGAAGTGAAGGCCAACGGTCAGACCGGGAAAACCGACAGCAATGGAAACCCGATTGGTCCCGACAAAAAATATCAGCGCATCCTGGGAAACCTGGGAAAGAAAGCCGTTGTGAGGGAAGACTATCGCGTTAGAGACGTGGGTGTAGTAAGCTACTATGCGGATGGTTACGAGAAGGCCCTGACGCCGAAGAACATGAAGAAGAAGGGCGAGGCTTTCTTCAAGAAGCTTTCGCAGAAGGATGTCCTGGAACTCAGGCGCAAGAGCGTCATCGCTGGAGAACCGGTTTTCAAAATCGTAGACAGAACAGAGTGGTTCCTGGTATGCTTCGTAGATGCGGAACATCTGGACCGCTACGAAGTCGGAAAGCGGATCAAGGTAGAGTTTGAAGACGGGGAACTGGATGCCCGTGTATACCGGGCTTCGGAAGTCGGCGGAAAAGCGAAGATTACCCTGCGCACGGACTATTACTATGAAAAGTTCGCGGAGACAAGAGTCGCAGACGTTTCACTGGTAACTTATGACGAAAGCGGTGTCATCGTTGAAAACGGAAGCATCGCCGAAGAAAAAGGACGCCAGGGCGTTTATGTAAAGGGAAAGAACGACGAGTTTTTCTTTGTTCCAATCCAGATATATGCAACAGATGGTGAGAAGTCTCTGATTGCAGACGATTTTTATTATGATTTAGAAAGGGACGGCGAAATGGTCATTACGGTGGAAGTGTATGACGAAATCCTGAAAAACGCCGAATCTAAATAAGAAAGCAGGTGGACAGTATGTCTATTCAGACGAACATTGAATATATTCAGGAGCTGAAGGGAAAAGCTGCCGTAAAGTCCGGCAGAAATCCGGAAGATGTTTTACTGATTGCGGTGACGAAGCTCCACGGTCCTGACGAAATGAACGAAGCCATCGATGCAGGCATTACTGATATCGGTGAAAACAAAGTCCAGGAAATTATGGACAAATATGACAGGGTAAAACCTGTAAGATGGCATTTGATTGGCCATCTGCAGACCAATAAGGTAAAATACATTATCGATAAGGTCTGCATGATTCATTCCGTGGACTCCCTGAAACTGGCAAAGGAAATCGACAAGCGTGCGGCGCAGCACGACCTGGTGATGGATATCCTGGTACAGGTGAATTCCGCAGAAGAAGAATCCAAGTTTGGTATTACAACGGCAGAAACTGATCAGCTGATTGCAGATATTGCAGAGCAGTGTCCGAACATCAGAATCAAAGGCCTCATGTGCATTGCGCCTTTTGAAGACGATCCGGAAGACGTGAGAGAGTATTTTGCTGAAGTAAAGAAAATATATGACAAATATGTTAACGTAAAAACAGAGCGAATGGATTTCCAGCACCTGTCTATGGGTATGACCCATGATTTCGAGGTAGCCATCGAAGAAGGCTCCAATATGATTCGTGTGGGCACCGCTATTTTCGGGTATAGAGACTATCGCAGCGAAGAAAAATAGGGATGAGAGGAGAAGAACATGGCTTTTACAGATTCCATTAAGAGAATGATCGGTATTGAAGATTTAGATGATGATGATATGATCACAGAAGAAGAGGTAAATCAGGCGAAAGAAAGAATCACAGGCGGTGAAGTGAGACCTTCCTTTGCAGAAGCAGGTCCAAGAAAGTCTCTGATGACCACAGCAAAGCCTGCTGAAAAGCGCTTTTCTGTTGCAAACACCAGCGCATTCAGACTGGTGCTGATAGAACCAAAGTCTTTTGAAGAATGTCCAAAACTGGTAGACTGTCTGAAGGGCAGAAGACCGGTTATCATTAATTTAGAAAAGCTGGAAACAGAAGTTGCAAGAAAGATTTTCGACTTCATGAGCGGTGCAACTTATGCCCTGTCCGGTAACGTACAGAAGGTTGCGAACAACATTTTCATCTTTGCACCTGAAAACGTGGACATCGCAGCGACACAGCCTGCTGAAAGAAGCGGATTTGCCAGCGAAGATGCAGGCAGCATCTGGAGGTAGTGCGCGTGGGACTGATTTTGATTAGAACCATCAGCTGGTTTGCACGCTTTCTGACAACTATGCTTCTGCTGCGCGCAATCATGAGCTGGTTTGTTCGGGATCCGTATTCCACACTGGGAAAGATTTATATGGCCATCATCCGGTTTACAGAACCGATGGTGGAACCATGCAGAAGACTGCTGGAAAAGATGAACCTGAACACGGGGATGTTTGATTTTTCCGTGCTTCTGGCTTTTTTCCTGGTAGAGATTGTCGCAAGTATCTGCATGAATATCGTCGCAGCAATACTGCTGTAACAGATTGTAATGAGGAGGCACTATGATTACGCCATATGATATTGAAGTAAAAGAGTTTTCTAAAACCCTGAGAGGGTTTAACCCAGACGAAGTCGACGAGTTTCTGGGGGAAATCTATCTGACGCTGCAGCAGCTGATGAACGAAAACGAACTGCTGAAAGACAAAGTGAAGATCCTGACAAAGGACGTAGAGAAGTATCATAACTCAGAGAAATCTGTTGCAAACACCATTGAGTCTGCAAAGAAACTGATGAACGATATTTCTGAAAGCGCGGAAAAAAGGGCTGAGATCATCATCAAAAACGCCCAGCTGGATGCGGAAGTCATTCAGCGTGATGCGAAAGAATCCATTACGAGAATGACAGAAGAAGGCGACAGACTGAAACAGAAGGTAACTCGTTTCAGAGAAAGATACAGACAGCTGCTGGAAGACGAGCTGAGCCAGCTTGACGGGTCCAGCGAAGACCTTTTTGCAGAGCTGGAGAAGGAGTTCATGCCTGCTTCCATGACAGAAGCACATGACGCACCGGCACCGGTCAACATGGTGCATACCCAGCCGCAGAGTCCTGTCCGTATCGAGAAGAAAACCGCGGCAGTTCCCCGTGCAACTGTTGTGATTGACGACAAGAGCATCGAAGAAATCCTGAAAGAGAATTATGGGGTGAAAGACGATGAAACTGTCAGAGTCGCGGACAGAAAAGAAGACTTAACAAAGACAAGAATTTTTTAACAGAATACGTAGGGAGGCGGGGCACTTTGTGCCCCGTGATTTATATATGAAGTATACTTTATTTGGTGTGGGGATCATCCTGCTTGACCAGGTGAGCAAATGGATTGTGAGAACAGCCATGTCTGTGGGAGAATCCATTCCTGTATTAGGCGATTTTTTCCGCCTCACATATGTTAGAAACACCGGTGCAGCCTTCAGTATGTTAAGCGGAGAACGGCTGCTCCTGGTCATACTGCCGCTGGTCGTTGTGACAGGCGCCTTCTGGTACTTTTGGACGCATCCGGGGAAACACCGCCTGTTCTATATCTCCTGGTCCATGATCATTGCCGGCGGCATTGGAAACCTCATTGACCGGGCAGTATTCGGCTGGGTAACGGATATGCTGGATTTCAGCATCTTCCCGCCGGTATTCAACGTTGCCGATGTCGGTGTTACCGTGGGCTGCGGCCTGTTTATGTACTATATACTCATGGAAGAAAGGCTTCAAAAACATGAACGAGAAAGAACAGAAATACGAAATTGAGATAGATGCTGAGCAGCAGGGCGTCCGCATTGACCTGGTGTTATCAACCGCTTTGGCTGAGACCTCCAGAAGTTTTATCCAGAAACTTTTTGAGAAGGGGAAGATCAGTGTCAACGGAAAGACCTGTGACTCAAAAAAATACAAGGTAAAGACGGGCGACCGTATCGAAATCGTCATTCCAGAGCCGGAGATATTGTCCGTGGAAGCCGAAAATATTCCGCTGGACATCGTTTATGAGGATGATGATGTTTTGGTGGTCAATAAACCGAAAGGTATGGTGGTACATCCTGCTGTAGGCAATTACAACGGGACTCTCGTCAATGCCATTATGTATCATTGCGGCGACAGGCTGTCATCCATCAACGGCGTCATTCGTCCGGGAATCGTCCATCGTATCGACAAAGACACCAGCGGTCTTCTCATGATAGCAAAGAACGATGCTGCCCACGAATCTCTGTCGAAGCAGCTGGCGGACCATTCCATCACCAGAAGATACAGAGCGCTGGTATATCATAATTTCAAGGAAGATGAAGGTACGGTCGATGCGCCGATTGGAAGGGACCCAAAGAACCGTCTGCGCCAGGCGGTCACGGAGCAGAACAGTAAACGCGCGGTAACCCATTACCGTGTTCTGGAGCGCTTCGGGGGATATACCCTGATTGAGGCCGAACTGGAAACGGGAAGAACCCATCAGATCCGTGTACACATGGCCCATATCAAACATCCGCTGGCAGGAGATGTGGTTTACGGTCCGAAGAAACATACCATCAAGGCGGACGGACAGATGCTACATGCCAAGGTGTTGGGCTTTGTGCATCCGCGTACCGGCGAATACATGGAGTTCGACAGCGAACTTCCGGCATATTTTGAAGAAATCCTAAATAAATTGAGAAAGGACACGAACAAAAATGGCTAAGAAAACAATGAAACCCGGCACGATGCTGAACCCGCTTCCTGCAGTCATGGTTTCCTGTGGGGAAGGCGAGGATGCCAATATTATTACCATTGGATGGACAGGCATCATTAACTCAGAGCCGCCGATTACATACGTTTCCGTGAGAAAGTCCAGACATTCCCACAAACTGATTGCAGAAAGCGGTGAATATGTCATCAACCTGACTACGGAAAAACTGGTAAAGGAAACCGATTTCTGTGGTGTAAAATCCGGCCGTGACCTGAATAAATGGACGGAGATGAACCTGACAAAAGAGCCGGCAGAAAAAGTAAAGTGTCCCATGATCGGAGAGTCTCCTGTAAACCTGGAATGCAAGGTTATCGAGGTGAAGGAGTATCCGACGCATGATATGTTTATCGGTGAAATCGTAAACGTTCATGCTGACGAGAGCCTTTTTGACGAAAAAGGCAGACTCTGCCTCGACCAGGCAGGCCTGATCAGCTACAGTCATGGCGAGTACTTCGGATTGAAGAGGGAGCCTCTGGGAAAATTCGGCTACTCCATCATGAAACCGAAGACCAGAAAGAGATACGAGAAAGAGCTGGCGCAGAAACGCAGAAACCAGTACCGGAAGAAAAAGAGAGACAGATAACCGCCTCTCTTCCATGTCGTGCACCCAGGTGATTTTTGTGTAGTTTGAAGCTGAGATTTGCAATTCCTTAGTAATAGCTTATATATCGTTGCTGTGTTTGATATAGTCGATACAGTCTTCACAAACATAGCCGCCCTTGAAGATAGTATTGTGGAAATAGTTTCCACAAAGCGAACAGTTGTATTTCATGATAGCCTCCTTCGTGTGCACGCTTCCGTCATGGACTTACAATAGGCTTTCGAAGACAAGAAGTCAATATGGATGTCACTTTTTGGTATGATTTTGTAACAATTTGGTATGATTTTGTAAAGGAGCTGAACAGAATGTACGAAAATTTTGCTTTTGAAACGAGAGATAAAGTCGTTACCGGATATCACTTTCCTTGTGAAAATCCAAAGAAAGTCATGTGTGTGATTCACGGTATCGGTGAACACATGGGCCGCTATCAGCGTATGGCGGACAAGCTGCACGCGGAAGGGATTGCGGTAGTCGGAATGGACCTGCGCGGCCATGGTATTTCTACCGGCGTCCGCGGTAATACGGCACCGAGAGAGGAAATCCTGAAGGATATTGATGCCATGCTGGACTATGCAAAGGAATTCTATCCACAGGTTCCAATCGTGTTATACGGACACAGCATGGGAGGCAATCTCTGCCTGGATTACCGTGCAAGAGGTGCGAAGAACGAAACACCGGAGAAGTACATTGTGTCGGCACCATGGATTAAACTGGTGGCGGATTTTCCAAAACCGGTTGTGACAGTGCTGAAGGGACTGGCAAAGGTTATGCCGAAGATGACCATCTCTCAGAAAATCGATGAATCTACCTTGGGTAATCTGGAATACGTGAGACCGTATGCAGACGATCCGCTGGTACATAACAAAATTTCCCTGCAGTGTGCGGCGCAGTGCTTTGACTTTGGCAACAATCTGTATGATGGCGTAAACGAAGACACCCATCGCGCCGACGGCAGACCATTCCTCCTGATGCATGGTGATGCAGACGCAATCTGTGCAGTGGAAGGATCCCGCAAAGTGGCAGAACGCATGGCATCGCATGACTGGTTTACCTACGAAGAACTGCCAGGATACTACCACGAAATCCACAATGGCGGGCCTGATGCCACAGGGGATGAGGTTATCGCAAGAATCGCAGCATTTGTTTTAGAATAGAGGTATAAAAATGGAGAACAGAGAATTAAGACAGGAACAGATTCTGGAGACTTTGATGGAAGACAATCCGGAGGAGATGAAGGAACTGTTTGCAGGGTTCCGCAACCTGATGATGGCCTATGACTGTGCAATCAGGGAAGTAAAGACCAAACTGGAGATCCTCAACGATGAGCTGTCTCTGGTGGGAGACAATCCCATCGCTTCTATCCAGCATAGAAGAAAGAAACCGTACAGTATCCTGGGTAAACTGAAGAGAAAGAACCTGCCGGTTACTCTGGAAGCAATCGAAGAAAATCTCAACGACATCGCAGGAATCCGTGTCATCTGCTCCTTCGTCGACGACATCTACAAGGTGTCCGAGATGCTGCAGAAGCAGGATGACCTGAGTGTCATCGAGATCAAAGATTACATCGCTAATCCAAAACCGAACGGTTACCGCAGCTATCATATGATTCTGGAAGTGCAAATTAGAACCGTTGCCATGGACTTCTGGGCCAGCCTGGAACACAAGATGAAGTACAAGCATGAAATCGCGAATGCAGAAGAAATCAGCAAGGAGCTGACTGCTTGTGCAGAAATTATCGCGGCTACGGACCTGCAGATGATGAAGATCAGAGAGGAAATACAGAAAGGTTAGGACCGCCGGCAGATACATGAGAAAGGAAAAGGAACCTGTAAAGGTTCCTTTTTTTGATCCCGTTATTTGGTTTCTTTGTTTTCATTTTCCGGGAGCCCAGGATTCACCCATACGGTCCGGTTGTTGGTAAAGATGACCATACCCGGTTTTGCACCGGCAGGTTTCTTGACATAGCGGATCGGCACGTAGTCTACGGGAACGTTTTCAGATGCGCGGCCTTTGCTGTGGTAGGCGGCGATGGCTGCAGCCTCGAAAATTGCGGTTTCCGTGATTTCCTGTCCTTCGGTCTGGACAATCAGGTGAGAGCCGGGGATATCCTTGGTGTGGAACCAGTAGTCTGTCCTGGACGCGGTCTTCAGGGTCAGATAATCGTTTTCTTTGTTGTTTCTGCCAACCAGCACCGTGAATCCGTCGCTGGTTTTGTATCGATGAGGTTTTGCCTTATATTTCTTTTCCTTGAAGGTTACCTTGCGCTTTCTCACGTATCCGGTTTCAATCAGTTCCTCACGCAGGGCTTCGATTTCTTCCACGCTGTCGGTGTTCTGTAGGTAGGTGAGAACGGATTCCAGGTAGCGGATGTCCTGATCGGTATCTTCCATCTGCACCTGCTTCTCCTTGACTGCAGTCTTGGATTTGCCGTAGCGCTTGAAATAGTTCTGGGCGTTCTTAGCCGGTGAGAATCGTTCGTCTAATGGGATGGTAACCGTGCTTCCGTCGTAATAATTCAGCACTTCTACACTTTTGTCGCCGGGTCTGATTAGATGCATATTGGCAGTGAGCAGCTCACCATAAAGACGCAGGTCTTCGGAGTTTTCTGCCTTCAGCAGGTCCTCAGCAAGACGCTGTTTTTTCAGGTACAGTTTATCCAATGTGTTGCTGACAGCGCGGATCAGATCGCTGGATTTCTGCTTTGCCCGGTTGGAGGAGTCTTTGTTCTGAAAATAGAAGGAAAGACACTGGCTTAAGGTCTCAAAGTCCCTTCTTTCGGCTGCGCCTTCATACTCCGTCAAATCGGCAATATGGAACTCCTGAGGGGTGTTTTTTTCGTCCAGGTAAACCCTTGGGCGGAAGGAGCCTGATGCAATCTGTTCCATCAGACCGGAGAGGAAACCGTGACGGTCCGAAGTAACCTCCAGCTCTCTTGCGATGGCCGGGGAAATGCCCCCAACCTTTGACAGAAGCGGCTTGCTGCCGCCTTCAATACCGTTCAGTTCTGCCGCTGAGATTTCTTTGAAGGAAATCTTATCCTGGGCCGGCGGATAGCTGTACTCGATACCCGGCAGAATCTGACGGGCGCGGTTGACATCGATGGAAACTCTCTTGATGCTGTCAATAACCCTGCCTGTGGTCATGTCCACCAGGATCACATTGCTGTGCTTACCCATGATTTCGAAGATGATTTTCTTGGAAACAGTGAAGCCGAGTTCGTTAAGTGTTTCCAGCGAAATTTCGATAATACGCTCGCAGTCTTTCTGTTCGATGCTGACGATGCGGCCCCCCTGCAGATGCTTTCTCATCAGCATGCAGAAGGCCAGAGGCGCCGGCGGATTCTGGAGATTTTCCTCGATAAGATGAACCCGGGCATGGGCACTGTTTACCGATGCATAGAGTTTTACGTTGCCTTTTTTCGTGTGTATATGAAATACCAGCTCGTCATTTTCCGGCTGGTAGACTTTCTCGATTTTTCCTAACATAAGTCTGTCCCGCAGCTCACTGGCCATGGCACAGGTGATGATGCCGTCAAATGCCACAAAATCACTCCTTTCTAACGATATATTATTGTACCTTTTACAGTTACTGTTTGTCAACTGCGAGGATTTATGGTAAAATATATTGGTTAGATTATGAAGAGGAGAAGAGACATGATCAAAAGCATGACAGGCTTCGGAAGAAGCGAATATAATGACGGAAAGAGAAACATTATCGTTGAAATAAAGACCGTAAACCACAGATATGCGGATATCTCTGTGCGTATGCCGAGAAGATATTCTTTTGTGGAAGACAAGGTAAAGAATACCATCAAAGAAAAAATCAAGCGTGGCAAGATTGATGTATCCATCATGGTAGAAAACCTGACAGAAAACGATGTGAACATCAAGCTGAATACTATGATTGCACAGCAGTATTATGATAACCTGAAGGAGCTGCAGAGTCAGTTCGACGTGACGGGAGACATTACACTGCAGTACCTGGCGGGAATGCCGGATGTGCTTAAGGCTATCCCGGATGTGGACGATGAAGAGGAAATGACAAAGTGTATCCTGCAGCCGGTCAGAGATGCTGCTGCAAATCTGGAATCCATGCGTATGGTGGAAGGTGAAAAGCTGGCCCAGGATCTGATGATGCGTGCAGATATCATTAAGGACCTGGTAGACCAGATTGAAGAAAGGGCAGAGCTGGTGCCAAAGGCTTACACCGAAAAGCTGAAAGAAAGAATCCAGGAACTGATTGGAAACAGCGTAACTGTACCCGAAGACAGAATCCTGGTAGAAGCCGCAATCTTTGCTGACAAGTGCAACATCACGGAAGAGTTGACCAGACTGAACAGTCATATGGACCAGATGAAATCCATCATCGAGAAGAGCAGTCAGCCGGACGGTAAGAAACTGGACTTCCTGGTACAGGAAATGAACAGAGAAGCTAATACCATCGGCTCCAAAGCCAACGACATCACCGTGACCAACCTGATGCTGCAGGTAAAGGCAGAAATCGAAAAGATCAGAGAACAGGTGCAGAATATCGAATAATTCTTTGTTTTGTTCTTGAA
This sequence comes from Bacillota bacterium, assembly GCA_017522185.1. Taxonomy (GTDB): domain Bacteria; phylum Bacillota; class Clostridia; order Peptostreptococcales; family Anaerovoracaceae; genus Senimuribacter. The sequence continues at coordinate 6,529 of JAFWZZ010000028.1, read as the reverse complement.
AGAAATAATTTTGCATGATATAATATTTATTCACGAATATGCTTTGAGGAGAAAAGAATGAACAGATCTGAACACAAGGGCAAGCTTTTTATCATCTCCGGACCGTCTGGCGCAGGGAAAGGAACCATCTGCAAGCGTTTAATTGACGAAACAAAGGTGGAAATCTCCGTTTCCATGACCACGAGACAGCCGAGAGAAGGTGAAGTGGAAGGCAAGAGTTACTATTTCACCACGAAAGAAGATTTCTTAAAAGCAGTAGAAGCGGACGGCTTTTTAGAATGGGCGGAAGTTTACGGCAACTATTACGGAACGCCGAAGGCGAAAGTAGACGAAAAACTGGCTGCCGGCATTGACGTCGTGTTAGAGATCGACATTCAGGGAGCCCTCAACGTGAAGGAAGTTTACCCGGACGGTATTTTCATTTTCATCCTGCCTCCATCCATGGCGGAACTGAGAAAGAGAATTACCGGCAGAGGATCCGAAACGGAAGAGTCTCTCAAACTGAGACTTTCCCAGACGTTGAAGGAAGTTTCCTACATAGATAAGTACGATTATTGTGTAGTCAACGGGGAGCTGGAAGAAGCCGTAGCGAGAGTGAAATCCATCGTTGTAGCGGAGCATTCCAGAGTATCCCAGAATATCTATAAGCTGATTGAACAATACAAGGAGGAAGTATAATGCTATACCCATCAATTAACGAAATTAGAAAAAAGGCTGACAGCAGATATACTGTTGTTGTTATGGCAGCGAAGAGATCCAGAGATATCATCGAAGGTAAGCCAATCTTAACAGACTGCGAAATCAACAAGCCGGTTTCCATTTCTGCACGTGAAATTGCAGAAGATCTGATTACCTACAGACGTGATACAGAAGAATTAGAAGAAGAAATCGCAGAATAATGACTGACGACAGAGGTACCGCCTGCGGGCGGTATCTTTTTTTCTGCGAAAATTGTCGATTGCGCTCGAATTTTGCAAGAATTCTTTGAAACCGGTGGAAATCTGTTTGAGATATAATAGAACCGGGAGGGAAGTCTATGAATCAGGAATACCTGTTGGTGCTGACCACCAGCCTTGCCGCCCGCATCAGAATCAAAGATGTTATTTACATTGAGCGGGACAAGCGGAAAATACGCATTATCACAGATTTAGAAGAATACGAATATTACGAAAGACTTGAGAATCTTGAGCCAATGTTGGACCGTCGTTTTTTTGCCTGTCTCAAAGGCTGTTACATCAACCTGGAGAAGGTAGTTTCCATGAGAAATCAAAAAATAACCTTTCAGGGAGGGCAGGTTTTATACCTTGGGAAGGAGAATTTTCTGAAGACCATGCAGTACTACAAAGATTATTTGAAAAATCCTTCGATTTAGATGGAAAAGTGCTTGCAATTACAACTGCTATCGAGTATAATTATTGAGGCTCTGTCTAGAGCCAAGTAGTTTATTTTAATTTAGCACACCCGGTCATTTGGCAATTGGTGCCCGAATCGCGCAGCCTCGCGAGGAAGGTTTTATGTACGGGAGACCGAGTGGAAGGAAAAAACCAGGAGGAAAAAACAATGGCAGTAATTTCTATGAAACAGTTATTAGAAGCTGGTGTACACTTCGGACATCAGACAAGAAGATGGAACCCTAAGATGGCTCCTTACATCTTCACAGAAAGAAACGGAATCTACATCATCGACTTACAGAAGACTGTAAAGAAGATCGAAGAAGCTTACGATTTCATGAAGGAAGTTGGCGCTTCCGGCAAGCCAATCTTATTCGTTGGTACTAAGAAGCAGGCTCAGAACGCTATCGTTGACGAAGCAAAGAGATGCGGTCAGTACTATGTAAGCGAAAGATGGTTAGGCGGCATGCTGACTAACTACAAGACAATCTCTGGCAGAATCAAGAGATTAAACGACATCGAAAGAATGGAAGAAGACGGAACTTTCGAAAAGCTGTCCAAGAAGGAAGTATTCAAGCTGAAGGCTGAACATGAAAAGTTAGAAAAGTTCTTAGGCGGTATCAGAGACATGAAGGGTATGCCAGGTGCATTATTCATCGTTGACCCTAAGAAGGAAAGAATCGCAGTAAAGGAAGCTAGAATCTTAGGTATTCCTATCGTAGGTATCGTAGATACTAACTGTGACCCAGATGACGTTGATTACATCATCCCAGCTAACGACGATGCTATCAGAGCGGTTAAGTTAATCGCTGGCAGAATGGCAGACGCTGTTATCGAAGCTAACCAGGGCGAAAGCTTTGACGAAGGCACAACAGAAGAAGTTGTAGAAGCTGAATAATTCATCACGGAATAATTAATCACAGGAGGATACAAAGATGGCTGTAACTGCATCAATGGTAAAAGAATTAAGAGAAATGACTGGCGCAGGCATGATGGACTGCAAAAAGGCATTAGTTGAAACAGATGGTAACATCGAAGCTGCAGTTGATTTATTAAGAGAAAAAGGTCTGGCTAAGGCTGCTAAGAAGGCTGGCAGAGTTGCTGCTGAAGGCTTAGTAAAGATCGCTTTCACTGAAGATGGTAAGACTGCTGCAGTTGTTGAAGTTAACTCTGAAACAGACTTCGTTTCCAAGAACGAAGAATTCGTAGAATTCGTAGAAGGTCTGGCTAAGTTAGCATTAACAGCAGAAACTACTGACATGGACGCTTTCAAGGCTATGGACTTTGACGGCGCAACAGTTGAAGAAGCTTTAACTGCTAAGATCGCGAAGATCGGCGAAAACATGTCCGTAAGAAGAATCGAAAAGGCATCCGGCGACGTAGTTGCTTCTTACATCCACGGTGGCGGCAGAATCGGCGCTATCGTTGCAGGTAACGGTGTAGACACTGAAGAAGCAAAGGCTGCTTTAACAAACGTTGCAATGCAGATCGCTGCTATGAACCCACAGTACGTAAGCAGAGATGACATCTCCAAGGAAGAACTGGACAAGATGCACGATATCACACTGGAAAGTGCATTAAACGACCCATTCTCCCTGCCAAAGCCAATTTTAAACGCTTTATTAGACAAGGCTGTTGACGGCGTTTGGGCAGAAGAAGATGTGAACGTATTAGCTGAAAAGAGAGCTGACAAGGGCTTCAACTTCAACTACCTGCCAAACTTCTTATCCGAAGATGCTAAAGCTAAGCTGGCTGGTCTGGCTGTAGCTGACAAGGCAAACATTGCTGAAAACAAGATCTTCACTGGTCTGGTTGCAGGCAGAGTTTCCAAGCAGTTAAAGGACATCTGTCTGTTAGATCAGACTTATGTTAGAGCAGAAGACGGTAAGCAGACTGTTGCACAGTACTTAGGTACAGTAAGCAAGGAACTGAAGATTGCTAAGGTAGTTCGTTTCGAAGTAGGCGAAGGTATCGAAAAGAAAGAAGAAAACTTTGCTGAAGAAGTAGCTGCACAGTTAAAGTAATTTAACTTTTACAAGCGAAACCCAGAAAAAGAATATAAGACCCCGCAGAGAAATCCGCGGGGTCTTCTTTTTGTATCAATACGTTTATGTAACGAAAATGCCCCTGACACTTGTCAGGGGCATGGGTCTTTCCATATGTAATTGTTAAAGTCTTGATAGTTTTGGCGGAATTACGGATGCAAATCCGTCCAACACAATCTCGCCATGCTGATTCTTACAGTAAGTTCTCAGCTGAACCCGGTTCTTTTCCAGGAAAATATCGGTTACTTCTACTACTGCGCTGATGGTGTCACCGAAGAATACAGGTGCCTTAAACTGAATGTTCTGGCGCACGTAGATCGTACCGTTTCCAGGAAGCTGTGTGCCGATAACTGTGGAAATCAGGCTGGATGAAAGCATACCGTGTACGATTCTTTCGCCGTAGCGGGTCTGCTTTGCATAAACATCGTTTACCTGCATCGGGTTCTGTGCACCTGTAATACCTGCAAACAGATACACGTCACTTTCGGAAATCGTCTTGGTGAATTCTGCAGTCTGTCCCACATACAAATCACTAATTTCGTAACGCATTGAAATCTCCTTTGTGTAAATTCATAATACCTATTGGGTATGCAGAATCGGAATTACCAACGGCTTTCCACATACTTTGGCGGGATGACAACGGCGTAACCGTCTAAAACGATGGTGCCGTCCTGGTTTTTACAATAAGTTCTAAGTTTCACGCGGTTCTTTTCTATGTCAATCTCGGTTATTTCTACAATAGCACTGATGGTGTCGCCAAAGAGCACCGGTGCTTTGAAAACTAAATCCTGTTCTACATAGATGGAGCCGTTACCTGGAAGCTTTGTTCCAATTACCGTAGAAATCAAGCTGGAGGAGAGCATACCGTGACAGATTCTCTCCTTGTAACGGGACTGTTTCGCGTAAATATCATTTACATGCATCGGGTTATGGTCCCCGGTAATACCTGCAAACAGATACACGTCACTTTCGGAAATTGTCTTGGTAAACTCCGCAGATTGTCCTACATAAAGTTCACTAATTACGTAACGCATGAAGAACTCCTTTGCAATATTTTGAATATTCTTATATCTATTTATATTTTACTTCAAAAATAATATGACTGCAAGCGCTAATGTGTTATTTTTTTAACTTATGTATTAGAATCATCACCGCAATCACTATGAAAACTAAGGCATAACCCAGGTAGCCGAAGGACAGACTGTCGTTGATGATACCGAAGAACTGCAGCTGGAAAGGCGAAGTTGCCGCCCCGAGATTACATCCGACCAGCACCGCAGCATTTCCGGAGGCCAGCGCACCGGCGTGAAGATTGTCGGAAAGGGAATTAAACATATAGGATAATCCTACTGTAGCGAAGAATCCGAACAGGCATGCGCCCATACCCACCATCAGCAGACTGTTCGCAAAAGCAACGACGCAGAGTCCGGTGCCGATACAAAGGAGTGCGGCAGGAAGGAGCATAACGCCGAGACGGGAAAGCATTTTTCCAAAGAGGATGCCTCCAAAGAAGCCGGATATAATGGACAGACTCAGGACGGTACTCGCTTGTACAGCATCGCCGAATCCGGAGGAAACGACAAAACTCGACGTTCTCATGGCGACGGCGGTGAGGGTGGCAACGAACAGAAACCCCAGACCGGCATCTGCTGCTATGATTCTGCGTTCTGCAGCGGTGATAATGTGATGGGATTCTTTTTCCTCTTCCGCTGTTTCCTTTGGTATTTCCTTTGGAACAAAGCATAAATATAGGAAGAGAATCACAAAAGCAATCAGATAAACCAGATAAGAAAACTTCCAGCCAAAGACCAGAAGCTGTCCGGCGATGAAGATCAAAGACGCTTCTCCCAAAGTTTCGGTAGAACAGCGGATGCCCTGCAGCTTCTGCCGCAATTCACCGGTAAAATGTTCCCCAATCAGAGTTACCGCATAGGTATTGACAAAACCGATGCCAACGCCCAGCCCGATGCGGGAACAGAGCATAACTGCGTAACCCTGGAAGAAGAAGGGCAGAATGCCGGCAGTACCTATGATGGTTAGTCCAAGACAAATCATGGTATGCTCCTTCAGGTGCCGGGATAGTACCGGGGTCAGGGCGATGATCGTCAGGATGGATATGGTCGGTGAGGACATCAGAAACTCCAAAGATGCGAGGGAGTATGCCGGATATTCCTTCATGATTTCCGGTATGCCACTGGAAACGGCCATGGTGGAGCAAATGATGAAGGATAATGACAAGATGCCGATGATTTCTAGTAGTCTGTTTTTCATTTCTTGCAGCATTCCTTTCAATTGATACCTAAATTATAAACAAAAGCCGGCTTTGGGGCAAGGCTCAACTTTAGGCTTAGAGGGGTATGTAAGGCCGATGATGACGGTAGAACAAAATAGGTATAAAGTTCTATTGCAAGATTATGGCGAAGCTATTAAAGTTATCGTGATAGTTTTAATAACTGGAGCTTATTGAACTTATTTAGAATTTATTTTTACTTAGGAGGTTTATTATGGGTAAAAAAATTCCTCTATGGCAGTGTTGCCTAGTAATGTTAGTAATGATTGGCCTGTTAATCTGGTCTATCATTAAAGACTCTGGTGGTGAACCACATATCGCACTTATTTTAGCAGCATGTTTTGCTGGTATCATTGCAGTTGCAAACGGCTGGAAATGGGCTTACCTGGAACAGGGTATCTTAGCTTCCATTAACAGATCCATGCAGGCTATGTTAATCTTAGCAGTTGTAGGTGCTATGATCGCTTCCTGGATGGCTGCAGGTACTATTCCATCCATGATGTACTACGGTATCAAGATCATCTCCCCTAAAGTATTCTTAGTAACAGCTGCTATCCTGTGCTCCATCGTATCCTTAGCAACAGGTTCTTCCTGGTCCACAGCTGGTTCCATGGGTGTTGCTCTGATCGGTGTTGGTACAGCTTTAGGTTTCCCACCTGCAATGACTGCTGGTGCAGTTATTTCCGGTGCATACTTTGGTGACAAGATGTCCCCATTATCCGACACAACTAACTTAGCTCCAGCTATGGCAGGTGCTACATTATTTGACCACATCAAGCACATGATCTACACTACAGGTACTT
>JAFWZZ010000007.1 GCA_017522185.1 Bacillota bacterium | reverse complement strand
GTCATACCCAAAAGTCCAGTAATCAAAAGAGACAGGATGGAGAAATATCCCGCGTTCTTGAAACGGCTCTTCCCCTGCTGGAACGGTACGCCAAAGAGGACACCGAGACAGCCCATAAAGGCAATCAGCACCAGAATCACGGCATTTAACGGATCAATGACAAATTCAATCCCGAATGGCGGTTTCCAGTTTCCCATCCAGTAATGAATTTCCCCCGTTTCTGCATCCATAACCTGCACAACCTGCAGGATAGACATGACAAAAGAGCAGAAAGCCATGACAAACACGACCACTCTGCCTGTAATACGACTTAAGTATGATATCACCGGACAGATCAGTGCACCCAGCAGCGGGCACAGGACGATCAAAACAGGAAGATTCTGCATAATCATAGCTCTTTCTCCTCCTTCTTGATGACATCCTCTTCTTCCATACTGCCGTATTTATCCTTGATACGCATGAGCAGCGCCAGGCCTACGCCTGTGGTACCCAGGCTGACAACGATGGCCGTCAGCATCAAAGCATGGGGCAGCGGGTTGATATACTCCTCCGCCAGCACGATGTCTGTGACGGTAACCGGAATGGTCCCGCCCAGCTTCTGCCCCAGGCACAGGAAGAAGAAAATCACTGCTACCTGCATGATATTCATACAGATCAGTTTCTTCATATAGTTTCCACATGTTGCGATACCGTAGACCCCAAGGAAAAACAGGATCATGGTCAGCATGTAGATACCTCTTTCAGCTAAAAAATCATTGATTACCGTCATGTAGACTTTTCCTTTCTAATACGGCTTCTAAAATCGTTACGATGGTGGCTGCAACACAGACCGTTACGCCTACCTCAATCATCAAAATACCGGTTGTGTGGAGTTCCGCTGTGGCTTCCGCGCCGAAAGGCAGTCTGCCGTAGTCCAGGAACTTCCCGCCATTAAACATGGGCAGGATACCGGTCAGTGCATAGATGAAAACACCCAGGGCCGCCAGACAGATAGACAGATGCTGGGTGACCTTGACAGTTTTGATGGTCAGCCCCGCCACCATGGCGTAGAGGATATATCCCAGTGCAATCAGCGCCCCCGCCTGGAAGCCGCCGCCCAGGCTGACTTCTCCGTGGAAGAGGACGTATACCGCATAAAGCAGAATAAACGGCACGATAAGCGGGATCATGGCCTTGACATCTGCACCCCCGAAGGTTCTGATTTCCCCAAAGATGGAAGCATCCCAGTGGCGCTTCAGCTTGTCGGACAGAATCATGGAAACGGCCATGCCCGCAAGGAACATAACGGTAGTTTCCCATAAGGTATCGAACCCTCTGAAGTCCGCCAGAACCCCGGTTACCAGGTTGGGCGAATGGGTCATGGATGGTCCGTCCACGATATACATTTTTGATACGTGACTGTTTGGTGCAGACTTCGGATCTCCGATCACCGGCAGATAGTCAATGAGCTGCCAGAAGACGCACACCATAGCGATGACCAGGATTACGCCGACGGCCTGCCCGATTTTCTTTTTCTTCATTACTTGCACCACCTGTCTGTCGTTTTGATGGCGATGACGAAATATATGGTGGAGATGACGCCGATGACCGCTTCTGTAAAAGCAACGTCCGGCGCACCCATGACGATGTACAGAAGCATGGTACAGAAGCTGAATGCGCAGTAAACAATCGCGCTGGACAGCAGGTCTTTGTCAAAGATGATAACGATGGTCGTCGCGATCAAAAAGAGCAGCAGCACTGCTTCAATCATGAATACTTGCATCTTCTTCCTCCTTTTTTTCCTCATTTTTGATGTATTTCCACGGTTCCTCGCCTGCACGAATGGCCGCCTTGCCGATAAGATGGGTCCCGATTGGATTTACCAGGAACAGGGCCACGATGATCAGCAGGATTTTTGCCGAAGTCAGATTAAGACCGTGATAGATGATCATACCGATACCTGCCAGCACCAGCCCGAAGGTTTCCCCGATGCTGGATGCATGTAGCCGGGTGTAGAAGTCCGGAAGCCGGATAACCCCCAGGGCGGAAACGAACATGAAACTGCCGCCGGTGATGAGCAGGATGGCCGCAATGATTTCACGAATCAGCATGTTACTCACCACCTCCCAGGAATTTTGCGATAATGACCGTACTCAGAAAGCCCAAAAGGCCATAAGAAATCGCGATATCCACGTACATATCGATTCTTCCGTCCACAAAGCCGACGAAGAGAATTATCATAATCACGTCAATACCGATAACGAAAATACCATTTAGACGGTCGAAAACGGATGGGCCTCTGAAGACACGAATCAGCATGAGACCGATCATGAGAATCGTTCCGACCAGCATGACTGTAAATAAAATCTGCATCAAATCCATTCTTTCACCCCTTACTCCCCAAACAGTTCTGCGATTTTCCGCTGCATGGTACCGTCCATCAGTCCCAGCGCCGCTTCATCGGTCAGTGCATGTACCAGGAAGTGTCTCTCATCCGTTACCTCGACGGTTACCGTACCTGGTGTCAGGATGATGGAGTTGATCAGCACCGATGTGGCGATAGGATTTTTGTACCAGCAGTCGAACTCTATCAGCTGGGGATTCATCTTCATCTTCGGACTGACCACGATCTTCGCTACACTGATGCTGGACTTGGCGATTTCGATGAACAGCCAGATCCAGTACTTCGCCAGCTTAAAGAAGCTGACATCCAGCAGGCAGTACTTCGTCTTCCCGTCTCTGCCCTCGATCCACAGGGACGGCAGACAGATGAATGTGATAATCAGCGATGTGACAAATCCTACGATGAGGAATTTGGGTTTCAGAATGCCGGAAAGCAGCAGCCACAAGATGTAGAGGATGGCTGTGCCTTTTACCCAATATTTTACCATAAGCCTAAATTTCTCCATTTTAGATGATTATTATAATTATACGGGAAACCTGCAAGGCTCGTCAATTATTTATCAATCAAAAGTCTAAATATTCTAAAAATTTGTTTTTATCGAGAACAAGTGTTTACTTTTTGTTCTTTTCGTGGTATACTTTGTTCATCAATATAGTATTTTGGGAAATTTTACGATTACAGGAGAAAACGATGAATAGATTAAAGGATCGCGAACAGAAGATTTTAGCTTTTATGAGAAGTGAAATTAAGACCAAGGGTTATCCCCCTACTGTACGTGAAATCTGCACTGCCCTTGGCATTAAGTCCACCTCCACAGTGCACAAGGATATTGCAAGTCTGGTGGACCAGGGCTTCCTGAAGAAGGACCCTTCCAAACCAAGAGCATATATGATTGTAGAACAGGAAGAACCTGCTGCGGCTGCACCTGATGCACAGGTCAATGTAGAAGAACACGAAGACGTGGTAGAGGTTCCTATCGTGGGCAACGTTGCCGCAGGTACGCCGATTCTGGCAGAACAGAACATCGAGGATACCTTCCCTGTACCGGCCCGTTACGCAGGCGGCAGCAACTTCATGCTCCGCGTACGCGGTGAAAGTATGATCAACGTAGGCATCATGGACGGTGACCTGATTCTGGTAGAACAGCAGAAGACCGCAAGAAACGGTGAAATCGTCGTTGCCATGATTGACGGATTCGAAAGCGAAGCAACGGTCAAGACCTTCTATCACGAAGGCGACCACATCCGTCTCCAGCCGGAAAACGACACCATGAGCCCAATCATCGTCCGCGATGTTTCCATCCTGGGCAAGGTGAAGGGCGTATTTAGATATTTTAGCTAATGGATATTGAAAAGAACTTGGACGAACTCCAAGTTCTTTTTTGTTTTTGTCTGTCAAATATGGACCACCTTTACAAAATCTAAGAAATTCATAAAGATGGGGAAAGGAAAAATATAAACTACTACCTATGTCAAGGACACGGAGCTTTTAATTTAGGTTAATTTCCGTTCCTTGCATGAAAACTGGATATTTGCCTGTCAAAATATATTGATAGTATTCGTTAGGGGCTAGATTTTCTAGCCTCTTTTGATATC
>JAFWZZ010000027.1 GCA_017522185.1 Bacillota bacterium | reverse complement strand
TGCCGCAGCGATACAAGACAGAATCAGTGGAACGTGAGGGTCAATACCCCATACCTTTACAGCCGCGATCATAGTTGCCAGTAATACAATAACAGGAATTACTGCGATAATGAAACTTGGCTTATGAGGTGTTCTTGTTTTTGTTTCCATAATAATACCTCCATAAAAAATTGGTGTTTTGTTGCTATTTTTTGTATACATTATACAACTTAATCGCAACGCTTTTATCTTACATCCGCCAACAACGAATGTCAAGATTTGTTTATTATTCAAAGGATGCAGGGTATCCCTTAAAGAATCAATTCAGGGGCTTCCGCCGCGATTGCAGGAAGCAGATCTTTCATGATCGCCCCCAGAATCTGCACGTCAAGCAATAGTTATGTATAAGCATACAACAGTTTGCGCTTTTTCGCAAGCCAAATCGTTGAAATTCAGCCAATGCAAAAGCGACTCACGATGGAGCCGCTTTATAAATATCGATTATAATTTAGAATACATCCAACTTACCTGTTGCAATCATAATCGCGGCGATAACACCTAAAGCTACGATTGCAATGGCGATAATGGATTCCACGCCTTTGAATACTTTTTCCTGACGTTCTTTTCTGCCTAATACGAACACGATTAAGCCTAATGCATACAATACAGTCGTTGCCAGCAGGTAACTTAAGCCGCCGGAATACAACATCCAGATACCGTAGATAGAACCGATTACTGCGATGATTCTTTCCTTTGTCAGTGCACCAGAGCTGTAGGCAGACAGCTGACCTTCTTTCTTGAAGGTAACCTTTGCATAGTACAGTGCAGAGAACAGATACGGAATCATAATCATGGATGCACTCAGGTTGTAGAACAGCTGGTATGTAGATGCGTTGAAGTACACGATGATCAGGAACGCCTGGATGATACCGTTGGTCATGAACAGGGAGAATGCAGGAGAACCGTGAACGTTGTCCTTTGCAAAAGCCTTCATGAATACGCCCTGCTTTGCAGCGGAGTATGGGCAGTCAGAAGCGATAATGGTCCAGCCTAACAGAGCACCCGCCAGAGACAGGATTACCCCCAGGTTAACCAGGGTTGCGCCCCAAGGACCGACTGCTTCGCTTAAGATTCCGGCCAGCTGTGGGTTTTCTAACTGGGCAATCTCTTCCGCAGGCATAACGCCTAAGGACAGAACCGCAACCATTACATAAATCGTCAGCAGACCAACAAAACCCATAACAGAAGCCTTACCAACGTCGCTTGCCTTCTTTGCACGAGCAGATAATACGACCGCACCTTCTACGCCGATGAAGGACCAAACAGTAGCACCGGTTGTGCCCTTAACCTGATCCAGCAGGGACATAGAACCGTCACCCCAGAAGTTGCTTAAGAAAATATCCAAATCAAATGCACCAATGAACACGATAGCGACCATGAACACTGCCAGTGGAACCAGCTTTGCGATCGTTGTAATAATGTTCAGTCCTGCAGCTTCCTTAACCCCTCTCAGCACCAGGAAGTTGAGAATCCAGATAATTGCAGATGCACAAACTACGGATAACAAGTTGTTACCTTCGCCAAATACCGGAATGAAATAACCGATAGAGCCGAACAACAGTGTTGTGTAGGATACGTTACATAATAACGCACTGATCCAATAACCCCATGCGGAGTTAAAGCCTACATATTCCCCAAAACCTTCTTTTGCATAGCTGTATACCCCGTTGGTCAGATCAGGTCTTACCTTGTTCAGACCGAAGAAGCATAAGCTCAGTGCCAGCATGCCGACACCTGCAATACCCCAGCCGATTAATACTGCGCCAGAGTAAGCGCCGTTTGCAGCCATATCACCGATTGTAGTGAAGATACCTGCACCAATTGTAGATCCGATGATCATTGCAATCAGCTGGCCAAAATTCAGGTCACCCTGGGCAGCAGGCTGCGTGTTTTTGTTGTCCATTTTTAATGTTTCCTCCTAAATAAATTCCTTACAAATACGCTTTCGGCCTCATTGTTTTTTACTTTATCACAATAAAGCCATATTTTGACGCTTATATTATATGCCAAAACCGACTTGCATACAAGTAAAAACGACGTGCATTTCTGCACGTCGTTTCGTCTTTGTCAAATATTAGTATAACTTTGCACCTGCTGGGATTCTTGGGCTTACCATAATCAGGTTCAGTCTTTCTTCGCCTTCTTCTTCGTGGATAGCGGATAACAGCATACCGTTGGATTCGATACCCATAATCTTTCTAGGTGGCAGGTTTGTGATTGCGATTAATGTCTTGCCTACTAATTCTTCTGGTTCGTAGTATGGGTGGATACCGCTTAAGATGATTCTTTCTGTGTCAGTACCATCGTCTAATACGAACTTCAGCAGCTTTTCGGATTTCTTTACTGCTTCGCATTCCTTAACCTTCACTGCTCTGAAGTCGGACTTGGAGAATGTATCGAAGTCTACGTCTTCTTCGAACAGTGGCTCGATTTCAACCTTGGAGAAATCGATTGTGCTCAGGTCAACTTTTTCTTCTTCAACAACAGGAGCCTTCTTCTTTTCAGATTCTAATGGCTTCATTGTTGGGAACAGCATAACGTCTCTGATGGATGGAGAGTCAGTGATTAAGATAATCATTCTGTCTACACCAATTCCCAGACCGCCTGTTGGAGGCAGACCTACTTCCAAAGCGTTTACGAAGTCCATATCCATTGGATGTGCTTCGTCGTCCTTACCAGTGTCTAACTGTCTCTGCTGTTCAGCAAATCTTTCGTACTGGTCGATTGGGTCGTTTAACTCGGAGAAGCCGTTACATACTTCCCAGCCGTTGATGTAGCCTTCGAATCTTCTTGTGATTCTTGGGTCCTTGGAATCTCTCTTTGCTAATGGGGAGATTTCTACAGGATGGCCAACAACGAATACAGGACCGTCTAATAATCCTGGAACATCTTCGCAGTAGTCTTCGAACATTTCTGCGATAATCTTGCCTCTTGTCCATTCAGCTACGTCTTCAGCCTTCATGCCGTATGCAATAGCAGCTGCTCTTGCTTCTTCATCATCATCAATCTTGTGGAAGTCCACGCCAGTGATATCTCTGACAGCATCCGTCATGTCGATTCTTCTCCATGGTGGAGTTACATCGAATTCCTTACCCTGGTATCTAATCACCGGTTCACCGTTTACGGCCATAGCACAGTGATAGAAAACCTGTTCAGTTACATCGATTACGCTTTCCATATCGCCGTAGGACATATAGCATTCCATAGATGTAAATTCAGGGTTGTGGTTTCTGTCCATACCTTCGTTACGGAACATCTTACCCATTTCGTATACTCTGTCCAGACCGCCGACGATGCATCTCTTTAAGAATAATTCGTTGGAGATTCTCAGCTTCATGTCGATGTCCAGTGTATTGTGATGTGTGCTAAACGGTCTTGCGTTTGCACCGCCTGCGATGGTTGTCAGGATTGGTGTATCAACTTCCAGGAATCCGTAGTCTTCTTCCAGAACTCTCTTGAATTCACGGATGATAGCTGCTCTCTTGTAGAAAGTGCCTCTTACTTCCGGATTCACAATTAAGTCAACATATCTCTGTCTGTATCTTGTATCAACGTCCTTCAGGCCGCTCCACTTGTCTGGCAGTACCTGCAGAGACTTTGTCAGCAGTACAACCTGATCCGCCTTGATGGAGATTTCTCCGTGCTTCGTCTTGAAAACAGTACCTACAACACCAACGATATCACCGATATCGTAAGTCTTGAACCATGTATATTCTTCGTCGCCGATTGCATCTTTTCTCACGTAAGCCTGGATTCTGCCCTGCTTATCCTGGATATCAATAAAGGATGCTTTACCCATCTGTCTGAACGCCATGATTCTGCCTGCTACGGAAACAGTCTGTTCTTCCATAGCATCGAAGTTGTCTTTGATGTCCATGGAGTGTGCAGTAACGTCCCATGTTTCCTTCAGGTATGGGTTTCTGCCTGCTTCCTGCAGCTTCTTCAGTTTTTCTCTTCTGATGAGTCTCTGTTCACTCAGCTTCTCTTCAGTGAGTTCTTCTACTTCAGGGTTCACGTTTACGTTCTTTTCTTGTGTACTCATGATTTTACCACCTTTTAACTATTATCTAGCGATTTCGTCTACTCTGTAATGGAAAGTTCCATCTGGAACGATAACTTCTACTACTTCTCCAACTTTTTTTCCTAACAGGCCGCGGCCGATCATGGATTCATTGGAAATTCTTGCAGGTTCAGCAAAAGGATCTGCTTCTGTAGAGCCGACGATGACGAACTGCATCACTTCTCCGCTTTCTTCCTGTGTTACGGTAACAGTCAGACCAACGTTAACCTGGTCGCCGGAAATTTCGTCTTCGTTGATGATCTTCGCATTCTTCATCATGGTTTCCAGCTTATGGATTCTTTCTTCCAGTTCAGCCTGTTCGTTCTTTGCTGCATCGTATTCAGCGTTTTCGGAAAGGTCTCCGTAGGAGATCGCTTCCTTTAATCTTTCGGATACTTCTTTTCTTCTAACGGAAACTAAATGGTCTCTTTCCGCCTCTAATTTGTCGTATCCTTCCTGGGTTAGAAGTATTTCTTCTGACATTTTCTATATTCTCCTTTCAGGTTCAATACCATAGTCGAAATATTATACAGTAAAATATGGTATTTTGTCAATGTTCTGGCTATTCTTCGTGTTTCGTCATTTCCTTGTTTGCCACATTTCGTTTAATTTTTTTGGTCGTACTCTTTTCGAAAGCTTCCTTTCTCACGTTGAGTTTCTTGATTTTCTTGAAGAGCGGCAGGGTTTCGTTGATTTTATCAACTTCTTCCCAGATCAGAGCCTCTACCTCTTCATCAGTAAATCCTTCGCCCAGCTTTTCGGTCACTTCGAACTCGTCGATGGTAACAGATGCGATGATGGAAGTATCGTTGGCACCGTCGGTATCGTCACCCCATACCATGCTTTCTTCAATATATGGCACATGGTTCAGATGATATTCCAGCTCTTCCGGATACACGTTCTTGCCGTTCTTTGTGATAATCACGTTCTTCGCACGACCCGTGATGAAAACAAAATTGTCAGCATCCACATAACCCAAGTCACCGGTATGGAACCATTCGCCGTGGATGACATCTGCCGTCGCTTCCGGATTGTTATAGTATCCCAGCATCACGTTGGAACCCTTGAAGCAGATTTCTCCGATGCCTTCCTCATCTTTGTCGATGATTTTCACTTCCATACCCGGCATCACGTGTCCTGCGGAGTTCAGCTTCATATATTTCGGAATATCAGGGTTTACTGCGGTTAGTGGACAGCATTCTGTCAGGCCGTAGCCCTGCATTGCCGGAATACCCAGGTCGTTAAAGAACTGGAGAATATCCGGGTCGATAGCCGCGCCGCCGGAGATGATCATTCTCAGGTTCTTGCCGAAGAGTTTTCTGATTTCCCCTGTAAACGGTTTACTGATGTCCAGGCCCAGTTTTCTGGTGATTCTGGTCGTCTTCAGCAGACGGGTCAGCATCTGGTCCTTGCCCTGCTTCTTAATGCTCTGCCAGATCTTCTTGTACAGAGTTTCAATCAGTGCCGGCACGCCCAGCATCATGTGCGGCTGGATTTCTTCCAGATTTCTCGTGATATATTTCAGCCCCTGGCAGTAAGCGATGGTTGCTCCCGCATAGAGCGGCGCCAGGAAACCTACGGTGCATTCATAGGTATGGTGTACCGGCAGCACGGAGAACAGCGTCTCGTTCGGACCGATTTTGATCATGGACAACGCGCCGATGATAACGCTGATCATGTTGTAGTGGGAAATCATAACGCCTTTCGCCACGCCTGTAGTGCCGGACGTGAACAGCAGTGCCGCCATGTCATCGCCGATGATTTCCGCGTCCAGGAACTGTCTGTCACCGGTTGCGATTTCGCCCTTACCCTCTTCGATCAGCTTACCCCAGGAAAGCACTTCTTCCGTATGGTCTTTGGCATCAAAGTTCACCAGCACTTCCAGTCCGGTGTCGCCGGAAGCCTTCATTTCCTTGAAGGTCTTTTCGTATTTCTTGCCGAAGATGACTGCGGATACTTCTGCCTCGATAATCTGCTGCTTCAGGTCGCGCGCATCCAGTTCCTTATCCAGCGGAACCACGATACCGGTTCCGTTGATGACTGCCAGATAACTGGATTCCCACTGATAACAGGTTTCACCGATTACAGCGACACGCTTGCCCTTCAGATTCCGATTAATCAATGCCGTACCCAGGCCGTTTACATCGGCCAGGGCTTCCTTGTATGTGATGCCTTTGTACGGTTCGTTACGGTCGAACTTCTGCATGAACGCGATATGGTCTCCGTACATCGCCGCACTGGTTTCCAGCATTTCCTTCAGGTCGCATACCGGACGCAGCTGCTCAGGATAACGCACGTACGGATCTCCGCTTCCCACAATAGAGTTTATCAAGGACGTCACACGTTTCTTTTCCTTCGCCTTCAGTTCCACGTATCCGGCCTTGGAGGTTTCCTTTTCTTCCTCCGGTGCATCCTCCTGCACGTTGCCATAACGCTTGATCTTACCGGTCGTGGTCTTTTCGAACTCCTTGTCCCGGATGTTCACACGCTTCACGGCCTTGTAAGCAGGCATCTTCTTGTTTGCCTCTTCAACCAGTTCCTTATAGAAGTGGTATACATCGCTACCACTCAGTTCTCCTTTCTGTTCCTTCAGAAGGTTGTAGTTCGGGAAGATATCGGCGGTAACCATCACGTTGCCGACTTTCTTATCTTCCTTTCCATATACGATAACTTCCTGAATCAGTTCGTTTTCCAGCAGCACGGTTTCGATTTCTTCTGGGAAGATATTCTTGCCTCCCTTGGTTACGATGACCGTCTTTTTTCTGCCTGTCAGATACAGGAATCCATCCTTATCAAAATAGCCCAGGTCGCCGGTATGGAGCCATCCATCCTGTAGGACCTTTGCGGTTTCTTCTTCGTTTTCGTAATATCCCAGCATCACGGAATCGGACTTGCAGACAACTTCGCCGACACCGTCTTCGTCCGGATTGATAATCTTCACTTCTGTGCCTGGCATCGGTTTACCTACGGAAGCCGCTTTGCTGTAGCGGTCCTGGTTTACTGCGATAATCGGCGCACATTCACTCATGCCGTATCCCTGAATCATAGGGAATCCCATGGCTTCGAAATCTTCGATAACCTTCGGATCGATGGCCGCACCGCCTGCGATGAACAGTTTGATGTTACCACCGAAGTTGTGGTGAATGGAACCGAACATCTTGTGCATCAGCTTCGGGTTCTTCCAAAGTTTCATCTTCTTGGACAGCGCCAGTGCAGATCTCAGCTTTTCTTCCTGACCCTGCTTGGCAGCCTGTTTCCAGATACCTGCATAGAACTTCTCGAATACCAGAGGCACACCCAGCATGATGTTTGCCTTGACTTCGTTCATGTTCTTCTGAATGTATTTCAGACCTTCGCAGACAGCGATGGTGCCGCCCTGGAAGAAGGTTGTACAGATGGAACATGTGAACTCATACGCGTGATGAATCGGCAGGATAGACAGTACCACGCTGCCCTTCGGCACGTTAACCAGCTTGGACATATTGTACACGTTCGCCGCGATGTTCTTGTGGGACAGCATTACGCCCTTGGCCATGCCGGTTGTTCCGGAAGTGAACATCAAAGTCGCCAACTGATTCGGATCGATATCCGCATCCACATATTCACGGATTCCTTCACGAAGCAGTTCTTCCCCTTCTTCGATCAGTTTGCTGAAGGACAATACGCCGTCGTGGTGTTCGTCAGGACCGATGGAAATAAAATATTCCAATCCGTATTTCTCTTCAAAGATCTCTTTCAGGCTCTTTTCCATGCGCTTGGTGTAAACGATGGCGCTGGCGCCGGAACGTTCTACCAGACTCTTCATTTCACCTGCAGGCAGGTTCTTGTCCAGCGGAACAATGGTGCCTACGCCGTTGACCACGGCAAAATAGGTCAGGATCCACTGGTAACAGGTTTCACCGATTACGATGATCTTCTTTCCCTTCAGGCCCATGTCTGTCAGCTTTGTTCCAAAGGCATCCATCTCGTTCTTAAAACGCTTGTAGGTTACCGGCTGGAATGTACCGCCCGGTCTGTCTTTCTGTAAATACGCAGCTCTGTCCGCGTAGAGTTCTGCACTCTTGTTCACCATGTCTCTTAAATCAGAGACCGGTCTTACAGGATAATACACCCCGTCGTATTTTATATTATTCATAATTCGCTTCTTTCTTCTCTTTCCCTTATTTTTGGCCGCAGAAAACACAGCCTTAATTAAGTTATTTTACCATTTATTTGTGTGAATATCAACATTTTCACCTAACTTTCATAATGCGCCTTCCCTTTGACAAAATACGACAAGTTGATTAAAATACACATAAGCTATTTTCGTACAGAAAGGAGCAATTCTATGAAAAAAGCACTCTCCATACTCTTGATTTCCATTTTTATACTATCTGTGCCAGGGGTTACCCTGGACAAGGCCCACGCCGATGCGGCCGGCACCTGGATGTTCGACGGGTCTGACTGCACAACCAATCAATGGGGTGCCTCAACGATAAACTATGTTATCGCAAAATACCCCAACGGCACCCAGTGGCAGGGCGCAGGCCAGTGCTACGGTTATGCGCTGCACATCTGCGATATCTTTTCCAAAAAACAAAAGGAAGAGCACTACAAGAACCTCCGGTTCACAAAGAAGAACCTTCTGAAGAAGTGCAAAGGCGTCAAGGCGGGCACCCATCTCCGGGTATCCACCAGTCCAACCGATGGCGGCTGGGGACATTCTATCGTTCTCCTGAAGGTGACCAACAGCAAGGTAT
Source organism: Bacillota bacterium (assembly GCA_017522185.1). Classification (GTDB taxonomy): domain Bacteria; phylum Bacillota; class Clostridia; order Peptostreptococcales; family Anaerovoracaceae; genus Senimuribacter. Next base: position 61,015 of record JAFWZZ010000027.1, on the reverse strand, counting down.
ACTGGACGGAAGCAAACGTGCGCGGATACAACAACATCCGTCACTACTGCGCTTCCCCTGAGACCTTCATCAACCTTTATGACTTTACACATATTAATTATGTCATCAAAAACACGGCATACCGCACCCCTGTCTCCCCAAAGCTGGACGGAGAAAGGAACACCAAAGGACAGTATAAGCTCTTCTGGACCAAGAGCAACAACACGAAAGAATACAAGGTCTACCGTTCTACTTCAAAGAAGGGAAAGTACAAGCTGGTAAAGACGGTTCCTAACGACAAGTTCCACTATACCGACAGCACCGCAAAGAAAGGCGTTCGTTACTACTACAAGGTAAAGGCCGTGAAAAACAACGGCAAAGTCAGATCCAGCGGCACAGTTTCTTATAAGCGGAGCTAACCTAGCGAAAGAAGGGATAAAACATGAAGAAAATACTATCCGTACTGCTTTCAGCAGCACTCCTGCTGACCGGTATCGCCTTTGTGCCGGAGGTTTCCTACGCGGCACAAAAGCCGTCGGACTGGTACCACACCGGGGCGGAATGCACCAGCAATGCAGCTGCAGCATCTACCATCGATTATATCCAGGCAAAGTATCCGACCGGCAGCGTCTACAAGGGTTCCGGCGAATGCTGGGGATGGACCGAAAAGATCTGCAACATGCTGGCCGCGAAACGTTCCACCAAATCCTACTCTGGCCTGAAGTTTAATAAGAAGAACCTGATTGCCAAGTGCAAAGGCGTCAAAGCAGGCACCCACCTGCGTGTCTCCGACGGAAAAACCACTAACGGATACAGCGGTCATTCTATCTGCCTGCTGAAGGTTACGAAAGACACCGTATCCTGGACCGATGCCAACGTGGGCGGTATCTATAACGGTATTCGTCATAAGACGGCTTCTATTGATACTTTCCTGATGCAGTATCCGTTCAAATACATCAATTTCATAACGAAGAACCTGTCCTATAAGGCGCAGTCTTCCGAACCGCTCCTAGCAATCAAAAGAGCTGATGACGGCAAGGGTACCCTCTATTGGGCAAAGTCTTCCGCTACATCAAAATATAAGGTATACCGCGCGACATCTAAAAACGGTAAATATAAACTGGTAAAGACGACGACAGGCTCCAACTATACCGATGCAAAGGCACCTTTGGGCAAGAAATACTATTACAAAGTAAAGGCCCTGAAGAAAAACGGCAGCAAAACAGACAGCGACAAGAAGAGTTTTACCGCCCGTCTGCGTGCACCGGAAATCCTGGGTTACAGCACCAACAACAGTCAGGGCCGCATCGAACTTTCCTGGACCTCTGTAAAAGGCGCCGACAAGTATAAGGTTTACCGTTACAAATACCGGGAAAAGGATAAAAAATGGACGTTTAAGTACCTTGCCACAACAAAATCCACAACCTACAAGGACAAATCCGCGACCAATCCAAAAGACGCGTACTGCTATGAAGTCGTCGCTGTATACGCAAAGAACACAAAGGGTAACTCCCCAAGAAGCATATCTTACGATTTCTGCCACTGTAATCTTGCTGCACCGGCCATTACCGCATTCCACGATGAAACGGCAAACACGCTGACCATCAGCTGGAATAAGGTTCCATATGCGAAAGGCTACAGTGTAAACGCTTACCCATACTGGATTGACCTTCCGGGTTATTTAACCAAGACATCTTATACGTTTAATCTGGCAGATTTGACGCCGGGAGAAACCTATGAATTCTGGGTAAATGCTTACGAAAGCAAAAACGATTACGACTCCTACTGGGGCCAGAGCTCCATGGAAAGCAACGTCGTATCCTTCACCGTACCGGGGGAAGCTGCACCGGATGACGGCGGATATGATTACTGGCTCTAAAGCACAAAAACAACAAAAGCTGACGATCTCGTCAGCTTTTTTGATGTCTTTGATGTTGATTATTCAGCAATCGCAGTTTCCAGCGCAATCTTCATCATAGTAGTGAAAGTGTTCTGTCTTTCTTCCGGCGTCGTTACTTCGCCGGTTACCAGGTGGTCAGAAATAGTACAGATGCAAAGTGCATTCTTGCCTGCTCTTGTTGCTTCCATATACAGCGCAGCGGATTCCATTTCTGTAGCCATAACGCCTAAGTCTCTCAGCTTGTCGTAATCTGTGTTTCCATCGTAGAATACGTCGGAAGAGAAGATTAAGCCGATGTTTGGTTCCACGCCGATTTCCTTTGCAGCAGCTTCTGCCTTCTTCAGCAGGTCGAAGGATGCAATCGCAGGAATCTTCACATCGCCTGTGCCGTACTGTGCAGCCCAGTTGGAGTTTGTTACAGCAGCCTGTCCCATCACAACGTCTCTAACCTTAACATCTGTAGTCAGGCCGCCTGCAGTACCAACTCTGATGATGTTCTTTACATCGTAGAAGTTGAACAGTTCGTGTGCGTAAATACCGATGGCCGGCATACCCATACCGGAAGCCATAACGGATACTCTCTTACCTTTATATGTTCCTGTGTAGCCCTGTACGCCTCTTACGTTATTTACCAGGACAGCATCTTCCAGGAAGTTTTCAGCGATAAATTTTGATCTTAACGGATCCCCTGGCATCAGCACGGTTTCTGCGAAATCGCCCAGCTGTGCACTAATGTGAGGAGTTGGAACATTTGCCATTTTCATCGTCTCCTTTTTGTGTTAGAATTTTTCTATTGATAGATACCTATAGTATACCTAATAGGGACAAGCCTTGTCAAAGGATATCTATGTAAAATCAAGCCTTCAGGAGGTTTTATGAAAAAGAAAATCTGCATTTTATATACAGGCGGCACCATCGGCATGGTGCCAACAGAAAACGGTTACGCGCCGAAGCAGGGATACTTCCGCGATGCTATCGCGAAAATCCCCGATATCCACGAGCCGGGCATGCCGGACTGGGACTTTGTCGAGTTTGATCCGCTGCTGGATTCCTCCAACATCGCCCTGGACCAGTGGAACATGATCGGCCGCGCTATCCGTGACCACTACAGCGAATACGACGGGTTCGTGGTTCTCCACGGTACCGACACCATGGCCTACACCGCATCTGCCCTGTCCTTCATGCTGGAGGGCCTGCGCAAGCCTGTCGTCCTGACGGGCTCTCAGATCCCCCTTTGTCAACTGAGGAGTGACGGCCGCGACAACCTGATTACATCCATGCTCATCGCCGGAGAAGGCCGTGTCTGCGAAGTCTGCCTCTATTTCGGCGGTAAGCTGCTGAGAGGCAACCGGGCAACAAAGGCGTCAGCCGACGGCCTCATCGCCTTCGCTTCTCCAAACTATCACGTGCTGGCAGAAGCAGGCATCGACATCAACTATCACGAGGCATCTTTGTTGCAGCCTCCAAAATACGTACCGTTCCGTCTGACGGAGTTCCATCAGACGTCCATCGGCGTGCTGAAGATTTTCCCGGGTATTCAGTTTAATCTGTTCGAATCCATCATGACAGAGGGTCTCAACGGCATCGTGCTGGAAACCTTTGGCGCCGGCAACATTCCAAGCTATGACAACGACCTTCTGCCGATTATCAAGAAAGCCTTTGATCACGGCGCCATCGTCTGCGTCTGTTCCCAGTGCCAGAACGGTACCGTCAAGCTGGGCACCTACGAAACCAGCAATGCCCTGACAAGGGCCGGTGCAGTCAGCGGCTACAACATGACTACCGAAGCCGCTGTTGCCAAGCTGTATTATCTGTTCAGCCTGGGCTTCGACAGGGATGAAATCAAGAAGCTGATGGAAGAAGACCTGCGCGGGGAACTGACGAAATAAGGAGGTCCACATTATGAAAATCGAAGGAAATCCAATCGAAGTCGCCGCTATGCAGGCTTTTAACGAAGGTGATTTTGAAGAGGGACGCCGCTTAGAAGGCGAGTTCGTCCGCCAGTTCAGAGAGGCCTATCATCAAGCGGGCGCAGACCACTGCTCCTGCGAAGAGCCCTGCCGTTGGCACGGCAACTGCAAAGAATGCGTGGCCATCCACCGCGCCCACCAGGATCACCTGCCACACTGTTTTGAAAAGCTGAAGGTAAATCCCTGGTATAAAGATGAATAAGAAAAAGAAAAGAACCTGCACGCCATGTGTACAGGTTCTTTTTTCTTATGGAGCTCCCGGCCGGGATCGAACCGGCGACCTGCGCGTTACGAATGCGCGAATGGGTGTGTATTTTTCAATAGATCTAACCTGTTGTGCAACAGACTGTGCAACATGATTCGCATTGTTTAATGTAAAACGTGAAAAAGGCGGGGTTTTCGCGACCCCGCCTTTTGCGCAAAATAAGATATTGTGTGTAGTTTTAACTATTTAATGTACGTCTTTTTCTTGCCTTTTGCACAGACGTAACCAGACGGAATCTTCATCCAGATGTTTCCGTTCTTCAGTGTGATAACTTTCTTGCAGGTAACCTTTGTGCCTTTCTTCAGCACTGCGTATGTACCTTTCTTAGCGTTCTTCTGGCCATCTTTTGTAAGTTCTATGCGTTTCTTCTGCTTGTAGCCGGTTCCTGCACCGGCACGAACCTTCATCGCATACTGCAGCGTATAGGTTCTGCCCTTGGTATAAAGAGCCTTTTTCTTCGCTGGCAGTTTCACGATCCACATCTGTGGCAGCAGGCCTCTCATTTCGTCTTCGTAGCAATGCCATCCGTCATTATGTCTTGCGCCGCTGTCTTTGGTATAGAACCAGTGCTTGCCTTTCGCCACCTTATATGCAGTAAAGACTACATAATGTCCACCGCTTGTCCACGTTGTGCCTCCTCTGGTACCGGCACTAAACAGCAAGACTCCGCCACGGTTTCCTTTGTTCAATTCTTCCCAGGCAGCATCCATGGATGCGTAGATGTTTGGCTTCACTACATCAAATCCGTAGTGTTCTAGGGTCTCCGTAATGCCGCTCCACGTTGTTCCGCAGTTCTCAACGGCAAATCCCTGTGCCACCATGTACTTGCGTACATCCTTTGGCGTCAGGTCTTTGTGCTTTTCCTTCTCGATGATCAGATGGGTGCAGGCGCAGCATCCGCAGCCATTCTCCGCAAAAGAGGAGACCTTTGTCGGGTAGCCAAGCTTGGCCCATCTGGAGTCGTACTGTCTAAAGATGATGTCTCTCATCTTACTCACCCGCCTCTTCCGCTTCGTCGAAGAAGGATTCTCCAATTATAACGCCCTTCTTCTGAGACTTTAATAATCTTGTTAAGCCCGTGCCCTGGGCAGCTTCCGGCGTGAAGTCATTATTTTTGTAATGAGACACCGCCCAGGCAACAATCATGGCAACGGTAGACACTGCGGTATAGATGGTCTGTTCGGTCACGCCATCAAAGGCAGTGATGCCAAATACCATCAGTACTTCATTCAATGCGATCAGTGCCGCTACGATTGTTCTTACTTTTGTTTCTGTGTTCATAATGTACCTCCTTATCTCAGAAAATCATTTTTTTGATTTCGGTGTGCATAGAGTTCTCTCAGGTAGTGTGAATCCTCATCTATGACACCGTTTACGATTCCCTTTTCTTCCGTGTATGTTTCGTACTCAGCGATTTGCGCTATGACATGCCGCCACTCGTCTTTACCATGTGCTGTGCCGCGTCTGCAGCTATTGGCAAAGTTCAAGATATTCCACCGCATGTCGTTCGCTTTCGTCTGCTCAAAGTCCCTCTTCATCTCGGAGAATTCTTTGTAGAAGTCTCCGTTGATCATGTCCCCAACCCATTTGAACAGTTTCTGCCAAGGGTTGACTTTGATCGGCGCAACTTCTATAAGTGTGATTGCGCTGACAACAACAACCTCAGGACTGGTAAGCAATTCTTTTACAGATTCAATAAACATTGTGTTCCCTCTATTCTTCTTCCAGCATGAAGTCGATGGCTTCCAGTTCTCCTAATGTCAGCTTGTCGTAACCTTCGCCATCGGTCAGCTCCACGACTTCGATTGGGACTTTCTTAACATCAACCTCAACGGTTTCTTCCAGCAGTTTGCCAAATTCAGCTTCTCTTTCGTTGACTTCCGGGTACTGTTCCAGGATGTCCTTTCGCATTTCCTCGAAGGCATCCAGCTTATTCAGCATCTCCTTTCTGTTGTGTTTCATTGCAAAAGCCAGCTTTACTGGCAGTTTCTTTGTCGTCATGGCTGCCGTACCGTTTAAGCAATTCAAGATTTCGATGTTCTTCATTTCCATGTTTATTTTCCTCCTAACAGTTCATCCTGCAGCTTGTATGCGTATTCTTCGAACTCTGCCTGATCTGCGCGACAGGCTTCACGGTTAGCTTTGTACACGTTCGTGTTTGTCTGGTAGTAGTTAATCGTCATGTTCTGCGGATTGTCGGAATCAATGCTTGCTGAGTACACCATTGCTTCCATATCGTCAATGACGGAGATTCCGCTGATATTGATAGTTTTCTTTTTCTTTAACATGATTTTCTCCTTTCATTAAGACGCAAGTCTTTCTTTTAAGCATTTAATTTCATCCCACAGAGCAATGATTCTGGCGTTATAAATAGCTTCCAAAGATGCGATTTTGACATCAACAATGTCAAATTTCTTCTTGTGGTCTTGGATTAGCTTTAACATCGGTGGAATCAAATACCGTTCGTTCCAGGACCACTCCTTCACATTAGCCGAAGACTTATCCACAGCTATTGGATAAATCTCGTTCAGCTCTTCGATGATAAACCCTGGCATGTCTTTCATATAGCGTGAATCTTCTTTGTCTGTGATAATGTCCTCGTTATATTTGAATTGATGCACAGGAAGATTGTACAGGTTCTCAGCCTTCAAATCCTCGTTTAAAAGTTCTTTGATGTCATGCTTTATCGTGCGGCTGGACGATGTTGTTGACCTTTGGAATACTCCAGTATTACCTACATACATGTTTGCCGCAGACGAGGTTGTAGTATTATAGGAAGTCATAGACGATAGTCGTCCATTGCTACAGTTAATAGCTAAAGGCCTTAAGTCGTTGTAGCCGCCATCTGGGTCCCCAGCTTTTGTCAGCATGAAGTATACATCAACTCCGTCATTTCGTATGATAAAACCATAATCCCCATGCTTTGCTCTAATTTGATTTTTATTTGACTCTGATACAGTGATTCCGTCCGTCACTTTAAGCTTTGTCGTTTCAGTTGTTCCGCCGGATTGCACATATAATATGGCGTTAGTCGTTATAATTTCATTCGCATCTATTTCCATGTGCGTTTCTGCTGCAGTCCCACCAACTATCAATGCCGGGCTATTAGCACCGCTACCATCTGCATCTGTCGTTTTGCTTAAGGTCAAGGTGCCAGTTACAGTACCACCACTTAAAGGAAGAGCGTAAGACTTATAGTTATTGGAGTCTAATAATTTCTTCCACGTTCCACTCCAGCCACTTGCATTACCACCTCTATGAGATATATCTCCATTAGGACCTTCAAACCAAAGTTGTTGTACCTCAGTTCCACCTTTAGAGACATTTAATAAATGTCCATATGTACTTGGCTGGTCTGTCAAACAAGAGGCCTTTTGATACCAATGAATACTAAATTTATGAGTGCCCCAATTTGCTACAGTATCAGAATCTGTGGAGGATATTGTATTAGTTCCTTTTGAATTAAGATAGTTATGAGTATGACCTTCAACCGAAACAGTTTTCCCATTTACATATAAACCACCATAAATGTCCAACCACTTGTTTAGGTTACTAATACTAAGCCATGCTGAAGGGTTATTACTTTCAAAAAAATGAATGCCGTCAAATGACAGGGATACACTTGGGTAGTCGGTTTCAATATCCCCAATCGCATCGGTTAATAAAGCACCTAAGCTTATATAACCACCGTCCATTTTAATTATTGGGTAGATGTATTGTTCGTCGTATTGATAGGCACTTCCACCAATCATATATAACGAACCACGGCTATCCAGTCTGAAAGTATTGCCTGCATCTAAATAAGTTCCACCAATTTCAAAGCCGCCGATTGTACCTGTTGTTGCTGTAATTTTTCCTGTAAATTCACCCGTTGCACCTTCAAAGTGTGCGCCTTTTATAACGCCTCTTGAGAAGATATTCTGTGCGAATAAATCATTAACATCTATTTTGTCTGCTGTGATTGATCCGGTATAAATATTCGCACCGTTGATGTAAGTCTTATTGCCGTTGTAGCACCATTTACCGATTACACTATCTACATCATTTGCGGTACTGTTTGCAGTATCTGCCGTGTAGTTTGCGGAGTTAATGGCTCTCTCCAAAACTGGTGCTGTATAGGTTACACTGCCATCAGACCAAGTAATTCTACTTCTCGTCCACAGATATCTTCCTGGAGTCCACAGATCAAGTGTCTCTTTCCAAGATGCCCCTTTTCGGTCAGTTTCAGAGGTCGACATGCAGTATTCTGTTACTACAGCTTTTACACCAACACCCGTTTCACCCTTTGAGCCTTGTTTTGTTACGATGTAGGACTCTTCTGTTGTACTGTCTGAATAAGTTGTTACAGTTTTCGTCCACAAATATCCGCCATCGGGAACGGATGGAATTGTGCTTATCCATTCGCCCGTTGGTGGGGTTGTAGGACTCGTTCCACCCTGGTATGTAACTTCCGTGGAAACTACAACTGCACTTTGACCGATGCTGAAACTACTTGCCACAATGTCAATATTGCCCGATACAGGGTCGAAAACGATTGAGCCGTTCTTTCCCCTCATCTTCACAGTTCCGTCTGCGTAAACTTCAAATGGAGATCCGTTGATGCCGTGTGTAGTGCCATCGCCCACACCAATTCCGGTTGTGCTAATATACACGCCAGCAGTAGGGTCATTGATAGCTGTCTTATTGGAATGAATGGAGTTTGAATTGATGTCGAATCCACCAATCGTTGCTCCAAAAGCTTTTAAATCTGCCACTGTAATTTTAGCTGCATCAATGGTTTTCTCTTGGATAACAGCACCATCCAGCTTGTTTTTAGCATCTTCATTCAATGCAGTAATGACTGACCTTTTTCCTGTCTCATTATCAACCAGAATCAGTCGCTCCGTTTCTAATGTTCCGGATGTAATCTTGTCAGCACTTAATGCGTCAATCTTCGCGTTAGTGATGGCAGCATCAGCAATTTTTGCTGTGTTGACAGCCCCATCATGGATGGTTGCTTCGGTGATTGCGCCGTCTCTAATCTTTGCAGTTGTAATCTGTGCATCAGCAATCATAGCCTCCGTGATGCAGGCTTCTTTGATGTTTGCAAGGTCAATATTTGCCTTTTGAGCGAGTAGACCTTCTATGCTTGCTGTTACAGCATTTAGTGTATCGATTTTTGCATAGCCAAATTTAGCAACAGTTACCTCTAACTCATCAGCTTTAACATATCCAAACTTCGCCACCTCTGCTGCAAGTTCGTCAACTTTGGCATATCCCAGAACAGCAACCTTTGCGGATAAGTTTTCGGTTGTGATTGACTTCGCTTCGAGGGCTTCAATGTAAGCCTTTGTTGCATCAAGCTTTTCGATAGATGCATAGTTTGCATCCACATACTCAGCAGTCACTTTCTTTGCGATGACCTGTTCTGCCAAAAGCAACTGCTGATAGGTTCTTTCAACAAGCTTTGACAGAGGACCGCCGAAAGCACTGGAAGTTTCTGTTGAAGTTTTGCCAGGAGCGGTAATCGTTGTGACCAGACCGCCATCCCATACATGGGAAATATTCATACACGGAATGTCTATACCAGCATCAGGGTCTTCATCCGTCAATACAATACTATCCCACGGTTCCAGACGAATATCGCCGAGAAACTCAACCTTTGCTGGCATATAAGAAAAACCCACGATGTTTGCTTCGCAGGTCTTAAATAAACTTTCCGTCATATATGGATTTTGGATAATGACATTGACTTCCGTTTCAGAGGAATACTTTACACCCTCAATCGCATTGCCTTCGTTATCCGTGCCACCTTCGCTGATCACAACCTCGATACCTGTGACCGTGTATGGATTTTCGTTCGTTTCCGGATAGGAATAACAGAAATCAGTATCTACCGTCACCGCTTTATTCAAGGAATATTTGGAGAGAACAATATTGCCGTCTCCGTCTTCCGTAACAAAGCAGCCAAGCAATCCGGCTATGCGTACCAGCACTTCACGACATAATTCACCCACAATAGGAGTGTTAATAGTGCCTTCCGCTGTAAGTCCGTTCAAGACGATATTCAGACCAGTCTGTTTTTCAATATCATCTAAAACAGATGCGATTGTCGCAGGGAATGTCAGATTGCTAATATAGATACTTCCAGCCTTGCTCATCAGACGGCCATACGCTGTGAAGCTTGTCTGGAACTTATCTTTGTCAGGTCTTTCTACAGTGAAATACCCAACCTTTTTGTATTCAACAGTTCCATCATCAAGAACAAGGCCCATCTCCAGCAAGATTTCCTTGTCTTGTAATGGTGTACTGCATTCTGTGATGGTAGCCGTCATGGTAGGGATAAAGCAGGCACCAATTGCAAACTGTTCGTTGCCACAACTTCCCAAAGTGACTGACAGCCCTGCCTGGATTTCTCCGCTTATCTCCACGCCGTCAATCGTCATTCTAGGAACAAAGGTGCGGAGGTTGCTCTGCATCTTTTCCAAGTACTGTTTTGATACGTTCTTCAACTCTCCACCCCCTATCGTTCAATCAATGTTGTTTTGACATTGGCATACCAATGGTTAGAGCCGATATATCCTCTGTCTACGTAGGAAATCGGCCCGTGATATGCTTCTTCTAAAGTTGTAATTGCGCCATTTGCGGATGTCTGATACTTCACAGGACCAAAGAATCCTGTAACCAATGCATTTTTGATTATCTGGTACTCTGCACCGGTAATCATGGCCCATTCTATATCCAGGGTTCTTTTCTCTCCGATAACAGCGCCAAGCATCTTTCCGGACTTTACGCTTCGGCCCGTCTTGCTGTTCCAGAGCTGTTCTCTCGAAACAGACAGCTTCGTAGGAGAAGGCAGTTCTGTTCCGTCAATTATTAACTTGGTATACATATGCGCTCCTCCTTACACTGTAATTGGGCATACGCCCGTTGATTTAGTCTGCTGGTTTATGAGCTTAACGATGATACCCATAACGCTCTTTCCATCGACTGTTACATCTAAGTCAAGAGTCTTCAGCAGAACAACAATTTCTCTTAATAATGCAATAACTTCCGGTGATGTTCCGCCAGCACCTGCAGCAGCCATTCTTGCCATTTCCTGCAGTTTATTTTCCGGAGCAACGACTTCGCCAAAGTGTCTGTTATCACCAATCATTGCAAGCTGTGGAGTGTTTTTCTTAACATAACCACCCTGTGCCAGGTGTGGGATGTTGACACCTTTAAGAATTGGCACCGTGTGAATTTTTTCATTGACCTTATCAATGACTTTTTCGTTAAACCATTTCTTGATGTCTGCAACCTTACCTTTAATTTTCAGTGTGACACTAACTGTTTTGTCTATGAAGTTTGCAAGCAGATTGTTCCATTTTCCTTTTAGGTCTTTCCACTTGGTCGCAACAGCCGCCTTGATGTCAGCAGTTTTCCCCGTAGCTTTTGCTTTCAGATTATACCAGGCTTCTTTCAGCTCAGCCCACTTAGTGGCAATCTTTGCCTTAAAGTTCGCAATCTTATCCTGGATGTTGCCTTTCAGCGCATCCCACTCAGCCTGCAGGTCTTCCCACTTCGTTGCAATTTTTGCACCGAAATCTACCAGTTTTCCCGTAACATTAGCCAAGAGAGCGTCCCACTTTTCCTTGACCTTGGCTTTGATTTCTTCAATCTTACCAGGAAGGCTCTCGATTGCCTGTTTTAACAATGTCAAACCAGCAGGAATTTTCGCCAGTCTTTCAGCCCAAGTACTGAGCATTGTAGAGAACGCATCCCCAACGAATTTTCCGATAGGCTCGAACAGGTTCTTCCAGATCCAGTCCCAAATAGGTTTTAGAACTGTCAACGCAGCCGTCAGAACATCGAAAACGCCAGAAATTCTCTGCAGCGCAATGATAATAGCATCACCAACAAAGTTTGCTATAGGTTTCAAGAAATTCTTCCAAATCCAGTCCCATACAGGCTTAAGGAATTCTAATGCTGTAGTAAGGAATCCGAAAGCAGAGGAAAGTGCGTCAATGGCAGTCGGAGCAAGTTCGTTCATGGTCCAGTTACCTAAAGGTTCGAGTACATTATCCATAACCCATGTACCAGCTCCAGAAAGCAGGTCCGTAAAACCTTTGAACTTTGTCTTCAGGGTTTCTACTGATTTGGCCAACTTGCCGTATTTTTCACTTAATGTGTTTACCTTATCAGCTGTTCCATCATCGATAGACGGTGTAGTGGTAGTAGTTCCTCCAGCACTTGCAGATGTTCCTGTATCAGCTCCGGAACTTTCTTCTTCGCTACCCAGTTTTGTAATCTGGTCGAACCCTGCAAGCTCACGCTTCAGCTTTTTTGCGGCCGCAGTTGTCTTATTTGTGGCAGCTGTAGCATTGTCTGCGCTGCTTGCCATAGCGTCAAGGTCCGCTGTGGAAGATGTCGTTTGCGTTGGCCCGGAAATCTGCTTGCCAAACAAGGTTTCTGTAAACGTCTTAAAGGCATTTGCTGCTGCCACCAGCTTTTCCATCAACAGATTCAGCCACTTAATTACCGGCGTAAGTACATTGATGAGTCCCTGCCCGATGGCAGCCTTAAAACTTTCCATCTGCAGACTCAGTATTCTCGTCTGGTTAGCCCAACTGTCCTGTGTTCGGATGAAGTCGCCTGCTGCAGCACCTAGCTGCTCTGTGACAAATTTGTACCGCAACGAAACCTTTTCCTGTTCGGTCATTGCCGCAGTGGTTTTTCCGAATCCATTGGCTAATGCATACTGGTCAAGGGCCGTCTGCGTCATTACAACGCCCAAATCCTTTAAGGACTCGGTTTCACCCGTGAACACGGATTTCAGCTTTGTATAGGCTTCGTCCTGGGAAAGGTTATAAAAGGACGCTACATCGCCAGTCAAAGTCGTCAGCGCGGTTGACATATCGTATGTGGCCTTCGGGTCGAACTTAAAGGACTTTGCCATGGCACCATAAGTACCGGCATACTTCTTGGCCATCGTTTCGGATAGTCCAGATGTCTTGGCCGCTTCCTGGGCGAATTTATTTACCTTGTCGCTCATGTTACCAAAGGTAACATCGACAACGTTCTGCACTTCCTGCAGGTCAGAACCAAGCTCGAGACACTGCTTACTGAAGTTCGCAAGTGCCTTTACGGAGAATGCCGCCCCGATCGTCGCCGCTGCTTTTAGAGCGGTGCCTTTCATGCCCTTCAGCTGCGTGTTAAATCCTTTTGAATTTAGTTTAAGGTTAAGAAAAATATCTCCAGCACTATTTCCCATTTTCTCACCTGCCTTTCTTTATAGTGAAAAGCAGGCTCCGGCTCACTACTCTAATGGTGTGGCTCTAGGCTCTGTCTTTTGATCTTCTAATCTAATTCTGTTAATAAGTTTGCAGCGGGGGCACTTTACTTCGATTTCCCCTTCTGCATTTTCGACTTTCAGGAGTGTTTGGTTGCACTTTTCGCATTTAACCTTTTCGATTTTCATCACCTCCCGCCATTTGAATGAGCATGGACTTTATGGATTCCAGATATGACAGAGTTTCTTCTTCACTCCGGTTCTTTGCTATCCGGGCCAGCCATTCATTTCTTGTTTTGTGCATCTCCGGTGTGTATGTCTCCAGAACCTCCGGATTGTCTTCTGCCCTTATGCTGACAACTCTGCCCAGGGCAGTTTTAGGGGACAGTCCTCTGATTAAAGCGCGGAATTCGTCCCACTTCATTTTCTTAAAATCTTCGGAGTAAACACGTACCCCGTACTGTTCTGCTAATGATGAGACAATTAGATCCCAGTCATAGAAGATGTCGTACCAGGGTTCTCCGGCTCCCCCTCAGGATTTCCTGTCACGACTTCTATGGCTTCGGAGATCACTGTCTCAAAGTTTTCTGTATTCAGTTTGAGGCTTTTCAACTTTTCAAATCCATCTTCTCCGAAAATAGTTTTGGCCGCATACAGAATGTTAGATGGCGTCATGTTTCCATCTTCCATCAGTTCCATGACAGTCAATAAAGAAACTGCGTCGTCATTGATTGGCAGTTCCAGTTCTTTTACTTTCAGCACTGGCTGTTCCTGGTCTTTTAATTTGTCAGTAATATCTAATACCTTCATCTTGTTCCTCTCTTTCAAAAAACAACAAAAAGCAGGGCGTAAAATTCGCCCTGCCGTTCATTATGCTGCTGGTGTGTAAATTGGTTTGCCGTTAGACATAACATCGTATTCCAGAGGCCCTACGCCCGTGGAATCGCCAGCACCACTGTTCTTCACGTTGATAACAGCATTTTCAAATGCGATCTTGCTGCCGTCTGGGAATGTCCACCCGAAATATGCTTCTGCGTTTCTGCCGTTTTTCATCTTAAGACCGTCAACATAATCATTTCCGGTGTCTCCAATGTTTCTCTTTCCGTTTACAGAAATAGTGATGCCTTTTCCGGTCATCAGTCTTCTAACCCATCCTTCTGTGTCGTATGGAGTCCATTCTTCCACACCGTTATCAAAGGATACGCCGAAGGTTTCCATATCCGCAATAGGCGTCGCAGTTTCTGCAGATGCACCAATTTCAAACTGGTTTTCATAACAAGGATATACTCCTGTCTTCATGCGCTATCTCCTTTCGTAATAAATATCGAACCAAATCACTCGTTCGTAGGTACCAGTGTCGTCTGTGTCGACGTCTACCGGCTCTGCCGTCTGCATTATAATGCAGTAAACCTGCTTATCACCAATGACTGGCCGATTTGTAGATGTAATTTTCTTGTACAGCTCCTTGGCTGCAATCTCTGTTTCTTTGGCGTTTTTGTTCCAGTGAATGAGGATGGAAACCCTCTTCACCTCGTGTTTGGTATTATCATATCCGCCGAGGGCAATTCCTGGGCGGCCAGGATCTCTTTGATATACTCCAAGGCTCTTGTCTTCTTTGTTGTCCAGCTTGCCGATGTAATAGTGTTCGGCAATCCCGAAGCCTTTCAACCAGTCTCTAATGTCTGCTAAAGTCATAGTCCGGCATTCCTCCTGTAAGATTCTGCGAACGCATCGCTGCAAAAATTCTCTTTGGATCCACCAGGTAACCAGTCTTCGAACCATTCTCCCTTTGCGTTAGGATTTTTGTGTGTTTGGAAGTTGTACTCTGGGTGGAAGTAAAGGCGTCTTGCATACGGTGCGGCATGGACTAATGTCGCCACACCTGCGTTGCATTGGCTTGTGTCTACAAAGAACGCTTCGTTCTGTAGGTTTCCTGTATCTCTAGGTACAACTTGTGCCTGCTGCACTTCGGTATGCAAGAGTTCTGCCGTCAGCCCCAGTGCTGTTTCTGCAGCTTCCAACAATTCATTGATTTTTTGCTGGTTGATTACTACTTTTGATGTCACCTGCATTACTTCACCCACAGTTCCGTGTAGTTTACGGATTCGTCTGGATTTCTTTTCTTGGATCCTTGGATAATATCTCTTTTCACGCCAAAAATTTCAACATGCCCGGCACTGATGTTCGGTAGTTCCGGGCAGATGTCTCCGTCAAAATAAGCTCGTCCAGAGATTTCAACGAGCTTCTTTTCTTTTGTCAGGACAGTCTTTGCACTGTCCTGGTAGTTGCATTTCAGCTTGCCGAGGTGTTTCTCAATCGGCGCACCATCCTCGGTGATGCCTTCGCCGTATATTGTAACGACGATGTCCGTCTTGCACAGGCGGCTTGGAACCAGTTTTGGATACCGCATTAGATTCTCCTGCAGCATAAACCGGTTTGTTTCAGCATGTCATAAACATCGCGTCTCATGACCACGCCGTTCTGGACGAATACATTCCACCCGCCGGTATCAAGGCTCATTGATACACCGTTGATGCTGTAGGATGATATGATACTTTCCAGGATATCTTTGTTTTCATATTCAAAGTCCGCCTGTTTTGCGCATGTCTGGCTAAGAATTTCCTTTTGAAACTCAGTCAGATTATCGTAACCTTTTCCGATGATGCGGTTGAACGTGAGGGAGTCGATATGTCTGGATGCATCATATAATGCAGTCTCCAGATCTTCTTCGGGAATCGCGCCGGTATAATCCCCTTGGAAATAAGTAGGTAGTGCCATTTAAGACACCACCTTAAGCTACCGCCACTGTATCTGTGTCTACATATACAGAGTCGACCTTTCCATCTTTGCCGTTAGGGAATACAAAGGTATCAGATAACTGTCTGTTCTGGTACAGATAGCCGTCGCCCTTTGTGTGAGCGCCTGGTGCAAAGAAGTAGATGGATGCAATCTTAGGTACAGTCTTGCAAGTCTGCAGACAAGCGACTAACACGTTGATTTTGTGAGCGCCGGTTGCAGGCTCAAAACCGCCCTCGCCGTCGTTAGCTTCGTCAGAGAAGTCGAAGGCGTCGTAGAATCTTTCGTCATCGATAACTTCCATTAAAGGAACGCCGTCAACTTCAGTGATTCTGGTTTCGATTCCCAGGCCACCTTCTGCAATCTGTGTCTGCTCAATCTTTCTAGTGAAAGATGTGGACTGTTCCAGATTGTCCATGATTTCGGAAGTAACGTATACGATTAAGGAGCCGTTGGATCTGTATCTGCGCAGCTTACCTGCTGCCAGAATCTTCTTCAGCTTGGAGAAGGTGTTTTCCACGGTCCAGTCTGCCGCCGCAGTTTCGGAGTGGTAACCGTTTTCCTTTTTCGCTGCTGCTGCAACCTTAGAGAAGAACAGTGCATCAGTTTCAGGTGTTACCTGTGTCTGTTCAAAGGTGTTGGAGATGTTCTGGATAGATGCGGTCTGGTTTGTTTCGTCAACATCCGCCTTATCTACCAGGAACTCAACGTCTCTGTCGTGTGTTACTGTAAACGGAACATCTGTCTGGTTGAATTCGCCCTGGTTCCATCCACCGTTTCTCTTGTGGTTCTTAAAACCGGTTACGCTCATCTGTGTAAAATGGAATGTCTTTGCATCCAGCCATCTTACGTTATTCGTGATGAACGGGGAAGTCAGTGCTCCCTGCACTAAAGTTTCTAACAGCTCGTTAGAATAAGTTTCTGCATAATTCAGCATAGTAAATCCTCCTTATAAGTTAGTTCCAGCGGTTCCATTTCTTCTGTGCAACTGCTGGTTTGTTTTCTGCTCCTGCTGCGGAGCCTGTCTGCTGCTGTTGTGCAGCGCCAATCTGTCTAAACCCTTGTGTGTTCTGCTCAGGCTGTTTCTTCAGCTGTGGAACGTCTTCCAGCACCTTATTTAATGCCTCTTTGAGCTTTTCATCGTCGATTTTGCCATCGACAACAACCGCACTAAGGTCAGCAAGTTTCATGATGTGTGGGATAGTCTTCAGGTCTATTCCCAGTTCGCTATGCATCAGCAACGCCTTGTTTTCGATCTGTGTGCTCAGGGCTAAGCTCTGCGCCGCCTGTGCGTCGCTCTGCAGTTTTGCAACATCAGGCTTGTTCGCATCCCTCTGCTGCTTAAATGCACTAATTGCCTGCTCCATTTCCTGCTGGTTTAAACCCTGCTGCTGGAAATAGCTTTTCAGTACCTTGTCTTCTGCGACACTCTGCTTTCCGGCGACAATCTTGGCCAGTTTCTCGTAGTCGATCTCCTGTGTCTGGTTCGGGTTGCCGCCAGTTCCACCGGAACCACCTTCGCCACCAGTACCACCTTCGCCGCCGTTTCCGCCAGCACCGCCACCATCTGCATTAAGCATCGGCATCATGAAATGTCTTTTGTTGAATAACATCATATTCTCCTTTCAGTTATAAGGGTGTCTCCCTATTCAGTTTTCGGTGTGTCTCACCATTTCAGTTTTACGTGTGTCTCACGGTCCGCAGTTTCAGTTCATAAGGATCTCGGAACAAAACAAAAACACCCCTCCGGGTGTTCACATTTTCACAGTATTACTTTTTCTTCTTTGGCTTTTCTGCTTCTTTGTCTTCTGGTTCCGGCATAGCCTCTTCAGGCGTTTCGTCGGTCGGAACTACCGGTGTTTCTGCGTTAGGATCGATTTCGTCAGAATCGTTGTCACGTTCGTCGAGTTCTTCACAAACGCCGGCTGCGATAAGCTGCTTTGCCCTTTCCTCTTCGCGCTCGATTGTCGGTGTGTCCTTCTTGTAGATGTACTTCTGTTCTTTCTTATCGAAGAACGCAGTCGCTGTTACTTTCAGTTTCATGGTTTATCCTCTCTTTCTTGTTTTTGGGTATAATAAAAGACCAGTGGTGTACTGGTCTTAATTGATGATCATAATTTTGGTATTACTTCCACTATGCCTTTGGCCATTTCTGCAGCCTTTTTCATGAAAGTGTTCTCTTCCAGGTACTCAAGGCCCTTTAGTGTGATTTCTGGCCTTGCGACATGAACTCTTGGATATTCGCAGTCAAAGCTATTCCAGATTTCAACGCCTTTTACATAGCCTTCCTCGACAATCAGTGCCATAATCCGGCACCATCTTGCCTCAGACAGTTCCAGGCGCTCTTTGGAGATAGCGCTTTTATCGAATTCTTCTAGATCCATCGCTTTTTCGAGGATTCGTAAGATTTTGTATATGATCTTGAAGTTGTCCATGCTATTTCTCCTTGAATCCAATACCTCTATTGCATACCATATCCTCTTCAGCCTCAAAAACGCCCAAGTTCTCTATTGGAATCCCGTCCGGGAATGCTGCGCAAGGAATTACACCTAACTCCGAAATATAATCTCCACGGTGTACACAGTCATTGCATATAGGAGAACGTGCGCAAGGGTCGTCTCGCCATCTTCTGTCAGAATAAGGTTTTTTTACAGTTCTTCCATCCATATCGTATTACCCTCTCTTTTCACTACTGCGAAAAATGTTCCACGTCTAAATAGGATTTCTTGTTCGTTAGGATTAAACTCTCGTAAATCCCTACCACTCTTGCTCTTAATAATAAACTGTAAGTCCATGGTATCATCATACACCTCGGTTCCCGTGGATGTATACGCAGGGTAATTTACCACTTTTCCCACTTGATGCTGATTATTAAACTCATCAAAATTTTCTATCATTTGCGATGATACGGACCTATAAACAGTACCTTCATATTTTGGCAATTTCAGTATAGCACCATCGATTGACCTTATCAATCTAGTTTCCTCATCGCCAAGCGTAAGCTCTTTTCTCAAAAAATCATTCAGCATATAACTCATGCTGGAAAGATATTGATTTATAGCATAAATATCGTCATCGGTTAACGGATTATCTCCAGCGGACATTTTCATCTGAGATGGATATTTCAATTTTGCCTCGGCTAAAACATTTTTAGCTTTTTCGCCCCATTGACTCTGTAAAATAGCATATTTTTCCGCATTCTCCTCATCCAGTGAATGCTCCGCAAGCCGCCCATACTTTTCCGCCTGTCTCCGAGCATGCAGTTTCTGTGCTTCGGTCTTATTCACCTCTTCAATCTTCTTTATTTCATCCTTGGTAAACTTATCGTCTGGCGGAGTGCTGATGCCCTCAAAGTATGTGCTGTGGCTATCTCTGCATCGAGGATGGTACAAGCCCTTGCTGATGGCCGCACTCATTAGTGGATATTTGCCATCTTTGGAACTGCCGCCACTCCATACATCATCAATCATAACCTTTCCAACGAAAGGCAAACACAACGGACACGGATTTCCACGCTTATTCATGATAACCGTAGCAATTCCCCACTCCTTGCGTTTTTCGCCCTCTCCGGTTAAGTATGCCCGCTTACTGGCGGTCCTGAGAGCCATGTCTGCATAGTCCTTTAGGGTGTGTCTTGCACCGTTTTTGTACTCTACGCAGTTTAGTCCTGCTGCCAGGAAGTCTCTGGTTGCCATGTCGATTGCTTTTTCGTATGTACCGGCGCCGCTGTTTGCGTACACCTGGGCATCGAATATAACCTTTCGGTACTTATCGTTGGCCATTCGCAGAATTGCGGTCTCAGCTTTTTCCATATCGGAAACAGTTGCCTGAATCAAGGCGTCCATCTTGCGGTCGTTCATCTTGAAAAACTCTGCATTTGTCTCTGCCATTCCTTTGGTTATCTTCGGTTTCTTGAATCTGCCGGTTCTAACCATCTTCAGTAGCTCCAGTTCCTGCTGCATGTTGCCCTCTTCACGGGCCTTGCGGATAGCCTCTTCAAGATGCTTATTGATCTTCTTGAACTCGCCGCCAAAAAGCTTTTTGTTCCGTTTTTTATATTCTGCTAGGTTTTTCAGCTGCAGTGCCTGCCACTGCTCCCACTGAAAGCCTTCGTCGTCTTCCCATTCGCGATGCTTTTCCAGGTTTCGGATCATGGAGGCGATAAGTTCATTTTCTATCTTCTCGAAGGCTTTTCTGATATCGTAATCTGCCATGGGTTATCCTTTGTTCGCATATACCTTAAATCCGTTCGATTTGTAGGCTCTCTTGTGTTTTTTTAGTTCGGTAATGGAATTGCACTTGTCGCGACAAAGCTCGACATAATTGCCTTTTTGAACTGCGTAGACACCAAGTGGAATCTGTTCACTTGCAACTTTGAGCAGATTATTCAGTTCCTTCAGGCCCATTTCATACAGCTTTGGGCCGACTTTCACTTTATACTTCATCCAGATTCACTCCTTCCAGGTTGACGGCAGGTTCTTCCACCATGGCCACGCCTTCCTCTTCAAGGATTCGTGCAACTTCTTCATCCTTCCAAGCATCTTCCTTTGTGTCGCCGTAAAGTTCATCCACGCATGTTTTGGTAGACATGATGCGCCCCTGCTTGGCTTTGGAGAGAGTCTCAACCTGACTCTCAAAGGATGGGTTCGCATATTCTCCAAAGGTGACCGTAGGGTTTGAATCCTTTTCGCTGTCCAGTTGGTTGAATTCCCGATATGCTTTCAGCGCTGCTACTGCCAGTGCTTTGATATCCTTGGTTAGTGCATCAACAATGGCGTTTCTTGTGTACAGTGTTGCCTTTTCCTTTTCACGCTGCGCATCAGCGTTGTCTAATTTCTTGACATCAATACCCATGGTGCTCGGAGAAATAATTCCCTGTAGACAGAGGTCTAAAGCATTCACGTAAGTAGCTTCGTAGGACTCATGTGGAATCTCTGCCTGCTCTGTGGCGATTCTGCTCTGTGCACCTTCTTGTAGGTTGGAGTCTGTCTGGATATACCGGTGGTCGAAAAAGTTCGGTTTCAGAATCTTGCCGGTGTTTGGATCTCTTGGAAGCAAGTTGTCTGGTATATATTCTTTTGTACGTCCAGCTCTTAGTGCATCCATCCACTGAGACCATGCTTCGTCAAGTGAATCAAACGCATCAACCTTGCGGTCAAAAATACTTTGGCCACGTCCGGCGTATCTTGCCGATTTATAGATCATCATCGGCACTGCGAGAATATAGGCTTTACTCGTATCTTTTGGAGTGTCGCCATCTTTTTCGGTATATCCTGCGAACTCGTAGTCACGGACATTTTCTGTCTCTGGTAAATAGCCTAACGCTACTTCTTTTCCGTCTTTTTCCAAGCGGTTTTTGATATACCCATATCCGTAGGCCTCCTTCAGCACATATTTCTGTTTGCCGCGGGTATATGTGGTGCGGAATATTACTTCACGGATTCTTCCGCGTTTACGTGTCAGTTCAATTTCGTCGCCTGGGTAGAACTCGATAATAGGATAGTCACTCATGGTGCTGTCGAAGCTGATTTTGAAAGCTCCGTCCCCAATATATAAGGTCTTTTTCAGAGCCTCTTCAAACAGTTTTGACAGTTCATTTTCTTCGACGATCTTGTCCCATATTTCCTGATCGGTTTTGTTGTCAAACTGGATGTCGTTCAGGTCCGTTAATACGACAGAAGTCAGCACGTCTACGATATTCCCCGGCATACCGGTGTGAATCTTTCGAATTTCCATTCCGGGAGATGATACACACGCCCAGAATTTATAACGATCAGTAGAAAGCTGCACCTGTCCATAGAGCTGTGCCAATTCATTAGCGTCGCCCAGATACCAGATACGGTTCTTTGCTGCATTCGTCTCAAAATCGAAGCTTTCCATAATGCTTAAATTGTGTATTGGTGCCGGTGTTAACTCCAGCCAGCTTCTGATGCCATCTTTCATTCTCTCAATTATCCTCACTTTTTCTTTACTCCTATCTTGTCCCTGTACGGTATCCACGCGTACTGGTCAGCATTGATTGTATGGTCGTTTTTATCTTCCGGCTCGTCTTTTCCTTCTTTCCAGCTGTAGGTTTCCATTTCATTGATCTGTTCCGGACAGCTGTCGCAGATATAATAGGCGTCGTTCTGTATCCAGCCGTTGGTTAAATTGATACGGTCCACAATTTTGACTTTCTTGTAACTGTCATTGAAGATGTACAGACAGCCTGTCTCTCTTTTGTATTTCTTCAGTTCCGTTATCGTTGCCTGGTCGGCGCTGTCTACGAAGGTGTTTCTGGATATGCCCCATTCCCTTCCGCAGTAGTCGAGGAACTCTACGAACTTCTTCGCTGTGTCTGATGGCGCAATCGGTACCGTCAGCTTTTTGTTGTTGTACACCTTTTCTTCCAGGGAGTAGATAATGCCATCCGTTGTGATGCCTTTGAATATCATCGCTATAGTGTCATCCGATTCTTGTGAGTATGAGGTATCCAGTCCTGCGGTGAAGGTTTTGAAAATAAGCTTTTCCTCTTCAACCTGCTCTTTAACCCATGCTCTTCGAACCACATGTTTCTTTCGGTCAAAGGTTGGGAATACTAAGCCAGTCGCTTTACCTCTTTCCCCTTTGACTTTGTTCTTCCAAATCTTCGTTCCTTTCGGTACGTTACTCAGTACCCTCTTCAGTTCTGTTTCAGTTAGACCGAGGTTATGGTCAAACGAAAAGAACCAATGGATCCATCCGTCCTTTGGTTCTTCTTTCAGCTCGTCTAATATTTCTTTTGGTGTATCCCGTCCCCATTCCGCCAGTGGTCTGGAACAGTTGACATACTCCTTGTAAATCGGCAGGTTTGGGTCATCTGGGTTTAGGGTCGCCTGCAAATAGTCGCAACGTATGGATATTTCACGGACAAAGTCCATGTCTGCGGTGTTGATTTCGTCGATATATACACAGCCGTACTGGCCACCCAGGACGTCTTTCCATTTGCGTCTGTTGCCGTAACCGACGATGAATATAATCTTCTCTCCGCTCTTAGGTTTGAACACGATATGCGGCATTTTGTATGCGCCGGATCCGTTACCCTTGTACTCGGCCAGGGCGCCAAAGTTATCCAGTATGCCCAAGTCTTTGTTGATGATATTTTTTTCCGCGGTACCGGTGTCGTCTGCAGCTATGATGTGCAGCTTCTTCGGTGAGGCTGCGACCTTCAGCATGAACTTGAAGATACCCACGGTGGTCTTGCCGGCCATGGTTGTGCCTTCCAAGAATTCTACCGGTGCCTTGCACTTTAGGAAGGCCTTGTACTTTGGAGAGAGAATCAGTTTTTCTTTACTCAACCTCTTCACCACACATCTGTCTTACCAAGTCATCCAGTTTGGACTGTTCCTCTTCAATCATGCTATGCTGCAGGTCGTGTTTGTCTTTGAAGTCTTCCGGCATACGGTTCTTCAGCCAGAACTTGCCGGCTTCCACGTCTGGTGGAATCTCTTTGATAACCTCTTTGGTAATAATGAGTTTCCCCTCAATTCGTTCTTTGACGGTTTCTTTGATTTCATACCCTGTCGCACGCTTATGGAACGCTCCCAGGACCTCCATATTTGGTTCTGTAGTTCTCCCTGCAAGTAATGCTCCTCGTAGGACAGCGTGTTTCTTCTTGTAGTTCTTAAAGCTTGCGTAGGAGATGTTCAATGCTTCCGCGATTTCTTTGTCGGTCGCTGTCTTCGCCCACTCTTTTATGTCCTCGATATGAGGCTCTACTTGCAGCTCATACTTCCCTGCCATTTGTTTGGCCTCCTTTCGGTTGCATATAATGTTCGCGCGCGTAGCGCGATAGGGCTAAAAAGGCTAAAATAATAAAAAATAAAAAGACAAACACCTATGGCATGGGGTGCTTGTCTTCATATTCTCACGAAGGAAGTCGAAAATGTAAAAGTGTGCTGCTTCCACTTCTTTCAGTTTACATATTAGCATAAAAAAAGTGGGCAAAAGTGGGCAACTTTATTTTTTTGCACGAAAAAATTCACGGATGATTTTTCGAACATGACTTGGATCCATGTGATTGGTCTCCCCGACCTCTCTCCAGTTCATGCAGTCTATGTACTTGCAGCGCATCAGTACACGGATTTTCGGGTCTTTGATGGTCTGGATATACTTTTCGATTTCCTTCAGCTGCTTTCTAAGAATCTCGTTGTTTTCCTCGATGGAGATTGTCAGTTCTGCTATTTCCAGCGGAATAAGTCGGTCCTCTTCAGCAACACCTTCAATCTTGGTGGGGATGCCTTTTCCGTTGCGGTAGTCTTTTACTGTATCGCCTACTACGCCCTTTGGTTTTCTGCTCTGCAACCGGCGTAATCGTTTTTCCTGTTGTTCGGTTTCCCTCTTCAGCCAGACATAGTTATTCAATTCTTCTCTTGTCATTTTCTATCCCTCCTCTTCGCGGTATGGCAAATAATCCTATTCCCATAATAGGCTCAGCTGTTCTTCGTGATAAGCTTCCCGTAGAAGCTTGTTATAATTTATTCTTTCGAGCGGTGCGGTCACGCCTTTTGGCCAACGTTTTAATCGCGGCTCATCGGTCAAAGATACCAGAACGTAATCTCTGCATGTAAGACGTGTGATTGCGTGCTCGTAGTATTCTACTTCTCCGTCTATGTAATAACCTTTCGGTGCTTTGGGGTCTGTTTCCAGATCGACCCTCTTCATATCGATTTTCTGTCCTTCCGGAACTCTCATGTTACGACTGGTGTTGAATCTGCGTTTGTAGATGCAGTCCTCTTCACGGAAGCCATAAGCTGCTTCCTTCAGCAGATATTCTGCCAGGCCCTTGTAGTTTGGATTGTCCCACAGAGGGTTGTGGAAGACGTGGCCCTTATCCCAGCATTTTCTGATTACTTCCATTGGCACACCGGTACATACGATGTGGTGGTGGATTCTTTTGCTCTTACTTTTGACTTCTGTCACTGCGACCCATCTCACATCCACGCCAATCTTCTTGCATTCGATTCTCAGCTTGCGTACAAACTTCTCTCTGTCTTTCTTTGCCTGCTCTGGAGTTGGTGCTTCTTTATATGTCAGCTGCAGATGGTGATCGCCTGGGACAAAGTATGTATTGAGGATGAGGGTCAGTTTGAAGATTGCGTTCTTCAGATTGTTCTTCCATACCTCTTCAGTTGTCATATTCTTTTTGGGCTGTCTCTTTCTTCCCTTTTCTACCTGACGGGCAGGACTCTCTCTTACCAGGATTGTCTTTCCAGCTATGAACGCATGTCTTATAATCTTCATTTCGTTTCCCTCTGTCGCAATGTTAATAACCTTAACAAGTTCTATGAGGAGACTTCACTCCCCTCATTTTCTCCTAATGGTAAACCTTGGACTGCTTTTCAGGCTTGTCCAAGGTTGGCTTTTTGTTATAATTCTATGTTGTTTAGTGCGTCTCTTAGGCTCAAGAGTTCACTCTTTGTCAAAGCTTCTCGTCTGGATTTCGTTCCGTCTACCGAGAACTTTCTGATTTCACATTTCGGTGCGCCTCCGTTCCAGCGTGATTTGATCAGTTTCTTTTCTTCGCCTCTTGGACTTACGCTCAGGGTGGCGATTTCTTCTAATATCGTAATGTTGTAGTTACTCATTTTCTCCTCCAAGGCTCATGACCATCTGTTTCATGCCGACTTTCATTCCCAGTTCGTTCAGTTCTGCGAGCTTTCGCAGGGTTTCGTTTATGATCTCCGATTCTTCCAGGAGCGACAGCCGGAGTTCCTCCATCTCTTTGTTATCTGGAATTGTGCATCTCGCCGTCATGGCGATGGTGCTTGCAATTAACTTATCGCTTTTTTTCTTTGCATTATCTCTTCTCTGCTCGATATTCAGCATATCAGCACAGATGATTTTGATTTGATTTAACATGATGTTTCCTTTCTATCTATCAAAAGAGGGCCAGATATTATGAAGCTCATCATCTATGATGCGAAATAAGATTTTCCTTTCTTTATTATTTAAACTGGGATTGTGTTTGGGATTGGTGAAACACCTGACCCTCTTTGATAACTAATTACTGCGCATTGGAGAGAAATGTCTTCTCTCTGTGCTGGTTGTTTCAATACAGGCGTGGCAGGTTTTGCACTGCTGCTGGCAGGGTAAGTATCCTTTCTTCTCTGCCATGGCCACGTCGCATTTGCGTTCAAGTACGCGTTCCGCTGGGTTAGTTTTCTTTGCCATCTTTCCTCACCTCATCCTGTTCTTTAAGGGTTGTCCAAAATAAAAGTGCAAACAACACTATCCACCATTTGCCGAAAAACATCGCAAGTCCTGTAAAGCATGCTAATGAAAACGAATTTTTCACAAGTATCGCAATTTCAAGTCTATTTTTATTAAACATCTTTCTTCACCTCATATAATCCATTCGTCAGCATCAAATTCAAACTCAGTATCATCGTATAGTTTGCCGATTGATACAGACCATTTGAAAAGGTTGATGAGAATATATGTTTCATCGTCACTGTGGCTCAAACAGATACCGAAACTCCACCAGCCTTCCCACATTTTTTCAGTCTTTATTCCGAACTTTATTTTTCTATTTGGCATCACGCTCACCGCTTTTCACAGCCCTTCCACAGAACGGGCAATATCTTTTAGAAGCCGACACATAAACTTCCCCAGTCATATCTTGAAGCTTTTGACGTAGTGCTTCAGCCTCTGTTGCTGGTGCAAGTAAAGGCTTTGCGTATTGCATGGTTTTGATATAAATAGGCACATTACAGTAATTACATCCCATTATTCATCACCGCCTTCCTGCGTTCATATTCTTCTTTGCTAATTTCAACTAAGCCATGAGCAGCTTCTTTGTAGAATTTGTTGAGTTCGACTCTTTCTCCGTCTGGGTTTATCAAATATAAAAGTCCCATAGTGTCAAAGTCTCCATTATTCTCGTCATACAAAGAGTCTTCCATATAAACTTTGTAAGGAGCAGTAGCTGGCATATATGGCATTGTGATTGGATACATTTCATCTATTACGTTTCTGATAAAACCACTTGAACATGCAGCTCCACTACCAACATCAATGCAAACAACTCTACCGTTATCTCTGTATTTTACAGATCCATCTTCGTATACATCTTTGAATAGTGAGGACATTCTTTTGCACTGGTATGTAGATTTGACATCATCACGAAGTCCATGGCACTCGTTCCAGATCTCCTCAATATCTTCGATAGGAGTAAGTGGTTTGCCGTCGATTAAACGAACCAAAATGTTCTTTGTGAACCCAATAGACATTCCACTATGACCGTCTTCCATAAGACTTTTAAAAGCTTTTAATGCACTTTCATAACAAGCACAACCATAGTCCCATTCGCTTTCTGGAGTGCCACTTGCTCTTCTTTCTCTTTCGCAGGCATGCTTAATTTCATTTTCAGCCCATTCCGTCATACTCATTTACTTTCCCTCCATCTCTGCCAGCCTTGTTTCTGCTTCGTGTGCTCTTACAAATAAATTGAATGCTTCATCTACTGACAACCAGCCTTCTACATCGGTTGTTAAGTCAAAGCCCATAGCTTCAAGGCCGTAACTGAATTGGTGTTCTACCACATCTCCAATTTCTTCTCCTTTATCGTTAATGTAAGCGATTTTATATCCGTCGAAAATTTGCGATATGATGCGTGGAATTTCGGCTGCAGCAAGACGCCGTTCCAGTTCCTGGATGTTCTGTTGCTTATCGTTCAACGATGTCGCCTCCTTCCAGGATCTTCATTACCTCATCGAAATCCACGTAGATTTGTCCGGTGGCGGATGCGACCTTTGGTAAAGCCTCAATCTTTTCCTGGGCCTCGGTCAGGCCATTTAGATTCTCAAGCATATCTATGTAGGTGTCCTTCATGATGATGGTGGTTCTTTGGATCTGGGTTGTTCTTCTATATGCGTCTTTGAGGCGCTCCCCGCTGTATGCAATCATCAGGTAGCCAAAGGCGATAATGCACATGCAGACGTATTTAGAGACACTTACATCCTGTGTGGTAACCACGAGGATGGTTTCCATTGCCGTCAAAACCATCAGTAAGACAATGAGTTTCTTTCCTCTTGATAACTGTCTGTACATCTTTCTCAGTTTCATCATCTCTACACCCTCCCCATCATCACATTCATTACCTGACCCAGGGCACCCTTCATCTTGCCGGCCTGTTCCGGATCTTCGGCAGCTACCTTTTCGATAGACGCCATACATGCGTTGAAGTCTTCCTGGAGGCGGCTTGCGTTTACTTTGAATACTGCCATGTCTTCCTGCTGGTTGTTGGCCAGTTTCTTCGACAGCTTGTCTACTTCCTTCATGGCATCCTCATACTGCAGCTGCAGCATTTCCATTTTATTTTGGTTCTGTGCTTCGACTTTCTCGCGGGCACGTTCTTCAGCCTCTGCAGATACGGATGCAAGGGATTCTTCGGCCTTTTCTTTGTCCTTCTTACGGGCTTCTTTCTCCTTGGCCAGTTTTTCCTCTGCTTTCTGCAGTTTTGCCTTAATCTTGGCCAGTTCTTCTTCGTTGTCCGGTTTTTCAGAAGCTTCCTTTAACAAAGCCTCCAGTTCCGCGGCGTGTTCCATTGCCGCCTGCAACTGGGTATCCAGCTCTTCGATACGGCCGGCATCTTCCACTTCCTTCTGCTGGTGGATCTCCGCCGCCTCTTTGAGTCGCTTGATTTCATCTTTGAATTCACGTACCGACATATCCCTTGATTCTGGGTTTTCAATCATGGTTTTTGCTACGTCTTCCGATGTAGACAAAAGTGCGTAAACCTTTGAAATTCCAATATCCGTAAACGTTTCCGTTTTTGCAAAAACGCTCGTTTTGTCTCTTACTTTTGATGCAAAAAGCATCACTTTTTCTGCTTTTGACTTAGAGAATTTCAGATTGTCTGCACACCAGTCTTCCCACTGTCCATGCGGCAGTCTGCCTTTTATAATCTGCAGGCGTTCTCCCGCCTTCGCTAATAGGTTTAGACTGATCGCCGCTACCATTTCGCTCTGTTCCCAGAGGCTGTTGGCCTCTGTAGCTAATTCTTCGGTGCTCATTTCTTCCAGCGCCGTTACTTCTCTATATTCCACATCGATAATGCTCTGCATTATGCTGCTCCTTTCTGTTTCTGCTGTACGATTTTCTTCAGCCAGGTATCAACAAATTCTTTTACCTCGTCTGTCATTGCACAGTTCAGTAATCCTCTGCATTGTACAATTTTACCTTCTGGTGATAGTTCCAGCGTGTAATATGGCGTGTCCGGATCGGCCTCCATTCTTACAAACAGGATTGCACATTTTCCCTTCGCCACTTTTTCCTTGTATGTTCTGACGCAATGCCTCAGTTTTTCGCTTTCTTTGTCCAATTCCCATACGTTTTCTGCAGGCCTTATCATCAGACCATTCAGATGAAATTCGCCTTTGTCATAAATCTCAGTCAGCCCTGCTACAAAGTTTTTCTGAATCAACTCATTTTTGTTGTCTTCTACCTGCTGCGAGCTAATGAAATGCGCTTCAGCCAAGTCTTTCGGCCTAAGAATTCGTCTGTTTTTCATGTCCCATCCAAGCTGACGGCACTCTTTTAAATAGTCGGCGTAAATACCCAGCGTGCCTACCTTTTGCTTGTCCAAATATTCAAAAGCCTTTTCCGCAGTCATATACATGCATACCGTTTGCAAGTATTCTTGCCACCGCCATGACAAATAGCCTGTTTGTGAAAACTTTACATTGATTCCATATCTGCGTGCTTCGTGATACCGTTCCAATGTTTCCATGCACTCATGTGGCCGGAACTCTTTTATCTGGCCTTTCGACATTTTCAATATCTTTTCCAACGACTTTCCGCGCCAGTTGATATGTCTGCAACCTCGGCCGGCGCATTTTTCTTCCACAATATTACGGAACCCAGCCTTTTCCAAAAGCTCTATGCTTTGGTATTTTGTGAAATTTGCAAAATACTCTATTATGCTGTACGCATCCGTCCACCCTGTTGTGTCTGCATATTTCAAGTCCGTACCGATTTGTTTCAGCGACGGCATGTATAGGATGGTCTTATCCCAATAGGATGAAAACATACTGCCAGTCGCACGTGGGAGTGTGATGCTTTTCACTTCGGCCCAGTATTGTCCTCCACCGTATATAGCGACATAATCAAAGCGCTTTTGCTCTGCCTTTGTAAACAGATACTGTTTGTCCGACACAAACCACACCTTCGGTTCATCTCCTGTATAATCGATTTCGTAAAGATCCAGCTGCGCATATGTCTTTTCTTCTTCCGCGACCATCCATAACACGCGGCCACGTTCTGTCAGTTTTTTTCTGCCGTATCTTTTTTCCTTACAGGTTACGGTTTCTCCACAATCCACACAGTAATGTTCCATATTGTGTTTCAGCTGGCTGTCGTACACCTGGTCCCATACCCGCTTTGCTCCGCATCTTGTACAGATAATTGTGAGGGCTTTTTTATCAAAAATCAGATAGGACTTGTCCGCCGCTACCTGCAGTATGTATTCTTCCAGTTCTTTCGGACGTTTCAAATCATATGGAGTGTTTACCATAGCGCACCTCCTACAGATTCATGTAGTCCAATATGTCTATGACGTTGTCTGCAGGTTTTGGTACCGGCTTTTCCTTGTCTTCATTCGTGATTCCGTAATAGGTTTCGATGATTTCAAAACCCTCTGCCGGCGGGATATATGCACACTTATTTACCTGGCGCTTTTGTGCGATGTTTTTCATGTGGTCAAAGCAGCCTTTCAGCTTTTTATCTTCTGCCAGGATTTTCTCTGCCACCGCATCTGTCGTGCAGATTGATGTCAGGTATTCCTCGAAAGGAATGAGGTGCTCGTTCTTCTCGCATTCAGCCGTAGCTTTGCGATTGCATCGTCAGTTTTACTCATTGCATTTCTCTCCTTTTTCTGTATAATGGAGATAGGCGTTGCAGCGCCTATCTTAAATCCTTGGGGTTACCGTCTTCGGTAACTCTTTTTTATTTTTTGTAACAAATTCTGTTCCCGCATGGCCATCGACCGCGGGTATGTCTGCCGACAGATAATGGACATCTGGGACAGATGAATATGTATCTTAATATTCTCTTTAGCATCCTTGACCTCCTATCGCATAGCCGAGAATCCAGAAGATTGCCAGCGGCGCCACTACAGCTGTTGCGTATCCAATGGCGGTAGCACCCATGCATACCAGGTATGCACCTAGCGCGATATTACTCTTTGCGGCTTTCTTTTTTAGCCATGGTTCAAACTTCTTCATATCAATTTCTCCAATTCTTTCTTTTTCGCCATCAGGTTGATGACTTCGAGTTCTATTTTTTCTGCTACTCGCGGCATTGATTTTCCATAGAAGTGTTCTATCTGCTGCATCTTGTGTCTGATCTGCCGGTCGATTTTTTCATTCTCTCCGTCATAATCAATCTTTGGATGGTATATGTAGTATCTACATTTCAGCGCACCGACTTCCGGGTTATAGTAAGCACACCGGTAACAGCAGCTGATGCAGATTGGCGTTCCCTCAAACTTCGGGCATTGCCGTGATTCTTTGTACTGCGTATTTCCGCAGGCTGGGCAAATCATTCCGGTACCACATCCTCCAGATAGTTGCGGCTCATTAAGATCATCCATGCCGCCAGCGCTTCCTCTCTGCTCAGACCGTCCGCCTCCAGGCAATCCATGTATACTGTCTGGTATGCCTGTCTCCACAGCATATCTTCTTTGCGGCCCCACTCTGTTTCGTGATGGATTTCCCAGTGCAGCTCCGGTGCCAGGTCTACCTGGAAGCCGTACATGATACTGATTTCTCTTTCGGCGGTACCGTAGAAGACTTCGTGCCGTTCTGCCCCCCCAGTTTCTCTGTAAAAGCAGGTGCGGTTTGGCTTGTCCTTGTAGCCGTTGTACTTCTTTCGTTTGCCCTGGTCACGTTCTTTAGCTGCGTCCCAGATTTTATTTAGCGCATAGTCTATGTATCTGTCTGGAATATTCATGTTTTTCTCCTATCTCACTGTCTTCATCGCTACAATCGATGCTGCAACGTCTGGTATAAAGTAGTTCTTCCCTACGCGTTCCACGCCGTCCAGGTATTTGTCCACGTAATGCGGATCCTTCTTGCCGAAGTATCTGGCCAGGGTTATCCGCGTAATGAATCCGGTTCCGGAGAACGCCTGCATATCCTTGATGAGTTCTGCTTTGGTCATTCGGTTCACCGTCCTTTCTAAATAGTGCAGCAGAGAGATGCGGTTTCGTTATTATTAAGGAGTTCGGTATGATCGACTATGATCACAAGGCGGCTCCCTGCTGCGTATCTGTTGGTTTTGCGGCGGGGTGTATGATTACGAGACATTACATGGGTTATAACTTAAATGAGGTTTTACATATGGGCCAATGGGTTCCCGCCGCTTTGGTGGGCCAGGTAGGAATTGAACCTACGACTGATTCCGGAGGTATAAGCTCCGCGCTCTCACCTCTGAGCTACTGGCCCTTAATTGACTTTTGGTTGGAATCTCCGTATACTTTCAATACAGGCTGTTGTCGCAGCCGAGTATGAAAAAAAGGAGAAAAAAATATGAGTAGTTTTAAGTGTCCTTATTGTTCTAGCGTTATGGCAATAAACAGTTCGACCTTTCGTTCCACTAAGCAGTATTTTTTTGGAAGTTGGTCATATGCTTCAGGCCACACGGATGGTCCTCCGGAGGATTGTATTCATATAAAGTTTTATAAATGCCCTCACTGTGGAGAAGTTTCCATTCGCATTGACGGTGAAGGCAACTCTACAAAACATTTATCTTCCTGGTTTAAGCCTAACTCCATCGCTCAGCAATTCCCAGACTACATCCCAGAGGCTATTCGTTCTGACTACGAAGAAGCCTGTGCAATCGTTTCCCTTAGTCCTAAGGCGTCCGCCACACTTTCACGTCGTTGTTTGCAAGCGATGATTCGTGATTTCTGGGGAATCACCGATAAAACACTTTGCAGGGAGATTTCTGCATTGCAGTCCAAAGTATCTCCTTCTCAATGGAAAGTCCTTGATGCTTTAAGGCAAATCGGCAATATTGGTGCACATCCCGAGGCGGATGTTAACCTCATCGTTGATATAGACCCTAGCGATGCCGAGAAGTTGATCCGAGTGATTGAACTTCTTATGCAGCAGTGGTATATCAACAGGCACGAAGAAGAACAACTTTATAGTGATGTGCTTGCAATTAACAGCCAAAAGCAAGAACAACGCCAGCCTTAATCTTTCTTTTCTGCCAACAAATTACCTTCTAAGTCCCAGTACTGCGTTACAACGCGTGCTGGGTCTTTTTCTGTCCCTTCTCCGCTTAATGCTTTGGTTTCAATAACCATAATCACTTTTGCAGAATCTGTTCCTCTCGCTTTCATCTAACTCACCTCTTTTTTGACTTTACTTGTCCCCTTTTCCCATTTTCCATCGTCTAATATGCATATAGCTTTATGCTCACAGCAAAGGATGGTGTTTTTATGCTCTTTTTTAAGAAAAAACTTACAAAAGCAGAGATTGGTCAAATCCAACGTTCCCTGGATATCGCGACCGAGTCTTCCGCACTTGTCAACGAAACTGTTAATCCTGAGATATTCTTTGGTCGTCTGCACTTAATTTTGGATACACTGCTGTATCTGTCTAAGTACGATGACTATAAGATTTTTAGTGGTGGGAAACCATCTACCGAATACCAGCGCATTATCGACGGACTCGAAGATTCAGTCGGTGCTTTCATCGAGCGTTCTTACCAAAAGAATCTCGAAAAGGCTCAAGCTCTGAAGACCGAAAAAGGTCAACAGGCTCGTATGCAAAAGTATGCGCAGACAATGTTCGACGCCTTTGATTCTGCTTCAGACTTTTGGGAAGGCTACGAAGGCCGTCCTCACTACTCTGGAATGCTGTACACTGAAAACAATCTAAAACACCTGCATTCTCTCTTAGATAAATACATCTAGTATTTCGCAGCCGCATATCATGTGGCTGCTTTTTCATATGTACTACTTCCCTCTATGCTCCGGTAGCTGTGGTTTTACGAATCTATTCATAGGAACACCTAACGCCACACAAAGACTGGCATACTCTCCAGCTTCTAATTTTCTCTTCCCTGCAAGCACTAGGCTCAGTTTGCTTTCACCAATTCCGGTTTTTTCAGCAATGGGCTTCTGTTTAATTCCAGTTTCTTCGAAATATTCCTTAATTTCTTTAACGTCAACAACCATTTTCTCACCTCCATTCCAAGTTTTTTGGATTTATATGTATATTACTCCACGTATTTTGGAATGTCAATGTTTATTTTAAGTTTTTTGGAATTTTTATTTACAATTTCAAAATTTAAGTATATAATTTCGATACAATGGAGGTGCAACAAATGAATGAATATTTGAGAATGCAACTACGCGAAGGTAGATTAAATAAAAATTTGAAGCAGAGCGATGTAACAAAACTGACCGGCATAAAGAATACGACTCTTAGTAACTACGAAAATGGCGTGACTGAACCAGACATAGATACGTTTCTTCAGTTGTGTGAATTGTACGAGCTAGACTATGCGGAAATTCTCGCGGATGCTTATGGGCTGAGTGTGCAAAACGATGACTTTGAAATAAAGAATTCCGAACTCGAGCTCATAAAAAAGTACCGTGCGCTGGATGCACACGGTAAAGAAATGCTTGATATCGTTTTGGAGAAAGAGTATGAACGAGTAAAAGGTTTCGTTTATGAGATTAGAGATATTCACCCTCTAATGGTTGCGGAGCAAACTTTTGAGTACGGTATGTCTGCAGCTCACGAAAGAACCGATATCAATGTCACGGATGCGATGAGAAAGCATGACGATAACATCATGGACAGTGAAGACTTCTAATATCACAGGGGATTGGTCTTTAAGGGGGGAGGGATCATCATGACATACGAGACACTTCTAAACGAAGCATACGAAAAGGGATTGATTGTAAAAGAAAAGCCTTTGATCAGCTGCGATGGCAGAATCAAAGGCAATAGAATAGCAATTCGTCAGGATATTGGTACCTCTTCAAAGAAAGCCTGTGTCCTGGCGGAGGAACTGGCCCACCATGAACTGACAGTCGGTAATATCGTCTACTTGTCAGACATGGACCAGCTCCGGCAGGAACACAAGGCGCGGGTCAAGGCTTACGAAAAGCTTTTGTCCGTGGCGCAGATCTGTGAAGCTGCGGCCAAGGGTTATACGCAGCCACACGAAATGGCTGAGTACCTGGATGTAGATGAAGAGTTCCTTCGAGAATATCTGGTGTACCAGGGGATACTGGATGTATCGTTGTAAGTGTACTTTGCACTTTCGGTACCAGGAATGTAAAATATGGTTATCATTTTCGCGGACTCACGAAAACGGTTGAGGTTTTTGACAGATAGTTGTGGTTTCAGGTGGACAACTTTCAAAAATACCGTGTTTTTGAAAGTTTTGGTGCTACTTGCTGCAACTTAACACCATTTTGTTGATGTCAACGATATGGTATTACGTGAGTTTTACGTGAGAATGGTGTGAGATTCACAGGAGACTGTTCAACAGGGAGCGGGATTCGAAAATTATATAGGAGGAGTTATGAAATACAACATTTATTGTGACGAAAGCTGTCATCTTCCGAATGACAAAATTGATTTGATGGTAATCGGGGGGCTTTCTTGCCCAAAAGAAAAGGTTGCTGCAATAAATAAATCTATTTTCGACATCAAGGAAAAGCATGGCATCTATAAGTTTGCTGAAATTAAATGGACAAAAGTATCTGAATCGAAGTATGAAATGTACAAAGATCTAATTGATCTATTCTTCGATAATACTTTTCTCAGTTTTCGCGCAGTAGTTGCGCTTAATAAATCTCAACTAAACTATGAAGAATTCAATTTATCTCACGATGATTGGTATCAAAGAATTTATTTCCTTACACTTCGTGAAATGATAGATTTTAGAGGAGAATATTACGTTTATGCTGACATTAAAGATACGAAGGGTTCCGAAAAGATTGATACATTAAAAGCCGTTCTGAACAATGCCGTCGGCTACTTCTTTGATGAAACTGTAAAAAACATCCAGCTTGTGCGTTCCGACCAAATTCAGTTAATGCAATTGGCCGATTTGCTCATCGGTGCTGTTGCTTATGCAAATAGGGGTCTTGATGGCAATTCCGCTAAAGTCAAACTAATCCACCATATAGAAGAATCTACATGCCGTAGCTTAAAAATGGCTTCCCCTAAATCTGAATCCAAATTCAATATTTTCAAATGGTTGCCAAGGGAGGTTTAATATGTGCTGCGAAAGAATTCCAGATTTAATATACCTTCGAGACTATGATGGGGATTATCAAAAATACGAGGATGCTGCCTATCAATTATATTTGACCACATTGGGGACCCATTACTTCGAATGGAACGGCAAACCTATTCGGCATAAAAAGCATCCAATGACAAAAGACAAGTCCTGTACCTTTTGGCATATTACTTCAGAAGGTCCAGAAGAAGACGATAGAACTGCTGATTTGCGACGATTTGAACGAATCGCATGGCCAGGATATATTTTAAGCTATTGCGCACAGAACTGCGAAAAAATCTTAGTTTGGAAGAATAAAAGAGGAGGGAAGCAGAGAATCCTAATCTTCTGTCCTGAAATTAACTATATTGTGGTTTTGGACGAACGTTCCGATTACTGTCTCTTTTGGACGGCCTATCCTCTTCATGGTCATAGAAAGAAAAAATTACTTAAAGAGTATAGTGAATATGTTAAAAAGAATGCCTAATAATGCAAAAGACGCTTGGCATCCAAGCGTCTTCGTTACTCCTTCTTCCTATAGATGGTAGATGAGCTTACTGGTGTACACATAGATATTATATGCGAACCGCATTATATTATCACTTTGTTACTAGTTTGTCAAGGTTTTCTTTTGTAGATACATTATAAACCAGCAGAATACAAAGTGCAACCTTTTGTTTTCTCTAAATAGATATTTTTTCATACAAAAACCGCCCCTGCGGCAACAGGGACGGTTTACATATTCGGCAATGTATGATACATTCCGAACTCCTTAACAAAATCATTGTATCATACATTGCCCCAACTTTCAACGTTTGGGGTATTTTTGTACCCTTTTTTAGGAAAGGAGTCATTCAATGGCTAAGAAACAGAATTATGTGACTAGGACGTTTACCTTTGAAGGAAAGCGTTACTATGTTAGAGGAAAAGACGAAGTAGAAGTTGAAGTAAAGAAGGCGATGAAACTTCGCGACCTGGAAGAAGGAAAGAAGCTTCTCAGCGGAGATATGCCGTTAAAGAAATGGGCCGAAATCTGTATCGATACATATAAGACTAATCAAGCGGATATCACGCAAAAGAAATACGTGAACCGGATGAATCACTGTATCCTGGAACATATCGGCAGTTATCCCCTGAAGAAGATTACACCGATGCACTGTCAGCAGGTTATCAATCTGCAAAAAGGCAATTCGAAATACCAAATCAATCAGGTATACCAAATGCTCAACTTCCTCTTTGAGCGTGCCATCGAAAATAAGTACATTGCTACCAACCCGGCCAAGTACATCCAGCGACCGGCAGGAACCAAGACAAGCCGCCGGTCCATCACTGATGTGGAACGCAGTCATATACTGAAGGTTGCCTTCTCTGGTAGCAAGTACACCCTATGGCTTTTGATGCTATATTGTGGCTGTCGCCCATCTGAGGCAGCCGAGTGTATGGGGATGGACATCCAAACTTTGAGTGAAACAGACGACTTTGGCCAAGTTCATGAATACCACATGCTGCACATCCGCGGTACCAAATCAGACAACGCGGATAGGCTGGTCCCTCTTCATGACGATTTATACAACATCATCAAAGATACCCCAAAGTTCTCCTATATCTGTCCTAACACAAAAGGGGTGAAACGTTCCGAGACCAGTCGGCGCAGATTGTGGGAAAGCTTCAAGAAGGACATCAATATCTCCATGGGGTGCAAGGTGGATCCAGATACCAAGCAGCTGGTTGGTGTTAAGCCCCTGGCAACTGATTTGACCTCCTACTGTCTCCGTCATACTTTCTGTACCGACCTGCAGAAAAAAGGTGTAGACCTACGAAGTGCGCAGTACCTGATGGGGCATTCCGATGTTGCACTCACGGCAAACATCTATACACATGCGGATCAGACGACCATCATTCAGGCAGCCAAGAAAATGCAGCCGGAAAAAGAGGTGCAACACCAAGTGCAACACCTAAAGGCACTTTAAGCCACTTTTTTACCATTAAATTGTAAATAACTGTAAGCAAAATGGCAAAGAAAAAACCACCTATGCTCGTTGAAATTCCAACGTTTATAGGTGGTTTTCTTATGGAGCTCCCGGCCGGGATCGAACCGGCGACCTGCGCGTTACGAATGCGCTGCTCTGCCAACTGAGCCACGGAAGCAAAAATCAAAGGCGGCGCACAAACTGCCAAATATTGCCCACGCAAAGAGCGCGCCGTCCTCAACTTCGTTATTATGATATTACCTCGTAATTGCAGCCCTCAAACGCCGTATCGAAACGACAGATGCTCTTAAACTGACAATACACACAAGGTGATGTTTTTTCGGTCTTCTTCGGCTGGATTGCAATCTTACCGGAAACCAGCTCCTCGCACAGTTTCCCGATCTGCACATCCATCTCCGCCTGCAGCTTCTGAAAATCCTCTTCACTGAGTAGGAAATTCTCGGAAGTTGCCTTAATACCTTCCTTGGTATTTCTGAGCGGCAGAATATCCGAGTAACCGTCGAACTCTCCGGCAATACTGCGGATCACCGTCGGGTCCTCGACCATTATACCATTAAGTCGGAAAGATTTCCTCATTTCTTTTGAAATTTTTTCAAAAACTTTTTCTTTTTCTATATCGGTCAGATCCACCTTCGGCTCATCGATGAGAAAATAGAAAACACCCGCCGGCTTCCGCTTCTGTTCCTGGGCCGCCTTCAGATACAGCATAAGCTGCAGCCTGTAGCCTCCTCTGGCCTCTTTGATGTCGAAGATTTCCCGACCGGTTTTGTAGTCGATGATCTTCACCCGGTCATCCTTCAACTGGTCGAAACGGTCGATGATACCTTCGATCTGCACAACCTGGGACCCACAGTCTACCGTAATCGGAGGAATCTGATGTTTCTTCCCAAAAGGCTCCTCGAACCGGCTCCGGATAATCTCACCGGAACGCACCTGTTCAATCAGGGCCCAGCACACGTGGAAACAGGTCTCCCCGATACGGGAGAGTTTATACTTTTCTTCGTTCCCCAGCTGGAACAGGCCTTCCCTGTATTGTGCAGCCTCCCTGGCCGCCACCGTTTCCACAAAGTTCCGGCACTCCTCTTCGGTCACGGTCTCCCACTTGTCCTCCTTTGTCAAAGTTTCCGATAATTCCATGAGGCACTGGTGATAGATGTCCCCGATTTCGCGGCTGGCTGCCTCAAAGACTCTCCGTTCCTCCGGCTTTAGTCCATAGGTCACAAAATGAGCAAAAGGGCACCTGCTGAAACGTTCCAGTCTGGACGGACTGATGGTCAGCGGTTCGCCTTCGTTTTTCTTATACAGAAGTTCTACCAGATCCTGGGGCAGATCAGCCTGCCGGTTCTTGAAATCCAACCCGGCAAGAATCCGCTCTACGATGCCCTTTTCTTCTCTCTGGAACCAGTCCAGAACCGCCTTCCATGCCGGATCAACCGGTTCTCCCTTTTCACCTGCCTGCAGCGCCTTGGTCAGATGACGCAGGGTGTTCACCTTGCCGCCCAGAAAGCTTCCCATATCTCCACGGTTCAGCACGTCTTTCTCTGTCTGCAGGTTCGGGAACAGTTTCCGCATTGCATCGACGATTTCCGATGGCCGAGTTTCCTTCCCGTCCTCATCGCTGACGGCATAGCTAATCCAAAGGGACTCCGATGCCTTGCACAGGTTTCGGTAAATTGCCAACTGTTCCTCCATGATGCGGATGCCGTCGCTTTTGCATAAGGCTCTGCTGTCGTCCTCTCCAGCCAGATATTCCAGTTCTTCCAGGCTGAACAGCCCTTCTGCTGTCGCATCCTTCGGCAGCAGTCCTTCGTTGGCACCGATAACCAGCACCGCCTTGGCTTCGCCGCTTCTGGTTCGCTGCATGGTACCCAGCATGAGATTGTCCGATGTCGGCGGCAGGATGCCCACTTCCATCTGAGAAAGACCGGACTGAAGGAGAAGCAGAAATTCTTCACCGCGGAACGGTTCTTCCCCGGAAAGCTCCATAATCTGATCCAAAAGCTCCGTAATTTTTCCCCAGGTCTGACGGGTTTCTTCCGCCAGGTCCAGATCTTCCTGCGCTTCCTGCAGGGCAATTAAGTTCGTAATGTATCCATCCAGACCTACCTGTGTCACCAGGTAGTCGTAGTATTTTTCCAGGAAGACAGCTACGGTTTTGGATTCTTTCACGATCTGTTCCACGCCTCCAAAGACAGCCACCGCCGTTTCCCGGAGCTGATTCAATTCTTCCAGCCCGTCAACGCCATATTCCATCTGTCCTTTTACGAAAGGCTTCTTCCACATGGTCCCTTTGATGCGGTACTTGAAAGCATAGTTTTCCAGATCCTCGATCTCCGCTTCTGTCAGGCAGGTAAATCCCGTTTTCAGCGTTTTCAGCAGGTCCGCCGTCTGATAACGGTTCAGCACCGTTTCAAGCAGGGACACCACATAGATTGCGACAGGCGAGCTTGCAATGCTTCGTTTCTGGTCGTTAAAGATTTCCATACCGTATTCCGCAAAGACGCGGCGCAGAATGGATCCCCGTGTCTTTGGATCGTTACAGATCATGACGATATCACGACAGCGGTAACCTTTGTCCCGCAAAAGATGCAGCACATAGGCAGCGGCAGATTCTGCCTCGCCATACATGCTGGCTGCTTCCACCATGGTCAGTCCCCGGTGGTCCGCTTCCGGCAGGGTGCATCCAGCGTAAAGCTGTCTTTCTATCGTCCGCATGGCAGGGGCGCGGTTTATAACTTCATAACCGCTGTCGACTTTCTGGACTCTGCATGCCACACCAAAAGCCTGCGCCTGTGCCTGCAACTTTCCCATGACAATCTGCGGCAGCCGGAACAACCCTTCGTCACTGCAGTTTTCATCACAGGTCAGGAAGATATGAAAATCCTTTGCCGCAGCCATCAGATTGCCTAATACCGATAGAGCTTTCGGCGCAAAGCTGTCAAATCCATACACCCAGATTTCGCTGTCCGCGATCTCCGGCGCGTCCTTGATTTTCTCCGTATACAGAGAAATCAGATCCTCTGCGTCGGTATATTTGTCACAGATTGCCTCTTCATACTTCTCATAAATCAGCTGAAGGTCTGTCAGCTTGCGGGCCAGCAGCGTCCCTTCCTCCAGACCGCTGCGCATCTCTGCCAGATCACACGGTTTCACCTCGTACTGCTTCATCTCAGAAATGAAGTTATTGGTCATTTCCAGGAAGGCAGGTTTCTCCATGGTGCTGCCGAAGACCTGCAGATCCTCCCTGCACGTCTTCGCAATGCGGGAAAGGATCATGTGACGTCCGTATTTATCGATAAACGTCCTGCGTCCGCCTCCCTGTGCTGCCAACAGTCTGCTGCCCAGTCTGGACATACTGATAATCTCCACATCCAGCAGCCCCCGGGTATGAAGAAGCCGAAAAGCCTGCTTCTCCGCTTCCAGCGTATACTGGTCCGGTACGACGACCAGCGTTCTGCCCTGCTTTTCGGCAATTTTTTCATATATGAACTTTTCTTTGTCTATGGACTCCCGTCCATAATAGATGTTCAACATAATGGTCTCCTATATGATGTCAAAGAGATCTTCCGGTTTCTCAATAAAGTATTCCGGTCTGTCCGGACCGCTTAGGTCTTCCTCGCTGACCGCTTCTGCCCAGCCGACCAGAACGGCTTTGACTCCTGCATTATGGGCGCATTTGATATCGAACATGCTGTCTCCAATCAGCAGTGCCTCCTCCGGCTTCGCATCCAGTTTTTCCAGGGTAATCAGCGCAGGCTCCGGATCCGGCTTATGCTTGGTCGTATCGTCGGCCGTGACGATGACATCAAAGACATCTTCCAGGCCGAACTTACGCACACCTACCATGGTGCTGTTATAAAGCCTGGACGTGGTCAGTGCCACTTTGTATCCGCGGGTCTTCAGTTCCCTGATCAGTTCTGTCATGCCTGGGAATGGTTCAATCATTTCCTCGAAGATATCCTTCTGGTGGCTCCGATAGATGGCAATGGCCTCGTCTACCGGCACTTCCGGAAAGAACTTCTGCATGCTGACACCCAGAGGCTCCCCAAAGGTCTTTTTGATAAATTCATCGCTTTGCTCGATGCCCCGGAGCACACGGAATGCATGCTTCCAGGAACCCAGCACCAGGCCGTTGGTATTGGCCAGGGTGCCGTCAAAGTCAAATAGTATGCTCGTATATTTCATCTTCTTACTCCTACAGCTCTAGCTGATTACAGTTTCATGGTCAAGCCGACCTTCTGCTTGTCATGATCGATGCTGATAATCTTTACCTTTACCGTGTCACCTACGGAAACCACATCCATCGGATGCTTGATGAATTTGTGGCTCAGCTGGGATACGTGCACCAGTCCGTCCTGCTTAACACCGATGTCAACAAAAGCACCAAAGTCTACCACGTTTCTTACGGTACCGGTCAGCTCCATATCGATCTTCAGATCCTCGAAGCTGCGGACGTCGTTTCTGAAGATAACCGGTGGTGCATCTTCTCTCGGGTCACGGGCAGGCTTCTTCATTTCGGCGATGATATCGTTTAATGTCATCTCACCGATGCCCAGGTCCGCCGCCATCTTCTTCACGCTTTCGGACAGCTTCTTTCCAGGGTATGCAGCCATGATTTTGCTGTCGATATCCTTGGCGCCGCCACTGGCAATTTCGTCCTTGGCGATGCCGATCTTCGCCATCATTTCTTCTGCCGCCTTGTAGGATTCCGGATGAACGGATGTGCTGTCCAAAGGCTCTGTGCCGTCTGCAATACGCATGAAACCTGCACATTGTTTGAATGCCTTTTCACCCAGCTTGGATACCTTCATCAGCTGCTTTCTGTTGGTAAAGTTGCCGTTTTCTTCTCTGTAGGCAACGATGTTCTTCGCGATCCCCATATTCACACCTGCGATATAGGACAGCAGGGACGGGGATGCCGTGTTCAGGTCGACGCCGACTCTGTTCACGCAGTCTTCCACCACGTTAGTCAGGGCGTTATCCAACTGTTTCTGGTTCATGTCGTGCTGATACTGGCCTACGCCGATGTGCTTCGGATCGATCTTAACCAGTTCTGCCAGCGGATCCTGCAGACGTCTGCCCAGGGACATGGCCCCTCTCGTGGTTACGTCCAAATCAGGATATTCTTCCGCCGCCAGCTTGGATGCGGAGTACACGGAAGCGCCGGCTTCGTTTA
Source organism: Bacillota bacterium (assembly GCA_017522185.1). Classification (GTDB taxonomy): domain Bacteria; phylum Bacillota; class Clostridia; order Peptostreptococcales; family Anaerovoracaceae; genus Senimuribacter. Next base: position 17,420 of record JAFWZZ010000027.1, on the reverse strand, counting down.
CGATGGTATACTGAATGTCGTAGCTATTCTTCTTCAGGAAGTTGGATACCACTTCCTCCGTTTCACGGGAGGCTGTACCGTTACCGATGACGATAACGTCGCATCCGAACTTGTCGATCAGCTTGATCAAAGTCTTTTCCGTGCCGATGATATCGTTCTTCGGCTGTGTCGGATAGATCGTAGTATAGGCACGCAGCTTGCCGGTCTCGTTTAAAACCGCCACCTTACAGCCCGTTCTGTAGCCGGGGTCGATGGAGATGATTCTCTTGCCCTTTACCGGCTGTACCATTAACAGTTTCTCTGTATTCTTGGCAAAAACTTTGATGGCTTCCGTTTCTGCTCTTTCGGACAGGACGTTTCTCATTTCGCGTTCCACAGAAGGTGCAATCAGTCTCTTATATGCGTCCGCGATGGTGTCCTGCAGCAGCTCTGTAAAGATGGACTTACCGCGGATAACCTGCTTCTCGATCAGCTTCTGGATTTCTTCGCTGTCGATGTTGACTTTAACTTTTAACTTCTTTTCTTTTTCTCCTCTGTTTACCGCCAGGACTCTGTGGTTTGGCATCTTTGCGATGGCTTCCGCAGAGCCGTAGTACATGTCATAAACCGTCTTTTCCTCAGGGTCTGTCGCTTCCGTTGCGATGACACCCTTGCTGAAAGTCTTCTCACGGATTGCCTTGATCAGGTCGGCGTCGTCTGCGATCATTTCAGCGATGATGTCCATAGCGCCCTGGATTGCTGCCTCCACAGTTTCTACTTCCTTTTCCGGGTCAACAAAAGGCGCAGCCAGCTCTTCTACCGTGCCGTCCTTCTTCTGCTGAGCGAAGAAGATCATCGCCAGCGGTTCCAGGCCTCTTTCCTTTGCCTTGGATGCACGGGTCGCCTTCTTCTGTTTGTACGGCTTGTATAAATCTTCCACTCTCTGCAGGACTTCTGCCTTTTCGATTTCCGCCTTCAGCTCTTCCGTCAGCTTGCCCTGCTCATCGATGAGTCGGATGACTTCTTCTTTTCTTGTTTCCAGGTTGCGCAGATACTGCAGTCTTTCCTCCATGTCTCGAAGTGTCACGTCAGTCAGGCCGCCGGTCACTTCTTTTCTGTATCGTGCGATAAAAGGAATGGTGTTCCCTTCGTCGATCAGGGCCACGGTGTTTTCCACCTGGGCTGTTTTTACCTTAAATTCACTTGCTAACTTTTCAATAATATTCATGAAGTTAAATATCCTTTTCTTTAGTCTCTCTGTTTCAGTTTTTCGTTGATGAAGTAATCCAGGTCACCGTCCATGACTGCGCCTACATTACCCACTTCCGCACCGGTACGATGGTCTTTTACCATGGTATATGGTTGGAATACGTAGGACCTGATCTGGTTTCCCCAGGTAATCAGGGAGAAGTCCCCCTTCAGTTCCTTCAGGTTCTCCTTGTGTTCCTTTTCCGCCAGTTCCATCAGCCTGGATGCCAGGATGCGCATAGCCACTTCTTTGTTCTGGGTCTGGCTCCGCTCGTTCTGACAGGTTACCACGATGTGGGTCGGCAGATGGGTAATACGGATGGCAGAGTCCGTGGTGTTAACGTGCTGCCCGCCCGCACCGCTGCTCCGGTAGGTATCGATACGCAGGTCTGCAGGGTCAATTTCCACGGAAATATCATCGTCCAATTCCGGCATGACTTCCAGTGCAGCAAAGGAAGTCTGACGCTTGCCTGCCGCGTTAAACGGAGAAATCCGCACCAGTCTGTGGACGCCGGCTTCGTTCTTCAGGTAGCCATAGGCGTTTTCTCCCTCGATAATCATGGTTGCACTCTTGATACCCGCTTCCGTATCATCCTGATAGTCGACCAGGGTCACCTTATATCCCTTCTTATCTGCCCATCTGTTATACATACGGTAGAGCATCTGGGCCCAGTCCATGGCATCGACGCCACCGGTTCCCGCATGGATAGAGATAATGGCGTTATTGTGGTCATATTTTCCATCTAACAAAGTGTCCAGCTTCAGGATCTCCAATTCGTCGCTCAGTTCTTTGAACATGCTGACGATGGCATCGGCTTCCTCTTCGTCCTCCATTTCCACAGCCAGTTCGATAAGATCCGGTATATCGTTAAATCCCGATTCCAGTCTTTCGTAGCGGCCAATCTGGGTTTCCAGAGCCTTCTTTTTCTTCAATATGTTCTGTGCACGGTCCGGGTTATTCCAGAAATCCTGCACCTCAGTTTCTTTCGTTAATTCGTTCAGCTTTTCCCTCAGACCAGCCAGGTCAAAGGGACTCACCTACCTCGATGAGTTTTGCCACAGCTGCTGGCAGTTCGGTTTTGATTTGATCCAGCTTGATCATCGTCTCACTCCCCTCATAATTTCGTACCCTTTATTTTAACATAGATAGAGGTCGAATGCTATCAAAAAGAAGCGCTTTTCAGCGCTCCTTCTATCTCTTATATATTAGGTTAGGATCTCCCGCCGTAGGTTCAATCCAAGCCGCCTTCGCTTACGCTCGCCACCTTGGTGAACCCTGACAGGGGACCTACCATCGATTCTCTTTCGCACTTCGTGCTCAGACAATCGGGTTAGGATCTCCCGCCGTAGGTTCAATCCAAGCCGCCTTCGCTTACGCTCGCCACCTTGGTGAACCCTGACAGGGGACCTACCATCGATTCTCTTTCGCACTTCGTGCTCAGACAATCGGGTTAGGATCTCCCACAACAATTCTTATACTTCTTGCCGGAGCCGCATGGGCATGGGTCGTTTCTGCCAACCTTTGGCGCGTCACGACGTACAGTTTCCTGCTTGGATTCTCTGTCAGGAACCTGTGCGTTTTCCGGCAGCTGGCCCTGTCCCTGCATCGCACGAACCGTATCGTCATCTACGAACTCGGACTTGCTTGCGGATTCGGCTTCCATGATGGCACGTCTTTCAGTTCTGGTTTCCACCGTTACGTTGTAGCAGTACTTCACAGTGTCTTCCTGAATCGCCGCAATCATCTCTTCGAACATGCCGAAGCCTTCCTTCGCGTAAGCTGCAGCAGGGTCCTGCTGGCCGATGGCACGCAGACCGATACCGGACTTCAGCTGATCCATGGCGTCGATATGATCCATCCACAGGTTATCTACAACTCTTAACAGAATCATGCGTTCCACCTCACGCATCTGCTCTGCACCGATTTCTGCTTCCTTGGCCGCATAGATGGCTTCGAACTCAGCCAGTACGGATTCTCTTAAGGAATCTTCTGTCATGGCGTTGATTTCATCCATCGTATAGGAGGTCTTGCCAACGTAAGCGCCTGTCACCCTCTTCAGGTGGCTTGTCAGGGTTTCGAAATCCCATTCTTCCGGATACTTGGATCCTACCACGATTGGGTCGATGATGGCGTTGACAACACCGCGCATCATATTCATGATGTATTCACGCAGGTCTTCACCAAAGAGAACCTTTCTACGTTCATCGTAGATGATTTCTCTCTGCTTATTCATTACGTTATCGTACTGTAATACGTATTTTCTGATACCGAAGTTCTTGCCTTCTACCTTCTTCTGGGCACTTTCGATGGATCTGGACAGGATGCCTGCTTCGATGGCTTCATCTTCTTCTAAGCCCATCTTGGATACCATCTTCTGCATTCTTTCACCGCCGAAGAGTCTCAGCAGTTCATCTTCCAGAGAGATATAGAACTGGGTGTTACCAGGGTCGCCCTGACGACCGGAACGACCTCTCAGCTGGTTGTCGATACGTCTGGATTCGTGTCTTTCCGTACCGATGATACACAGACCGCCCAGGTCTCTCACCTGCTGCTGTTCTTCCGCTCTCTCTGCCTTGAACTTTGCATGAAGCTCGTTGAACTTTTCACGGGCTGCCATCAGTTCCGCATCGTCAGACTTTACAAAGCTGGTCGCAAAGGAAATCTGTTCTTCCGTGTATCCCAGCTTTCTCATTTCCTTCTTCGCTTCGAATTCCGGATTACCGCCCAGGATGATGTCGGTACCTCTGCCGGCCATGTTGGTTGCGATAGTTACCATGCCCAGACGGCCTGCTTCTGCTACGATTTCCGCTTCGCGTTCATGCTGCTTCGCGTTCAGCACGTTGTGCTTTACGCCGCGCTTCTTCAGCATTTCACTGATCAGTTCGGACTTTTCGATAGAGATAGTACCTACCAGAACCGGCTGGCCTGTCTTATGAACTTCCGCAACACGCTCAGCGATGGCCTTAAACTTACCTCTTTCCGTCTGATATACGGAGTCATCCAGGTCCTTTCTTGCGATTTCCCTGTTGGTTGGGATTACCACAACGTCCATGTTGTAGATATCTCTGAATTCGTCTTCTTCCGTCTTTGCCGTACCGGTCATACCAGCCAGCTTGTTGTACATTCTGAAGTAGTTTTGCAGCGTAATGGTTGCCAGCGTCTTGGATTCGGAGCGGACCTTTACGCGTTCCTTTGCTTCGATAGCCTGGTGTAAGCCGTTGGAGTAACGGCGGCCGAACATCAGACGGCCGGTGAATTCGTCTACGATAACGATTTCGCCGTCTCTTACGATATAGTCTACGTCACGTACCATCAGATTTCTCGCACGGAGTGCCTGCTGTACGTGATGGTTGATTTCCATGTTTTCAGGATCGCCGTAGTTGTCAACCTTGAAGTAGCGTTCTGCGCTCTTGATACCTTCTTCTGTCAGGGAAACCTGCTCGTCCTTTTCGTCGATGGTGAAGTCTCTTTCCTTTACCAGCGTTGTAACAAAACGGTCAGCTTCCTTATACAGCGTCGTGGACTTTGCGCCACGGCCGGAAATAATGAGCGGAGTTCTCGCTTCATCAATGAGGATGGAGTCCACTTCGTCGATGATGGCAAAGTTCAGGTCTCTCTGTGTCAGGTCTTCCTGATATGTTACCATGTTGTCTCTCAGGTAGTCGAAACCGAATTCGTTGTTTGTACCGTATGTGATATCAGCCTGATATGCAGCCTTTCTCACGTCATCGTCGATGCCATGGATGACACAGCCCACGGTCAGTCCCAGGAAGGAGTACAGCTTGCCCATCCACTCCGCGTCACGCTTTGCCAGATAGTCGTTGACTGTGATGACATGAACGCCTTTTCCTTCCAGCGCATTCAGGTACGCCGCCAGTGTCGCAACCAGGGTCTTACCTTCACCAGTCTTCATTTCGGAGATTCTGCCCTGATGCAGAGCAACCCCGCCGATTAACTGTACACGGAAGTGTTTCATGCCTAAACTTCTTACGGCACCTTCTCTGCAGACAGCAAAAGCTTCCGGCAGGATGTCATCCAGCGTTTCACCGCTGGCCAGTCTTTCCTTGAATTCCGGCGTCTTCGCCTGCAGTTCTTCGTCAGAGAGTGCTGCCATCTGTCCATCCAGCGCTTCTACCTTATCTACAATTTTATTGATTTTCTTAATTTCTTTTTCGTTCAGATCTCCAAAAATCTTTTCCATTAAGCCCATAACTTAAAATCCCCTTTCCTTATTCTTCCTCGTCGTGCATCTGATGCACAATCAGGTTAATTTCAATGGCTTTTCTTTCGTCCGCATTGGTTACGCGGCCTTCGAAGATTGTATTTCCGCTCTGGTATGTGAACGTGTCCCCGATTTTAGGCAGCTTATCCAGCTGCAGCACAACCCAGCCGTTTACCGTGTTGACATCCAGATCGACCTCTTCTCCGAAGTAGTCGAACATCTTCTCCACGTTGGCGTTACACATTACCCTGTAGCTGCCATCCTGCAGCATGATGATTTCCTGGGATTCCACCACATCGTGTTCGTCGTAGATATCGCCGACCAGTTCCTCAATGATGTCCTCCATGGTAACAAGACCTGCCGTTCCGCCGTATTCATCGACAATGATGGCGATATGGCTCTTACTCATCTGCAGCTTCTTCAGCAGCACGGCCGCCTTCATGGATCCGGCTACATAGATAACCGGTTTCACAAAGTCGGAAATGGTCTTCTTGGACCCTGCGATATGATTGTGGAAATCCTTCTGGTTCAGTACGCCCAGGATCTTGTCCAGGTCTCCGTCATAAACAGGCAGTCTGGAGAAGCCCGTTTCCAGGAACATCTTTGCCACATCTTTCTTCGTAGAATCGATTTCGATGGCTTTGATGTCCACTCGTGGTGTAATCACGTCCCATGCTTCCAGGTCATTAAACTCGATAGCGTTCTGAATCAGTTCGCTCTGTTCTTCCTGGATAGACCCTTCTGACTTGGCTTCTTCCACGATAGTCAGCAGTTCATCTTCCGTAATACCTCTGTTGTCATCCACCTTAAACAGCTTGGCCAGCAGCTTCTTCCACTGGAAGAAAATCCAGTTCACCGGTTTGAGAATGGTCATGAAGAACTGCAGAATCGGTGCGGAAAACATGGAGAACTTCTCCGGATTTTCCTTCGCCAGACTCTTCGGAGAGATTTCCCCGAAAATCAGGACCACGATGGTGATGATAATGGTGGAAAGCGTCGCACCGTGAACCGGCCACAGCTCTACAAACATCAGCGTTGCAACCGACGTGAGACAGATATTTACCAGGTTGTTCCCCACCAGAATGGTAGAGAGCAGATTATCATAATTCTCTTCTAATACTAATACTTTCTTCGCTCTGTCGTCGCCCGCATTAACCAGGTTCTTCATTCTTACCCTGTTGAGGGATGTAAATGCCGTCTCCGTCGCAGAGAAATATCCTGACATAATCAAACAGGCGATAATAATCCCGATAGACCCCATATGTCCGTCCATAATACTTGAAATTTCCTCCTTGTAATTAAGTACATTGTAACAAGTAATTTTACCATAAACCCTTGGAAAAATAAAGCGATTTGGCTAAACTCCAACTTTTTTCCGTGGAAATACTGTGGTATACTCATACTGACACTTTATTTTGACAAAGCGGAGGCACCCTATGTCTACTCGTACAGAAGTATTGAAACTATTTCAGGAAAACGCCGGCGTCTACCTTTCCGGGCAGCGCATCGGCGATGAATTGCAAATATCCCGAAATGCCATCTGGAAGGCGGTCAATCAGCTGCGTAAAGAGGGCTATGAAATCGAAAGCAAAACGGGAGCTGGATATCTCTTCAGGAGAAAGGAAAACCGGCTGACCTTCGATGCCATCCAAAGTCATCTCCGTTACCCCTGCGAACTAAAGGTTTTCGACGAAACCGGTTCCACCAACGACGTAGCAAAAGAAAGCCATGTGGGGCTGAAACCTTTGATGGTTGTGGCGGACAGACAGACGGCAGGGCGGGGCAGGCTGGGACGGAGCTTCGCATCTCCCGGCGGTTCCGGCATCTATATGACCCTGGCGCTGCGCCCGGTCTTTGACCTGGATAAAGCCCTCTATGTGACGATGGCCGTAGCCGTTGCTGTATGCCGTGCCATGGAGAAGGTTGCCGGCACAAAAGGCCGCATCAAATGGGTCAATGACATCTTCTATCAGCAGAAGAAGGTCTGCGGTATCCTGACGGAAGCCCAGAGCAACTTTGAGACCGGCAAAATCGATACTTTGATCATCGGCATCGGCGTCAACTGCTTCCCGGGATCACTTCCGGAAGAGCTGAAAGATATTGCCGGCTGCCTGGCGGAAGATTCAAACGCCTTCTCCAGAGCAGAACTGGCAGCAGAGATCGCAAACGAAACCCTGGATATCCTGGAAGACCTGAACTCCATGGCTTTCCTCCGGGAATACCGTTCTAAATGCTTCATTCTGGGTAAAAATATCTATATCCATCCGAATCTGGACCAGCGGTCCATCCGCGCCCGCGCCATCGATATTGATGAAAACGGCGGCCTGGTGGTAGAATATATGGAAGGTAAGAAAATGCGTCAGATGGAGACTTTGACTACGGGAGAAGTTTCCATCCGCTTAGATGAATAGAAAGGAATTAGAGAATATGGCAGAAAAGAATTTATGGCTCGCATACGACGAAAGCGAAAAGAGAAAGATGAAATACGTCATCGATGACTACAAGGCATGCCTGGACAAGGGCAAGACCGAACGTGAATGCGTCCGCACAGCCCGTCAGATGGCGGTGGAAGCCGGCTATAAACCGCTGGCCGACTTCATCAAAGACGGTATCACCCTGATTCCGGGAGACAAAGTCTTTGCCGAGTATAACGAGAAGACCATGGTACTGTATCACATCGGGGAAGAATCTCTGGAACAAGGCATGAACATCCTGGGCGCCCACATCGACTCTCCAAGAATCGACGTGAAGCAGAACCCTCTATATGAAAACGAAGATTTAGCATATCTGGATACCCACTACTACGGCGGCATCAAGAAGTACCAGTGGGTTACCATCCAGCTGGCCCTCCACGGTGTCATCTGCAAGAAAGACGGCACTGTCGTTAACGTTTGCATCGGTGAGAAGGACACAGACCCTGTCTTCGCCATCACCGACTTATTACCGCACTTAGGTGCCCTGCAAATGGATAAGAAGGCAAATAAGGTCATCGAAGGGGAAAACCTGGATCTGCTGATTGGCGGTGCTCCAATCCTGGAAGACGAAAAGGAATCCGTAAAGGCCAACGTACTTCAGATCCTGAAGGAAGCTTACGACGTGGAAGAAGACGACTTCCTCTCCGCAGAACTGGAAATCGTTCCGGCGGCAAAAGCCCGCGACCTGGGTCTGGACCGCAGCATGGTCATCGCCTACGGCCAGGACGACCGCATCTGCGCCTTCACCTCCCTGATGGCACAATTAGCGCTGGATGAAACGCCAAAGCGCACAGCCTGCACCCTGTTAGTCGACAAAGAAGAAATCGGTTCTTACGGTGCCAGCGGCATGCAGTCCCGTTTCTTTGAAAACATGACAGCAGAAGTCTTAGCTCTGTCTGGTCTGCCTGCAGCCATTTCCCTGCGCAGATGTCTGGCAAACTCCAAGATGCTGTCCTCCGACGTCAACGCGGCATTCGACCCGCTGTTCCCGGAAGTTTTCGAAAAGAAGAACACGTCCTTCTTAGGACGCGGCCTGGTATTCACAAAGTTTACTGGCTCCCGTGGCAAAGGCAGTTCCAGCGATGCTAACCCGGAATACATCGCAAAACTGCGTAAGATCATGGACGACAACAATGTTCGCTTCCAAACAGCAGAACTAGGCAAGGTAGACGTTGGCGGCGGCGGTACCATCGCCTATATCACAGCCAACTACGGCATGGAAGTCATCGACAGCGGCCTGGCTATCCTGTGCATGCACGCACCGATGGAAATCTCCAGCAAGACGGATATCTATGAGGCATACAAGGGATATCTGGCGTTCCTGAAGGAGATGGCATAGGCTGACTAACGTCCACAAATAAAAAAAGGTTAACTTTTCATCACGAAAAGTTAACCTTTTTCTTTGTTTTTGCATATTGGTGTGAATATCGAACTATTCACTTCTCAGTGCCAGCACCGGATCCTTCTTGGCCGCCTGTTTTGATGGAATCAGACCGCTGATCAGGGTCAGGACTACGCTGAGGATGATCAGAATCACGCCGCCTGCTGCCGGCAGAACCGCGGTGATGTCCGGATTACCCGTCACGGTATGAATCACATAGTTGATTGGGAAGTTGAGGATCAACGTCACGATGATACCCAGTACCCCGGCGAACAGACCAACGATAAACGTCTCCGCATTGAAGATGGAGGAGATATTTCTCTTGGATGCACCGATGGCACGCAGAATACCGATTTCCTTGGTTCTTTCCAGCACGGAAATGTAGGTAATGATACCGATCATGATGGAAGATACGATGAGGGAAATGCTGACGAATGCAATCAGGACATAGGTTACACTGTCTACGATGGTGCTGACAGATGACATCAGCAGACCGGTAATATCCGTGTAAGAGATGACTTTGTCTTCGTCTTCTTTTTCCATATCATCATTGTATGCGTCCAGGAAATCGATGAATCTTTCCTTGGAATCAAAGTCCTTGAAGTAGATGGAAATCATCGTCGGCTTTTCCAGATCCTGATAGCCCAGAGAATTCAGGTTCATATCTGCTGTCGCATCTGCACCGGATGCCGTCATGGCTTCCATGATGCCTGCGATTTCTTCCTCGGTCATGTCGAACTGGAAGGCCGCCGCCAGTGCATCAGGGTCTACCTGGAATGCTTCTGCCATAGTCTTGGTTACCTCTGCCGTCAGCTCGCCTACCTTTGTCAGGACGTTCTTCTGCATCACGGCTTCGGTCATGCCTGCCGCAAGAGGTGCGGAGGCCTGTTTGATCTGATCCTGGCCGGCAAGCTGTGGAACCAGCTGTACAACCAGATCCTTTGTCATGGCTGCAGACAGGTCTGCCTCGCCCGGATTCAGCGGTGCCGCCGCAATATAGCCCTGCAGCATACCGGTCAGCATCTGCTTATAGATATCTGCAAAGGTTGCCTGTGGCACCAGATAGTCTTTTTCCAACTGGGCCAGCAGCTTCTTGCAGTCTTTAGTTTCCATATATGCGTTGACCGTCGGTTCGATGTCGCTCATCTTCATCACAGCACACTGCATCGCATCCTGGTAGTTTGCGTCGATGTAGTCGTTCATCATATCGGTAGCCATGGTGGTCAGGGCCGCATTGAAGTCGTTCTGCGCCTTGGATGTATCCGTGGTCAGCGCCTTGGAGATTTCTGTCATATAGCCTTCGGTCAGCGTCTTCATAGTCTCTTCGCTGACATTGCCGCCGAAAGCAGATTCCAACGCCGCTTCATCCACGCTGATCAGGTCCTGGAAATCCATTCCGATGTCTTCGCTTTCATCATCGAAACGCTTGCCGGTGAAGACGTTGAATTCCTTATCCTTCATCTGTTTCTTGACGATTGGGGAATCCTTTGCCACGTCGATGACATGCTTTGTCAGTGCCTGGGTGTAGCATACGCCAACCATGGAATTCATGGAGGAAGAACCGTCCTTCATGCACATGACGCCTGTGATCTTCAGCGGCATGCCGTCTTTGTAGACATCTTCCATGAAGTTCTGGTTTTCGGACATGTCTTCGTAGAGATTGAAGTCTCCGTTATATCTGTAGGTTTCCGTCGCATCCACCACCTTCAGCTGGATATCCATCAGCTCTTCGTAGGTGAATTTCATCGGATTCTTTTTGTGTTCTACTTTTTCCCCTGCCATCAGCTTAGTAATCATGGTCTTCAGCTCTCCTGGATCACGGAGACCCAAGCTGTAAACCAACAGATCCGGGATGGTGTGTGGATCCTGCAAGATAATCACGGCTTCATCCTTTGCCTCCGGCCATCTGCCTGCCAGCACGTCGTACTGCTCATCCAGCATCTTCTGGTCGTCCACAAGTTCGTGGAAGACGGAAGTCATGGAAAGAGATATAGAGTCCATGGAGTAGCCGCTCATGGTGTTTAAGATCTGGTTCGGATTCAGTTTGGCAATCTTATCGTTGCAGTCCTCCGTAAAGATCATCGGACTGGCAGCATACTGATACTGAATCAGGGAGACGTCTTTGTCCACCGTCTCCTGGTTTTCTTCCATGTAATGCTTGAAAGACTTCAGGTCGTTCTTACCTACGCTGCCGAACATGGAGCTCATAACCTGCATTTCTTTGACGATATCCTTCTCGCCTTCGCCTTCACCCTCGGCCGGCACCATGGAAAGCAGCGCCGTAGTCATGTCTGCCGTATCGGCTGTGATGGTCAGCGGATAAGAGGTCAGGGTCTCTTCCTGAATCTGGTTGATATAGTTATGGAAACCTGTGGACAAGGACAGAATCAAAGCGATGCCGATGATGCCGATGGAGCCGGCAAAAGCGGTCAGGATAGTTCTTGCCTTCTTTGTCATCAGGTTGTTTAAGCTTAAGGATAACGCCGTCTTGAAAGACATGGACGCCTTGCCCAGATTCCTGTGCTCTGCAGGTGCAAGTTCCTCTTCAGCCGGAACAAAAGGATCGGAGTCGCCGATGATGCGGCCGTCCCGCAGGTTTACGATGCGGGTCGCGTAGGTTTCCGCCAGTTCCGGGTTATGGGTTACCATGATAACCAGACGGTCACGGGCAACTTCTTTCAGAAGATCCATAACCTGCACGGAAGTTTCCGTATCCAGGGCGCCGGTCGGTTCATCGGCCAGCAGGATATCCGGATTGTTAACCAAAGCTCTCGCGATGGCAACTCTCTGCATCTGTCCGCCGGACATCTGGTTTGGTTTCTTATGTGCCTGGTCTGCCAGGCCTACCTGCTCCAGCGCTTCCATGGCTCTTTCTTTTCGCTCTTTTGGCGTAATGCCGCCGATGGTCAGAGCCAGTTCTACGTTGGACAGTACGGTCTGGTGCGGAATCAGGTTATAGCTCTGGAACACGAAACCGATGGTATGGTTTCTGTAGGAGTCCCAGTCTGCGTCTTTATAGTCTTTTGTTGATACATCGTTGATGATCAGGTCCCCGTTGTCGTAACGGTCTAAACCGCCGACGATATTCAAAAGCGTGGTCTTCCCTGATCCGGAGGGGCCTAAGATAGCTACAAACTCGTTATCACGGAAATTCAGGCTGACTTCGTCCAAAGCCACCTGCACCAGTTCTCCAGTCTGGTATTTCTTTGAAATTTCTTTAATCTGAAGCATACTGCTTCCCCCTTCGTGTCATACTACTCTCTTTGTTTATTCAAACATCTCTACCGCTTTCTTCAGCTGGTCGATAATCTTGATGTGCTGTGGGCAGACTTCCTCGCAGGCACCGCATCCGATGCACTTGGACGCCACACCGCCGCCACCGGTCGCAAAGGCATAATTGCCCTTGGCGCCTGCCACGTTGCCGTAGATGAACTGGTTGTTCATGGCCTTAAAGATACCCGGAATCGCAATGCCCTGCGGACAGCCTTTGACGCAGTATCTGCAGTCGGTGCAAGGCACCTGCGGCATCTTATCCAGCTCTGCCACCACGTCCTTTACCACACAGTGGTCCACGTCGTTGAACGGTCTGAAGTCCGCCATGGTTTCCACGTTATCCTGCATCTGTTCCAGGGAGCTCATACCGCTTAATACCATCATCACACCTGGCAGGGACGCCGCATAGCGGACAGCCCAGGATGCGATGGACGCTTCCGGTCTCGCCTTCTTGAAAATCGCCTCGATGTGCTCAGGCAGTTTCGCAAGAGAACCACCCTTTACCGGTTCCATGATGATAATCGGCTTATGATGCTTTCTTGCCACTTCATAACACTTTCTGGATTCGATGGTTACGCTGTCCCAGTCTGCATAGTTAATCTGCAGCTGCACGAAGTCCATTTCCGGGTGTGCCGTCAGAATCTCATCCAGCTTGTCGGCTCTGTCGTGCATGGAAAAGCCCAGATGCTTGATCAGGCCTTCCTCTTTCTTCTTCGCCAGGAAGTCCCAGATGTGGAAGTTGTCAAAGGTTTCCGTTCTCGCATCGCCCAGGTTATGGAGCAGGTAGTAGTCAAAATATTCTACGCCCGTACGCTTCAGAGATGTCTCAAACATAGCCTTCGCTTCTTCCTCCGTGGATGCACACCATGCAGGCAGCTTGGTCGCCAGCTGGAATGCTTCCCTTGGGTAACGGTCTGTCAGGGCCTCTTTGATGGCCTCTTCGGATTTGCCGTTGTCGTATCCCCATGCTGTATCAAAATAGGTAAAGCCCTTTTCCAGGAACAGGTCTACCATTGCTTTCACCTGTTCCATATCGTATGCGTCGTCTTTCTTCGGCAGACGCATCATGCCGAATCCTAATTTCTTCATATCGCTGATTTTGGTATAAACCTTTGGTTCTCCTTCTTCAAATTCGATGCAGTAGCCGTAGCCCGGCTGGGGCATCCAGTCCCACATGTTGCCGTTCACTTCCGGGAAGAGCAGCATCATAGCCGCCGAGATGACGCCGCCATGACAGACTACCACGGAAACGGAGTCCTTGCCGCTGTGTCTGTGGGAAAGCTCCTTCAGACGGTGATAGCCGCGAAGCTCTTTGACCCCTTCTCCGATTCTTGCCGCAAACTCGTTCTTAGATTCTGCTCCCGGCAGTTTCACATCACCGGTTTCGTCCCATGCCCATCTGTCGAAATCTTCATACTGTTTTACCTCTTCATAGGTCGTGCATTCGTACTCACCGAATCGCATTTCCTTCAGGTTCTCGATGGTCCTGTGGGGTCTGTCTCCAAACAGAATCTCAAAAGTCTGTTCCGTCCTGAGAAGGCCCGTGGTATACAGGTCCGCATCCTCCGGAATCTCCGGATAGATGTTCTTTCCCTTCAGTTTCTTCAATTCTTCTTTTCCCTCTTCTGCCAGAGGAATGTCGGCCGCACCATAAAACCATTTCTTCTGGTTCCCTTCCGTGATGCCGTGCCTGATCAAATAAATCTTTGATGCCATTATTTCACCTTGCTTCCAATTCCGCAGAATACGCGGATCACTTCTTCTGCCTGCAGTCCCAGATAGGTCATGCATCTGCCGTTGGCCTCTCTCCAGGCTCTTTCTACCGGGTCGATGGAGACGATTCCCTGGGAAATATCATCAAAAATGATAACTTTGTCCCGTAGTTTCTCCATATATTCCTCTAAGATATCCTTCGGATTGAATCCTTCTTTGACGCAGGCGTAGGCAAAACGCTCCGCATGATTGATAACCTTCTTGTCAAAATCCAGCTTCATGGAATCCATTTCGCAGGTGTAGATTTCTCTCTCTTTGATGTTGTAGTGTTCTATTGCATAATCCAGCTTGCCCTGGTAGGCTCCGCCAAAAATCAAAATCATCGTCAATTCCTCTCTTCTCTATATGATAGCCAATGCCAGTATCCCTGCCAGCTCACTGATGCAGATTCCGTAGCCTGCGATGTCGCCGCTCATACCGCCAAGATTCTTTCTCGCATAGAAGATAGCGACAATGCAGGAAATCACAACGGCCGCCGTAACGGTCAAAGCCGCCGCCGGATCGTCGCTAAAGAACGCCGCAATCCCGGCAATCACTGCCATCTGCAGAATCAAAGCGATGCGGTACTTGCTCCTGCTCTTGTCTTCGTAATCCTTCACATACTGGCTGTGGCCGATCGGTTTGCATGTCAAAACATGAAGTCCGGAAACGCCACGGCTCAGTACCGGAATCAGAAGAAGATTCAGGTCAAAAGTATTGAGCACATGGTTCGTTACCACCGTCGTCATGGCTGCAAACCACGCCAAAATCAGGAAGATGGCCGTCACCACCGCAAAAGCCCCCACCAGGGAATCCTTCAGGATGCGTTGTCTGTCCTCCAGCGGCCGTCTCGACATGATGGCATCGTTGCAGTCCATGAATCCGTCCATGTGCATAAAACCGCAGACCGCAAAAATATAATAGATCATGATCAGGCTCGCAATCATCGGCGGCAGAACCAGCCAGTCGATGACCGCATAAAGCAGCATCCAGAGGACACCGACCACCAGACCCACGCCCGGCAGCATGGCCAGCATCATATTCTTCAAATTGTTATCCCATCTCTTGTATGGGCATGGCAGGGTGATAAAATTTCCCCATGCCATGAAAAATCCAATGATAACCTTCATAATTTATTCTCTCTATTTGTAATAATGGATATTACCGTAAGCAACTTCCACTACCTGGTCACAGGCCTTTGCCAAAGTTCTGTCTACATAGGCCAGGGCTTCCCGGTAGTTCTCCGTATACTGGTCAAAGAGTCTCGCATCAGAATAGATGTAATCAGATACGAAAACCGTATTTCCGGTTTTCCGACCGAATTCCAGAAGTTCCTTTGCCACTTTCTCTCCGGCCTGGAAGTTGCAGGTGCCGTCTGGCAGGAACATTTCGTTGGAAAGCAGCGCCGTCACGCTGTCCAGCAGGAACACACCCTTCGGGTCCACATCTTCTCTGTCCAGACAGTCGCAGATGTTTCTGCCGATTTCGATAGTCTCATAACCCCAGCCGTCACGCTCGTCGATATGCCTTAAGATACGGGCACGGTCCTCGTCGTCTGTGGGAATCATGGTAGCCACGTAATACATCTTCTTACCGGCTTCTTCTGCCATATCTCTTGTCATGTGCTGCGCGAACATGGACTTTCCGTTCTTGCAGCCGCCGCTGATAAATACGTTCATTAAAATAAATTGTCCCTTCTGATATCTTCTAAATAGTCTCCGTCTACGGACGCTTCTTCCAGTGTCTTCATCAGGTTCATGGAAGCAATCGCTGTTTCGATCATCTTGAATGCGATCGGACATCCGCTTCCTTCACCTAGACGCATGCCCAGATCAAACATCGGCTGCAGATGCAGTCTGTCCATAGCCGCCTGGTAACCGATTTCGTAAGACTTATGGGATGCAAACATGTAGTCAACTACCTTCGGGTTCAGTTCCTTAGCATAACATGCCGCTACCACAGAGATAAAGCCGTCGATGACAACCGGCAGTCTGTGTACCGCTGCGCCTAAGAACGCACCCACCATAGCACAGATGTCGTAACCGCCGACCTTACAAAGCTTCTCGATTGGATCCGCCATGCACCAGCTGTTCACCGCATCGTCTACGATTTTGATCTTCTTTGCCAGGCCTTCGTCGTTGAGACCGCCGCCGCGGCCAACTACCTGCTCACCGGACAGTCCGGTTAATGCGCTGAGGAGTGCAGAGCTGGTCGTGGTGTTGCCGATTCCCATTTCGCCGACACCAAAGAGCTGGGCGCCGGACTTCTTTGCAGCCTCCGCCGCATCAAAACCAATCAGCATGGCCTGTACAGCTTCCGCCCTTGTCATGGCTGCGCCCTTTGCCAGGTTTCTGGTACCGTTGGCGATACGTCTGTTGACGATTTTTACCGGGATTTCACCCTCTTCTGTCAGCATTTTGTCGGTATATAACTGCTCCGGAATCTCCATGGCAACGCCTACGTCCGTTACCAGAAGGTCGATGCCCCAGTACTTTGCCATGGAGCTGACACCGGTGTATCTTCTTGTAAAGTTAATGGTCTGGGAAAGTGTTACGGACTGTGGTGCAGAGGCCACGCCTTCTTCCACGACGCCGTTGTCGGCACTGAAGATGGCGATGCACTGTTTCGTCACATCGTTGCCTACAGCCTTTCCTGTGATCCCCGCGATTTTGATGGAAATATCTTCCAAACGGCCCAGGCTTCCGGGCGGTTTTGCTAAGTAGTCCTGTCTTTCTTTTGCTGCCTGCATTGCAGCTGTATCTAAGTCTCCAATTTGTCCAATCAGTTCAAAAAGTCTCTTCTCGTTGCTCATAGTTTTCCCTTTCTGTCTCTATGTACGATTTTGTACGCTAATACAATTATCTTAACACATTTTTGTGTTAAAAAAAAGTTTCTCGCCTTGTAAAGATGATATAATTTTAATATAATAGACCGTATACACCACTTAATTTTTAGAAATGAGAGGATTCATTATGAGTAAGAAAATGCAAAGTAACCTGATGTTGCTTTTGACAGCAATTATTTGGGGTTCCGCCTTCGTAGCGCAGAAAGCCGGTACGGTTCTGGAACCTTTCACTTATACGGGTATTC
>JAFWZZ010000026.1 GCA_017522185.1 Bacillota bacterium | reverse complement strand
ATTCTTTTGTTACTAGATCTACAAAAGAAGAACTGAGATTAGATGTTTGCTCAGCATGTCATCCGTTCTTTACAGGTCAGCAGAAATTCATCAACCGTGGCGGTCGTGTTGAAAAGTTCAAGAACAAGTACGGTCTGTAAAGATTTGCTGCAAAGCCTATATAATCAAAAGAAATTTGGACTCGGGAATAAATCCCGGGTCTTTTTTTTATTTTTGTCACAAAAGTGAACTTCTTGACGAAATATCTGATAGTAGTATAATAGAATATAGGGCGGTCTGTCCTTTTAGGACGGATATATGATACGTATTCATAATTTAAGGAGTTTTTATGGCGAATAAAGACTTAAAAAAATTAAATCGAAAAGAATTACTTGAAATACTACTGATGCAGGCAGAAGAAATTGAACGACTAGAACGGGAATTAGAAACGGTTAAAAGGGAATTAGATAACCGCGAGATTGTGATGCAGAAGACCGGCTCTATTGCCGAAGCTTCACTACAGTTAAGCGGCATTTTTAGTGCTGCGGAAGAGGCAGCCCGTTTATACGTGGAAAGCATCGAGAAGAAGGCGATACAGGCTGAAGATTCTGCTCTGCATAGTGTTACAGAATCACAGAGAAAATCTTACGCTATCATTTCACAGGCGAACCTTTATTCTATGAGAAAACATAAGGAAGCGGATGCTTATTATGAGGAAATGAAGCGGAAGGCGAAAAAACTGGAGAAAGAATGAAGACGAAGGAAAAACCAGAATTAAGACTCCCTAGTATAAGTGAAATAAAAGAAGAGTTATACCGAGAGAATTACAAACGGAGCTATGCAGGCGTATTGCGAAGTACCATTTATTTACTGATTGTGGTAGCTGCTGTAGCAGTGTTAGTAGCAACCATCTGGATGCCCGTATTACAAATTTACGGTTCATCAATGACACCTACTTTGGAAGAAGGGGAAATTGTTGTATCTGTAAAGGGAGCAGATTTTGAGAAAGGCGATTTGGTGTGTTTTTATATTGGGAACAAGCTTCTGGTAAAACGTTTTATCGCCGGCCCGGGAGAATGGGTCAATATTGACGAATACGGCAACGTATATGTCAATGATGAATTGTTAGACGAACCATATGTAACAAATAAGGACTTTGGAGATTGTAATATTACATTGCCGTATCAGGTGCCAGATGAGCAGATTTTCTGCTTAGGAGATCATCGTGATACGTCCTTAGACTCCAGAAATACGATTATTGGATGCATATCGGAAGAACAAGTAGTCGGGAAAATTGTAATCAGGGTGTGGCCTCTTACAAAGTTATGCACACTCTAATATAATGGAGTAAATAGAAGAGAAAACTCGCAGGGAAGGAGGTGTATAGGCATGAGACGACGGTTGCAATATCAAGCAGAAGTTTTTGCAATGCGGAGACTAAAAGATAAAAAACGACAGAGAATAGTTATTATTTTAGCGGCAATTGTCGTATTCTGTACAACCTATGCATTGATATTGCCAGCGATAACCAGTGAAGCAAATCCGATTTGTGGACTGGAAGAACACCAGCATATAGAAAGCTGTTATGAAAGCACAGAGAATCAAGTGCCGATTTGTGGCATCGAAGAACATCTTCACGATGAAATCCAGTGCTTTGAAACAGAAGAAATTCTTGTAGAAACCGCTGAGGAATGGGAAGCAACGCTTCCGGCAGACTTGTCAGGAACACCTTTAGAGAAGTTGTTAGCGGTTGCGAAGAGCCAGCTGGATTATAAAGAAAGTGATACGGTAACCCGCACAAATGATGACGGTTTGGTTCAAGGAGCGACCCGATACGGTATATGGAGAGAAAATCCATATGGAAACTGGGATGCAATGTTTGTCTCTTTCTGCTTGCATTATGCAGGGATTGCGGAGGAATATGCCCCAAGAAATGATAGCAGTAGTGAAATGCAGAGAGCCTACGAAGAGGCAGGTTTGTATCAGCAGGCAGGGCTGGAGTATATACCAAAAGAAGGCGATATTGTCTTTTTGGAAACAACAGGGGATAATCATGCGGATCGCGTAGGCATTATTACAAAGGCAACGCTTCGCGAAGAGAAAACTTTAGTTTCTATCGATGTTATTGAAGGGGATACGCCAAATCAGAAGGTAGAAATCATTGCTTATACACCAGAGGAATCCAATATTTTGGGCTATGGTCTTGTTAACACAGATGCTATAGAAGACGTAATGGTAGGCCTGGAAGAACAGCAGGAAAATGGAGATTCTACGGAAAAAAACACTGAGGATCAGCAAACGGAACAATTTGAAGAGCAACAGTCTGAGGAGCAGGAGGTACAAGACGAAGAACAGGGAGAAGAGCCCGAAGAGCAGGAAAATGAAAGTCAGCTGCCAATGTTCTTTGCTACAGCACCAAGGGCAGGTGCAAATGTATTAGGACAGTCTATAAGCTATACGAATAGTTTTTCTACAAATGATACATATATTTTCTATATGCAAGCTTCCGATGGCCGGTATTACGCTATGAACAATCAGGGAAATGCAGTAGAAGTTTTTGTTTCAGAAACTGGACAGGTTACTACCAATGCTGCGGCAGGAAGTCTGGATGCTCTGAAGTGGAAAGTTAGTGGAGGTAGTGGAGAGTGGCTGATACTCAATGTATCGGACAACAGACGAGTCTATCCTTCTGGCTACAGTACGGCAGTTACCCATGCAAGCTCAGATGATAAGACTGCTTCCAGACTTGAAGAAGCCGGAACTAACAGTCGCGGAGAACGCGGGCTGAAAATTAGAAGCTTATATGGAAGCAGATATGCACAACTAAAGAGTGATAACAGCAAATTTGAGAGCATCGAAAATGCAAGCAGTAATAATGTCTTTTTCCTTGCAAGAGCCACAAAACCTGCACAGACTTATAACGTCTGGTTGGATGGCAGCAATGGTGGACTAATGAGCTTAGGCGGTGCTCGAAACGAAAGGCGTGCAGTGAACGAAGGTGCTGCTTTTATACTTCCAACAGCCTGGGACTCTCCGTCAAAATATGATTATACGCTGCGTGGCTGGTATGACGTAAAAAACGGCAAGTACTATGCGCCAGGTAGTGAAGTTACGATAACGGAAGATTTAGTTTTTTATGCCGATTGGCGTGCAACATCTTATGATGTTGGGGTTTACAATGTAGACGTTGCAGATACGGTTAGCACAAAAGACTTTATTACAACAAAGGTATTTGATTATGGCGTACTGTTTAATGTAATGTCGACTGATGCAACCAATGTTAATATTAGTGACAGTAGTCATTCTGAAACCTGGACTTTGAGAAATAGTGGCAAGGTTAAATATGATAATGCAGCGACATTGAATTATATTTTCCGTGACTGGGATGGAAATGGAAGAATTTCATATCCATCCAGTACCAATGATCAGAATACAAGCCATGACGATGTAACGAGTGGCTTGCATTATAAAGAGTTGGAAGAAATTTTATTTAACACTGATAATTCCTACAATCCGGAGACCGGGGAAGGCATTATTGGTAAGGAATATTTGGGAACCGGAGATCATCTGTTTCAGCTGATGACTGACCCAAATAGTGAACATTATGGCTATTATTACTATGACTCCAGCTTAAATGCAGCGTCATATAACCAAAAAGATGAGCGGTTCTATGTATATGAATATCTGGCAAGAACCTCTGATTCAGCCAATTCTTCAGGGACTGGTGTGGGCAAATATTCGGACTTTGTTCCGTTGAATTCGCCTTATGTAAATACAAATGGAAAAGATGTGATTACGTATAAGTATGACGGAGTGAACTCTGAATATGTGAGAAGAGACCATTATACTTATGACGCAAAGTATAACGGGAGTGGCAGCGCGACAAACCATGTTGCAACAAACTTCTGGTTCGGGATGAGAACAGATGTGAACTTCTATCTGCCGGAAGCACCGGGAACGAGAGATGCATCTGGAAATTATGGCAATCAAGACGTTTATGGAAAGGATATGCACTTCCAGTTTTCTGGAGACGATGACGTTTGGATTTTAATCGATGGAAACTTAGTTTTGGACATTGGTGGTATTCATGGTGTGCAGAGCGGCGATATCAACTTTGCAACAGGTGTTGTTACCGTTGATGGAAAACAAACCGGAAGCGTTAGTGGAATCGATAGTGGAGAACATGTTCTTACTATCCTCTACTTAGAACGAGGAAGCTCTCAGTCAAACTGTGCAATTTATTTCAATTTGGCACCTCGCTTTGGGTTGAATCTTCAAAAGGAAGATGTTCTGACACAAGAAGCATTGAATGGTGCACAGTTTACATTTTATAGAGATGAGGCGTGTACAATTCCGGCAGAATTGTGGACGAGCAAGGAATCTCATAATAATGGTGATCCAGCGATTAGTACCGTAACGGTAGAAAAAGGAAAGGCCACCATTTGGGGCTTCGGTGCCGGGAATACATATTACATCAAAGAAACCAAGCCGCCGGATGCGGACGAATATAGCAGACCAAACGGTATCATCTGCCTGTCGCTCGACAAACGTGGGGTGGCATCCTATAGTGTGAAAATCATTGATGAGGCAGAGCAGGCAGTATCTCAGGGATTCACGGTTCACGGATTCCGTATTGATGAAGAAACGCAGCAGGCATATATCGTGGCAACCAATGCACCGGAATGGGTAGAAGAGACAACTTCTATTGAAGTAACAAAGAAATGGGCAGACAATAAAAACCATGAAGGCGAAGTGGTTACTGTATATTTAACGGTTACAGATTCCGATGGAACAGTCCGAAGACTTCGAGAGATTCAGCTTAGTGAAGAAAATGATTGGAAGTATGTTTGGACGAATATGCCAAAGTATGCGGAGGATGGCGTGACACCAATTCAATATGGTGTCGAAGAAGGATATACCGAGGGCTATCATGGAACCATTCGCAGAGTTGAAACCGTAGACTTGAAGAACACCCACTGGCAGGATGCGACATCGCTGGAAGCAGGGAAGACTTATCTGCTGAAGACTTCCAGTGGATATCTGGCCAGCAAAGGTTCCAGTATTAACCAGTTTGAATGGTTAGATGAAGAGGAGGCAAAGAGCTCAAATCTGGCAATTTGGGCTGTATCAAGCGTGAATGGAGGGATGAAGCTGACTAATGGAGCCGGTCAGTCTATGACCTATAACCATTCTGCATGGAGCAGTAGCAATCGTTACATTTATCCTATGGCAGGCACGTCAAATAATCAGACGATTGTAATATCCGAAGTAAACGGAGGCGTCAGACTCTCCTATAAAAACGGCAGCCAGTACTACTTTACCGGGATTAAAAGCGATGGCAGAGGCTCTGTTGGTACGTCCACTGGATCTGCGCTGACCTTCAACCCGAAGGTAATGGTTGAAGAATCGACATCTGTAGCAGTTGAGAACTTTGTATATGAAGTAACGAATACACCGCTCAAGGACGAAACTTCGCTGAAGGTGTATAAGTCCTGGAATCTGGGTATTACGGAAGCGACAAAAGCCATTTACGAGCAGGAAAAGGTTACTATGAAGCTGCTTGCTAATGGAAAGGACACTGGCAGAACTGTAACGTTAAGTTTAAAAAACAACTGGCAGGATACTTTTAGAGGACTTCCGTATACTGATGAGGCTGGTAATGTTATTGCCTATACCGTGGAGGAATCCTGGAACACCCAGGACTGGATTCCAAGTTACGGAGAAGTAAAAATTATTCCTGGGAATCCGGATACTTATGAAGTAACCGTAATCAATGATTATCGCTGGGGCTTTGTTCATGAGCTGCCGGCAACCGGGGGAACGGGAACCTATTTGTATACCATAGGCGGACTTATTATGATTCTTTTCGCAGGGTTCGGCTTATTGTATAGATATCAATATTCTATGAAGGAAAGGAGACTTTCAAAATGAAGACAACAAAGAAATTTTTAGCATTGCTTGTAACACTTGCTATGGTTTTATCCCTAGCCGTGCCAACAGCATTTGCGGAAGACACAACAGGACCATATGAGGTTTTCGTTAAGAATGACGCGGAAAACCACGTGTATGATGCATATCAGATTTTTACTGGGGACTTATCCTCTGATGGTACAACCTTATCCAATGTAGAGTGGGGGGCTTCTGTATCTGATTCAGCCAGATTGGTAGAAGCTTTACTTAGTGATGAAAAGGTTATTAAAACAACCACCGGCACCACTACACTGAAGCAGATTTTCTCTACAGTGGCTACGATTACAACCGACAAGCAGGCGAATGAAGTCGCAACCATTTTAGGGACTGTTCCAAATGACTCCAACATTTTAGACAGATTTGCAGAAGTTGTAGGTAAGGTAAACTCTGATGGACAGACACATGCTTTTTTAGGAAGTCCTGCAAGTTCTGTAGACCAGCAGACTACAAAGATTATTCAGGATGTTGCTACAAAAGGCTATATGCTGGACGGTCTGCACGCAGGTTACTACTTAATTAAGGATAGAGATAAGAATAGCAACCTGGGAGAGGGAGACTTTTATACCAAGTATATCATGCGTGTTGTAAAATCTGCAGATATCTCTGTAAAGGGTGAAGGCGTTGCTGTTCAGAAGACTGTAAATGACACCTTAGGCGGTACTTTTACAGATACAGAAGATGCAAACACTAATGATATATTGTATTTCAAGTGGGAAGGCAAATTACCAAATAACTTAGAAAGTTACGATGAATATAACTACAAATTCATCGATACAATGTCAGGAGGTTTAAGATTTAACAGAATCGAGCAGGTTTATATTGAAAATGCAAATGGCACTCCTGCATACACCATTATGGATGTAACAGATGGCGATGACACCAATGATAGCCTGAGCCTGGAAAAGAATGGAATTATATTCCCAACCCCAGCAACGGTTGACGGACAGCCGACTGTGTTCTCTTTAGAAATCGTGGATTTATACAAGACTTATCCACAGATTCTGCCTAGTCAGAAGATTATTGTAAAATATAGTGCAGTTCTGACAAGAGATGCGTTAATCAAAGATGAAAACTCCAATGTTGTTAAAGTAGAATATGACAACAATCCAAACGGAGAAGGTACAGGTACAACTGTATCTGATAAGGCCTCCGTCTTCACATTCAAAATCGATATCGACAAGTTTGATGCTGCAAATGAAACCTTAAAGCTGGAAGGCGTAGAATTCATCTTATATGATAGAGACACTTCCGGTGACGAGACTGTATATCATTATGCGAAGGTTGTAACAGAAGAAATGATTACTGCCGGCACGTCGATTAACGGCAGAGTTGTAGATGAAGATGACTTGGGCTTAGTATATGGATTTACGACTGAGCGTGAAGAGGCTTCTGTTTTAGATACTGATGAAAACGGTGCCATCAACTTAAAGGGCTTAGACAGTGGTCTGTACTATTTAGAAGAAACAAAGACCAACGATGGTTATAACTTATTAGATACACCTGTACAGATTGAAATCCTGCCTACGTATCATGAAGCGAATGGCGAGTTTTCCGCTACCGTAGAGTATAAGGTGGATACAAGAACACAGGGATCCAGTTCAACAGTTGGCGTGCGTAACTCTAAGGGTTCCACTTTACCATCTACTGGTGGAATGGGTACAACCATCCTGTATTTAGGTGGCGGTGCATTAGTATTGTGTGCAATCGTATTATTAATTACAAAGAAGCGTATGGCTATGAACAGATAGCAGAAAGATATAAGCTGTTATGATAAGAACGGAAAGCGGGGGAGAGATCTCCCTCGTTTTCCGGTATTTACAATATCAAGGAGAGGCCTAATGAATAAACAGAAAAAAAAGTCCTTTTCTTTATCGACTTTTTTGCTCATAATGATGTTAGCTGCAGGATTGTCCTTGCTATTGTATCCAACCATCAGCAATTGGTGGAATAGTAAGCATCAGTCTAAAGCAGTGGCGCATTATGCCGAATTTGTGACGGAATTAGATGAAGAAGAATATCAGAGACTATGGGATGAAGCGAAAAACTTTAATAAAAAGCTGAATCAATTTCCACAAGGGATGGCATTACCCAAGGATATGGAGACAGAATACAAAAATGCACTATCTGTAAATGAGAGTGGTATTATGGGAACTGTAGAAATCCCGGATATCAGGGTGTCTCTGCCAATTTATCATGGGACACCGGAAGATGTGCTTCAGGTTGCTATTGGCCATCTTGAATGGACCAATTTGCCTACTGGAGGAAAGGGTAACCATTGTGTTATTTCTGGTCATCGTGGATTGCCTTCTGCAAAGCTGTTTACTAATTTGGATCAGCTGAGAGAAGGGGATGTGTTCATGCTTCGCGTTTTGAATGAAGTGTTGACTTATGAAATTGACAAGATTCTCATTGTAGAGCCAGGTGATACAAAGCCACTATATCGTGTCAAAGGAAAGGATTATTGCACTTTAATGACCTGCACCCCTTACGGAGTGAACTCTCACAGACTAATGCTACGGGGACATCGTATTGAGAATCTGAGCACTGCGGATTTAGCAAGAGTACATTCTGACGCTATGCAGATTGAACCATTTGTAATTGCACCGATTATTGCGATTCCGTTGCTATTATTTGCATTAATTATTTTGCTTCGACCCAAAAGGAAAGAGAGGAAGGAGAAGGTGTGACAAGCGTTAAAAAATATACTATTTTATTTATAATCTCCATTTTTATCATATGCTTATTTCCGCAGAAAGGCCTGGCAGCCGAGAAGGTGAATCTCCATAAACCTGCAACGGTAACGATTTCATACTGGGAGAATGACGAAGCCTTAGTTGGAGCTGCGTTTGACCTGTATCATATTGCAGATATGGATGAGAATGGCAGATTAATTATTCGAACCCCTTATGTAGATTATCCTGTGAACTTAAACAGCGAAACCGCAACAGAACGAAGGGGAACAGCAACTGCTTTGCAGGGATACATTTTGAGAGATGGTCTTATGCAGGATAGTCACAAACAGACTGACCAGGATGGAAGATGTACTTTTGATTCGTTGACGTGTGGTGCTTACTTAATCATAGGTTACCGTCACATTCAGGGTGAACTGGTGTACCAGTGTGAGCCGATTTTGATGACAGTTCCCGCTTATGATTCGTCTTCCAAGGCATATCAGTATGAATTGGTGGTAAAGCCAAAGAAAGAAGTTGAAATGCTACCAGAAAATCCGAACCCAATATATGAAAGCTATAAAGTGCTGAAAATCTGGAAGGATGGTGAGGGAGAAAACCGCCCGAGGGAAATAAAGGTGGATTTATTAAAAGATGGAAAGGTATATGATACAGTAAAACTGAACGAGGATGATCAGTGGAAGCATATTTGGGAAAAGCTGCCAACGAACCACAGCTGGAATGTTGTCGAACGTGAAGTTTCATCTTATACTGCAACGGTAACAAAAGAAGGGCATACCTTTATTATTACCAACACGAAAAAGGGCAGTATTTCTGAGGAAGAAGGTCCAACAACTCCATCTACACCGGGGGAAGAGCCTGATGATTATTTACCGTTAACCGGGCAGTTGTGGCCGGTTGCGCTGATCATGTTCGCAATAGGCCTGGCTTTTGTTGTGGTTGGACTGCTGGTGAAACGGAGGGCTGACTATGAAGGCTAAAGTGGGGAAAATCTTTATCTCTATTGGGATTTTACTCATTGCAGCGGCCATAATCCTTTCCGTTGTGACCATTCTGCAGGCGTACCGTGCAGAGAAAAATGCACAGGCACTACTGGCGCAGATGGAATCACAAATCGGTGCAATGGATTGTTATTATATTCCGGATTATGTGTTGAATCCGGACATGGAGATGCCTACTGTGGAAATTGACGGGGAGCTTTGCATCGGAATTTTAGAAATTCCATCCATTGAAAGAAAGTTGCCGGTCATCAGCGACTGGGAGTATGATAAGCTTCGTATCGCACCTTGCCGCTATAGTGGGTCAGCCTATAAGGGTGATTTGATTATTGCAGCCCACAACTATGACGCCCACTTCGGACAGTTGACAAGTCTTGACCTTTATGACAAAGTTTTGTTTACTGATGCATCAGGGAATAAGTTTTCCTACGAAGTGGTATCTATTGAGGTTTTAGAACCGGAAGATGTGGAAGAAATGAAAGCAGGAGAATGGGATTTAACCCTGTTTACCTGTGACAGCAGCATCACGAAGAGAATTGCCGTGCGCTGTATGCATACAAGATAAGAATAACCTGTACCTTTGAGACAGAAATGCTCAAAAGTACAGGTTTTTTTGTGATTCCAGGGAAATTCGGTTTTTTCTTGGAACAATTTGTGATACAATATAACATTAGGTAGATATGTAATTTTTTAAAAAACGAGGAGATTTTTTATGTTTGATAAACTGGATTTTATTGTAGAAAAATACGAAGAAATGTCCATGAAAGTATCCGATCCTGAAATCATTGCCAACCAGCCGGTTTGGCAGAAGTATATCAAGGATATGGGCGAAATGGAACCAATCGTAAAGAAGTACGAAGAATACAAGAAGGCAAAGGATGGCCTGAGAGATGCGAAGGAAATCCTGGAAATGGAATCCGACGAAGAAATGAGAGACCTGGCGAAGATGGAAATCAACGAGCTGGAAGAAGCAGTTGAAGTATTCGAAGCTGAACTGAAAGTTCTGTTACTGCCAAAGGACCCTAACGATGAAAAGAACGTAATCTTAGAAGTTCGTGCAGGTACAGGTGGTGACGAAGCTGCACTGTTTGGTCAGGACTTATTAAGAATGTACCTGCGTTATGCAGAAAGAAACAGATGGAAGACAGAAATCATGGATATCAACGATACAGGTATCGGCGGTATCAAGGAAGCTGTTGTTATCATCAAGGGTAAGGGTGCGTACTCCAGACTGAAGTATGAATCCGGTGTACACAGAGTACAGCGTGTACCGGAAACAGAATCTGCTGGCCGTGTACACACTTCCGCAGCAACAATCGCTGTATTGCCAGAAGTTGACGACGTAGAAGTTGACCTGAATCCAAACGACGTTCGTGTAGACGTATACCGTGCATCCGGTAACGGCGGTCAGTGCGTAAACACAACTGACTCCGCTGTTCGTCTGACTCACGAACCAACTGGTCTGGTTGTAACCTGTCAGGACGAAAAGTCCCAGATTAAGAACAAAGAAAAGGCTTTCAAGGTACTGAAGGCAAGATTATATGACCTGATGTTACAGGAACAGAACAAGGAAATTTCTGAAGCACGTAAGAGCCAGGTAGGTTCCGGTGACCGTTCCGAACGTATCAGAACATACAACTTCCCACAGGGTCGTGTTTCCGAACACAGAATCAACTTAACACTGTATAAGCTGAATGCAATCCTGGATGGTGATTTAGATGAAATTATCGATGGCTTAATCACACACGATCAGGCTGAAAAGATGAAAAACTTCTAACTTGTTAAATTTCCGTATTACTTTGGTTTGCTTTCAGCCTTGCTCGATTACGTACTATGTGTACGCGCACTCGCAAGACTTCCACAAACCTGTGTACTACGAAAATTTCCCTGCGTTAGAGGAGCGAGATAAAGATGCTAAACACAAAACTATTACCCGATACAACTGAAAACATCGAATTGGCGGCCAAGCTCATTGCTGAGGGCAAGCTGGTGGCGTTCCCGACGGAGACGGTTTACGGTCTAGGTGCCGATGCGTTAAACGCAGAAGCAGTAGGCAAGGTTTATGCCGCAAAGGGCAGACCTTCCGATAATCCGATGATTGTCCACATCGCGTCCAGAGAGGACTTTGTCAGACTGACACCGTATATTACGGAAGACATGGAAAAGATGATGGATGCTTTCTGGCCGGGGCCACTGACGATGATTGTGCCTCGCAAACCGATGATTCCTGATACCACAACAGGAGGTCTGGATACGGTAGGAATCCGCATGCCGGATCATCTGGTAGCCCTGGAACTGATTGCGAAATCCGGATGCCCTATTGCGGCACCGAGTGCAAACCTGTCTGGAAAACCGAGTCCGACCGTGGCACAGCATGTGGTAGACGATTTAGACGGCAGAGTGGATGCTATCATCTGCAGCAATGACTGTCAGGTGGGAATTGAGTCTACGGTCATCGATATGACTGGGGAAAGGCCGATGATCCTAAGACCCGGCATTATCACAAAGCAGGATGTTGAGGCTGTTTTGGGTAAGGTTGTTTTAGTAGACCCTACATTGAATCAGCGTCCGGAAGAGAGGGGCGATGCGGAATTTGCACCGAAATCTCCGGGCATGAAATATAAGCATTATGCGCCAAACGCGCCGATGCTGGTCTTTGAGGGTGACCCGGACGATGTGAGAGCTGCCATCATCGAAGAGAAGATTCTTAGAGAAGAACGGGGCGAGAAAGTCGTTGCGCTGCTCTTTGATGGTACAGATCAGCGTACAGCTGCACAGAAATTCTTTGCGCAGCTTCGCGAAGCGGATAAGGCTGACGCAGATGTAATTCTGGCTGCGGCTATGCCGGAAGAAGGTATCGGGTTCTCCGTTATGAACAGAATGCTGAAATCAGCAGGATATAATATTAAGA
Organism: Bacillota bacterium; assembly: GCA_017522185.1. Classification (GTDB taxonomy): domain Bacteria; phylum Bacillota; class Clostridia; order Peptostreptococcales; family Anaerovoracaceae; genus Senimuribacter. Next base: position 30,536 of record JAFWZZ010000026.1, on the reverse strand, counting down.
AAGTATAACAGAGGTGGAAATGATGAAAATTGCAATTGCCAGCGATCACGGCGGTTTTGAACTGAAGGAAATCGTAAAGAAGCACGTAGCAGAAAGAGGATTTGAGGTTGCAGATCTGGGAACGAACTCCGAAGAATCTGTAGATTATCCTGTATATGGGAAAGCATGCGGAGAAGCTGTTGCGAATGGAGACGCAGACTGCGGCATCGTTGTTTGCGGAACAGGCATCGGCATTTCCATCGCTGCAAACAAAGTAAAAGGCGTGCGTTGCGGACTTTGTACATCTGTTGAGATGGCACAGTTAACAAAGCAGCATAACAACGCAAATGTTCTTGCGCTGGGTGGACGTACAACTGCACCGGAACTTGCACTGCAGATTGTAGATGCATGGTTGGATACTGACTTTGAAGGCGGCCGTCACGAAAGAAGAACCAACATGTTGGACGAAATGTAACGGGAGGTTGTCATGGGTAAAGTATACGTATTTGATCATCCGTTAATTCAGCACAAGGTTTCTCTCATGAGAAAGACGGACACAACCGTTAAGGAGTTCAGAGAACTGGCGACGGAAGTGGCTACTTTGATGGGCTTCGAAGCGACAAGAGACCTTCCGCTGAAGGCGGTGGAAATTGAAACGCCGATTTGCAAGACAACCGTGAACATGCTGGAAGGTGAGGACATCGCCATCGTTCCGATTTTAAGAGCGGGGCTGGGCTTCGTGGACGGCATGCTGGCGCTGGTACCAAACGCAAAGGTGGGTCACATTGGCTTATACAGAGATCCGGAGACACACCAGCCTGTAGAATATTACTGCAAGCTTCCGGTTGATATTGAAAAGAGAAAAATTTTCGTTGTAGACCCGATGCTGGCGACAGGTGGAAGTGCCGTGGCTGCCATTGACTTCATCAAGCAGAGAGGCGGTAAAGATATCGTCTTCATGTGCCTGCTGGCGGCGCCGGAAGGCATTGAGGTGCTGCAGAACGCCCATCCTGATGTGGACATCTACGTTGCAGCAAAGGATGAACGTCTCAACGAAAATAAGTACATAGTGCCAGGGCTGGGAGATGCCGGGGACAGACTCTACGGCACGAAATAATCCGCTGGTTAAATTTCCGCATTGCTTCGGTTTGCCTGCACGGTGATTCGATTGCGTACGCCTAAGTGCGCGCACTCATCACCCCTTGTCAAACCTGTGCACTTGGAAAAAATTTCCTGCGCGGGAGAAATAAATATAAGGGCGAAAAATTCTAAAGAAAGAGGATAAGTAAGAATGAAGAATTTTATTCCTGATAATGTAAGTAAACATACAAACGTGTATGACGTATTAAAAGAAAGAGGTTTTATCGAACAGGTTACTGATGAAGAAGCCGTAAGAAAGATGCTGGGCGAAGAAAAGATTAAGTTCTACATCGGTTTCGACCCGACTGCTGACTGCCTGCACATCGGTCACTTCATGCAGGTTATCATCCTGATGTATATGCAGAAGTACGGACATACTCCGGTTGTTCTGATCGGTGGTGGTACCGGCATGGTTGGTGACCCATCCGGCAGACAGGATATGCGTCAGATGATGACAGTAGAAACTATCGACGAAAACTGCCAGGCATTCAAGAAACTGTTTGATAAGTACTTAGACTTTGACGATGAATGGAAGTACGAAGGCAATGGCGGTGTATACCAGCCAGGACACCAGAACAGAGAACCTCTGCCTGGTAAGGCAATCAGCGTAAACAACGCACACTGGTTGAGACCGTTAAACTACGTAGATTTTGTAAGAGAAGTAGGCACACACTTCAACGTAAACACAATGCTGAGAGCAGAATGTTTCAAGCAGAGAATGGTTGACGGTCTGACTTTCTTCGAATTCAACTATATGCTGATGCAGGGTTATGACTTCTGCGTAATGGCTAGAGACTTTGGTCTGAAGATGCAGTTCGGCGGAAACGACCAGTGGTCCAACATCTTAGCAGGCAAGCAGTTATCCAGAAAATGGTGCGGCATCGACGTAGAAGGTATGACTTTTGCGCTGCTGACAAACAGCGAAGGCAAGAAGATGGGTAAGACACAGAAGGGCGCATTATGGTTATCCGCTGAAAGAACTTCCCCATACGAATTCTACCAGTACTGGAGAAACGTTGCTGACGCTGACGTAAACAAGTGCCTGAGATTCCTGACTTTCTTACCGATGGAAGAAGTAGAAAGATTATCCGCACTGGAAGGTGCTGAAATCAATAAGGCAAAGGAAATCCTGGCTTACGAAGTAACAAAGATGGTTCACGGCGAAGAAGAAGCAAAGAAGGCACAGGAAGGCGCAAGAGCGGCATTCGGTGGCGGCGGTGCTTCTGCGAACATCCCTACAACAGAAATGGATGCTGCTGTATTCGAAGGCGAAGGCAAGGGTCTGGTTTCCCTGATCAAAGAACTGGGTCTGGTTCCATCCAACGGCGAAGGCTTCAGAACCATCGAACAGGGAGGCTTATCTCTGAACGGTGAAAAGGTAACAAACCCTAAGATGAGCGTAACTGCTGATCTGTTCCAGGATGGCGAAATCCTGATTCAGAAGGGCAAGAAAAAGTTCCACAAGGTGGTTATCAAATAATTGCATAAGTGATATTGCAAGAGCTGATTCCGGTTGGGATCAGCTCTTTTTATGTTGATTTTGCGACAATTTATGACAAGTTTCTCCATATTCCATGTGTTACAATGACAAAAATTCTATTTGAAATAGAGCGAGGGGGAACAAGAAGCATGAAATTACAGACGAAAACACATCCAGTAAAAGCAAAACGCACATATCAGGACACACTATTTCGGTTCCTGTTTGCGAATAAAGAAAGTGCAATCGAGTTATATAATGCATTGGAGGGCACAGACTATGGGATGGATACAGAAGTGGAGTTCACAACACTGGAAAATGTACTCTATGTAGAAGGTAAAAATGATTTAGGCTTTTCTATCGCAGGAAAGTTTGTCGTGTTAACGGAGCATCAATCAACAATTAACGGAAACATGCCGCTAAGGTTTTTGAATTATGTTGCACAGACGTACAACAAGGAGGTTGATAACGAGGAGTTGTTCAAACGAAAACCAATTCCGATTTTGACACCGGAATTTTTTGTCATTTATACGGGGGAAGAAAACTGGGATAAGGATGAACTTCGTTTATCGGACAGCTTTATTGGTCCAGCGCAGAAAAATTCTATGGAACTTGTGGTAAAAATCATTGATGTGAGGTACAATAGAAAAAAAGCAGAAGCTATTCTGGCCCGCAGTGAAAAACTTCGCGGATATAGCCTCTTGCTAAACTATGTCAATGCATACAGAGAGGAAGGAAACCTGCTGGAAGAAGCAATCGATATGGCGGTGAAACGCTGTATTGAAGAGAACATTCTTAAGGACTTTCTGATACAGTATGGCAAGGAGGTAAGAGGTATGCTCTACGATGATATTACAATTGAACAATTTGCACAAATTCGTGGTGAGGAGAGTTGGGAAGAAGGCCGGGCAGAAGGGCGAATCGAAGAAAAACTGTCTATTGCAAAAGCCATGATTGAAGAGCAATTAAGTAGCGATGTAATTATGAAGACCACGGGCTTGACGGAAGAGCAGATTCGCCAATTGCAAGAAGAAGTTCCACAAGGTAGTAATTAAATAATGGATATATAAGTAAGAAAACGGTGAAGTCCTGGGGATTTCACCGTTTTAAATATGTTTACTTGCGTCTCCCATTCACCTTATCAATCACCCAGGTCGTACCGAATGCCATTAGAATACCTGCGATGACGGAGCCGCCGCATGCAGGCGCTGCACCGATGCCCTGGCCGGTCGCAAAGATAGTGGCGACCGCAGCAAAGACTGCAGGAACCGTGCCCAATAGTCCGCCGGCAAAGTAGGTCAGATGGATGAACAGCAGACCTCCGGTCAGGATGAACTCCGAAATGACCACACAGACCGTTACAGAAAACGGCAGGATCAGTGCCAGCCAGCCGCCGGCATTTAAGTACAGGAATGCCCAGCCATATCCTGCAATCAGACTGCAGATATAGGATGGCATTCTCTTGTAATCCGTGCCCAGCGCCATGGTCAGGAAGAATCCTACGTAGACACACCAGAGATATTCCTGGATTGGCAGGATGAAATACAGAGCCGTCACCAGTGCGAATGCCAGTCCGCGGACGATGGCAATGGTGTTGATGACCGGCTGCGGAAGCTTGTTTGGGTTTGCCATAGTTCTTCCGCCTTTACTTCAGGGAAACAATAGCTTCCACTTCACACAGGAGAGACTTTGGCAGTTCTCTCACTGCAACACAGCTTCTCGCCGGCGCGTTTGGGATGTAGGAAGCATAGACTTCGTTGAATGCAGCAAAGTCAGCCATGTCTGCCAGGAAGCAGGTTGTCTTTACAATTTTGTCAGGGCTGGAACCGGCTTCTTCGATGATAGCAATCAGGTTCTGCAGTGCGCGTTCCGCCTGCTCTTTGATGCCGCCTTCTACGACTGCCCCGGTTTCAGGGTCCAGACCGATCTGACCAGATGTGAATAAGAAATCGCCACACGCGATGGCCTGGGAATAAGGGCCGATAGCAGCTGGCGCGTTATTTGTATGAATCTTTTTCATGATGAGTACCTCCGATTTTGATGTTGCTACTATAGCACAAAAATGTTGATTTTTCAAGCAAAAAACAGTTGCATTGTGTGACGTTTTCCTATATAATAATCGTGCTTGCGCTTATCGCCAAGTTAGAAGTTGTAACGTAGGGCAGCTCAGCCGCCCGGCAGCGTTGCACACTAAAGGTTATTTTAGTTATGCCGAAGACAATTGAAGTGAGAATGCTTCAATCCCAGTAGGCAGCACCGAACAAGATACTTTGCAAGGTATCCCAGTAGGTAGAAAAGGAGAAAAAATGAAATCTTACATTGCAAAGCCTGCAGAAGTAGAACGTAAATGGTACGTTGTTGATGCAGAAGGAAAGACTTTAGGTAGATTAGCATCTGAAGTTGCTTCTATCTTAAGAGGCAAGAACAAGCCTATCTACACACCACACGTTGACTGCGGTGACTACGTAATCGTTATCAACGCTGAAAAGATCGAAGTAACTGGTAAGAAGAGAAAGGAAAAGATCTACAAGAGACACACTGGTTATCCAGGTGGCCTGAGAGAAACTACTTTCGAAAAGTTACAGGCAAGAAAGCCAGAAGAAATCATCAAGCACGCTGTTAAGGGCATGTTACCTGATGGTAAGTTAGGCAGACAGATGTTCAAGAAGTTAAAGGTATATGCTGGTCCGGTTCACGCTCACGAAGCTCAGAAACCAGAAGCATTAGAAATCTAGGGAAAGGGAGGAATAGACAATGGCAAAATTACAATACCAGGGAACAGGTAGAAGAAAACATTCAGTTGCTAGAGTTAGATTAATCCCAGGAACTGGAAAAATTACTGTTAACAAGAAGGACTTAGAAGATTACTTCGGTATGGAAATCGTTAAGAGAGAAGTTAGAAGACCTTTCGAAATTGCTGGTTGCGAAGGCAAGTTCGATGTTATCGCTACTGTACACGGCGGCGGTTTCACAGGTCAGGCTGGTGCTTTAAGACACGGTATCTCCAGAGCACTGTGCGTAGCTGATAAGGAAGCTTACAGAGCTCCTCTGAAGGCTGCTGGTTTCTTAACAAGAGACTCCAGAATGAAGGAAAGAAAGAAGTACGGTTTAAAGAAGGCAAGAAGAGCTTCCCAGTTCTCCAAGAGATAATTTATCTCTCGCCAACAAAATCGAGAATTTCAATCAAAGCAAACAAAAACCACTTTGGAATTATCCAAGGTGGTTTTTTTATGCAAAAAATTAATTTACCATACTCTCGGCCATTGTGAACAGCACATCTATATCACAGGTTCCCTGGAGTTCGTAGAAATAAGTGCTGTCTACCCAATAGAGTGCATGAACGCCCTCTTTGGAAGATGTGTAGCCCTTGTATCCATTTATGATAGTCTCTTTGAAAATGGCATCTTCATTGTCAATGCTGACGCTCATGTTTTCTATATCATTGCTCCGAGAATAGATGATTTGATTTTGCTGTGCATCACTATAGACAATGATGCAAGAGGAATCATCATCGAATTGCTCTGTAATGGTATACCCAGCGGGAGTTTTAGGGACAACTGAAGTATTCGAATCGGATGAGGGCTCACCAGTGATATCAAAGGTGATATCTAAGGTGCCTTGTTTATCATTCTGCACTTCATTCCACTCTACCAGATAGTACACGCCAAATGCACAACCTGTAATCAAAATAGCTAGTAATGCTACAAGTGCAGCCAGCAAAGTTTTGCGAATTCTACGTTTTCCAATGCTTACGTAAGTGAATTCAGCTTTCGGAATAATTGTATTCATACTGGATTCGAACTGAGATGAAAACTTGTAACTTGCGTAAGGATTTTCAAAAGCATCCAGCCAGGAAAACTCTTTATCAAAGGCATTCTCAAGGGCACTATCAAAATTCTTATTCATGATGATAACCCTCCTTTTCTAATAATACCTTCAACATATGTCTGGCACGCTGTGCTCGTTTCTTTGCGGTTTCAACAGAAACGGATAACAGGTTCGAGATTTCGTTAAAGCTATATCCATAGAGATGGTACAGATAAAGTGGATCACGATAGGTTTCCGGAAGCTTCAGGATACATTCCATCAGCAGTTTATTTGATACGGTTTCGAATACGTCTTCGGTTAATTCGCTAGAGGCACTGTCCAAGTAGGCGTCCATATCCAGATCACCATGCTTTCGGCTGACCATGTTGATTGCCACATTTCTGGTAATAATAACCGTGAAATTTCTTGTTTCGGGACAAAGAATTTCTCCAACTTTATGAAAATTTTTTGCGATGCGCAAGAAAGCCTCCTGCACTGCATCTTCGGAAAGATGTTCATCCTGCAAGATTTCCTTTGCAATGTAAAACATCAGGTGACGATACTGTTCATACAGTTTCGTAAACCTGATTTTATCTTCGTCTGTATCAATGAGCGTTAAATATAGACTCAGCATGATATCCCCCCTTTAATAGCTAAACCCATTATATCGAATTCACATAGAAAAATAAATGAAACATTTTGCAATTTTCTTGTCCCGAAAGCATCGAGAGAGGGGTTATTATGGGTATAAGAAATGAGATTTGAATGCTTTGTTCAAATGGTAATTGTATTGGGGAAACATACAATAGAAGGAGAGTTCCTGCATGAAAGGTAGTTATATAGCAATGGATGTGGTATACTTTAGACAAAGACAATCGGTTTAGGGGGGAACGGAAACATGAACGAGAAAGTCAAGAGAATCATATCTGCGGTTGTCGTCGGCGGATTTCTGATCTACTGCTCGTATCTGACATTTCAGGATGGGGATGCAGAGCTTGATGATATCAGGAACCTTTTGGTGATGGTTTTCTGCAGTTGCACAGTGCTGCGGAGCACCTTTTCAACAAAAATGGCACAGCCGGTGCCGGAAGAATTGCGAAGAAACGAGGCGTACATGGAGGCGAAGGAACGACAGGACAGTGGCGGCAAAATTCTTATAGCCGGTGTCGTGATGATGGTAGCACCTTTTGTATTGCTGATCGTTCTGGGCGAACTCCATGATTTTCTGGCCAGTGTGAGCATACTTGCATTCTTCCTGGGGATCTTCGCAATCTTAATCGGACTGCTGATTGCCATTGGAGCGGGGAAAGACATGGCAAAGTTCCCGATTGAAACGGTGCAGGACGCACAGCCGGAAAGCACCGCAAGCAGAGTCTTTGACTGCATTGGAACTCTGGCAGCAGTTGCCGTGCTGGTTCTATGGATTGCAGAGAGCATCATACTAAAATAAAGATTAACAGGAGGTTCATCCTATGAACAATATGGAATTATTAAAAGAAGCGAAACTCGCCAGAGAGCGTGCATATACGCCCTATTCTCATTTCAAAGTAGGGGCGGCACTCTTGACAAAGAGCGGTAAGATCTATCATGGATGCAACATCGAAAATGCAGCATTCACACCGACCAACTGCGGTGAGCGAACTGCGTTTTTCAGAGCGGTTTATGAAGGGGAGAGAGACTTTGACCGTATTGCTGTAGTAGGGGCACCGGAAGGCGTGGAAGCAGATATACCGACGGCACCTTGCGGCGTGTGTAGACAGGTGATGATGGAGTTTTGCGATCCGGAGACCTTTGTCATCGTCATGCCTGACGGCAAAGGCGGCGCACTGGAAGTGCTGCTGAAAGAGCTGGTGCCATACGGTTTTGGACCGGATAACTTGAAATAGGAGGAAGAATCATGTTAGAAACAGGAATAAAAGCCCCTGGCTTTACATTGTTAGACAAAGACGGCAAAGAAGTCAGCCTTGCGGATTTTGCAGGCAGAAAAGTCGTGCTGTATTTTTACCCGAGAGACAATACGCCGGGCTGTACCAGACAGGCCTGTGCCTTTGCGGGTGCATATAAAGGATTTGAGGAAAAGGATATCGTTGTCATCGGCATCAGCAAGGACTCTGTCGCATCTCATGCAAAGTTTGCGGAGAAGCACAGCCTGCCGTTTATTCTGCTGTCCGACCCGGAACTGGTGGCGATTCAGGGGTACGACGTATGGAAGGAAAAGAAACTCTACGGCAAGGTAAGCATGGGCGTGGTCCGCACGACCTATATCATTGACGAGAACGGTGTAATCGAAAAGGTGATGCCGAAGGTAAAACCGGACACCAACGCGGCGGAAATCCTGAGTTATTTGAACGGAGAGGAAGCATAGATGCGAATCATCATTTCACCAGCAAAGAAAATGAATATCGACACCGACAGTCTGGCCTGGCGTAATCTGCCGGCGCTCCTTCCGCAGACGGAGGAAATCCTGGAGAAACTCCGGGAAATGGACTACGATGCCCTGAAAAAACTTTGGAAATGTAACGAGAAAATCGCACTGCAGAACGTGGAAAGACTGGAGCACATGGACCTGCGGAAACAGCTGACCCCTGCAGTTCTGGCATATGAAGGTATCCAATACCAGTACATGGCACCGACCGTTTTCTCTGACAAAGAGTACGATTACATACAGGAACATCTGCGGATTCTGTCCGGGTTCTACGGAGTGCTGAAGCCTTTTGACGGTGTCGTGCCGTACCGGCTGGAGATGCAGGCAAAATTGCAAATAGGCGATGCAAAGGATCTTTACGCCTATTGGGGGAGTATGCTGGCCGACCGGCTTGCCGAAGAGACAGACTGCATCATCAACCTGGCGTCCAAAGAATACAGCTCTGCCATCGCAAAACATCTGCCGGCAGACGTGCGCATGATTACCTGCGTCTTCGGTGAAGAGACAGGCGGCAGAATCGTGGAAAAAGGAACCCTTTGCAAGATGGCCCGCGGCGAGATGGTACGCCGTATGGCTGAGAAACACGTGAAGACAGCAGAGGATATCAAAGAAATCGAACTGGCCAACTATGCTTACAACGATGAGCTTTCGGATGACAAAGTCTATGTATACACGAGAAAAGATGGACTTTTCTGATAATTTATTGTAAACTATAACATATTTTATGAAAGCAAAGAGGACACACCGATGAGAAAGAGATTATTAGGCATTCTACTCGTTTTAACTTTAGCGCTGGCTTCCGCAGTTCCTGCAATGGCAGAAACAGAGAAAATCAGCGATGATCCAAACGTGCAGGCCGCATGGGAAAAATATGTTGATTTGAAGACAGCATTGGATGGAAGTGATATCGAAGCTGTAAAAACTGCGTATGCAGCCGTAGAAGAAGCCAACGGTGCGTTGGAATGGGACGACACGGAACTGATTTCAGAGAAAGATCCAGAGTTCATGGCAAATCTGATGGAGGCTGCGATTCTGGTAGAAGTTGATAAACTGTATGATGCCTTTGTTGCAGACAAGAACACAAAGACCGCGAAGGACTTTGTGGACTATTACGGCATGGAAGACCTGGCAGATTACAGAGCAGGAATCGCGGTGTTTATCCCGGACGTAGAGGCTGTCTATGCAGAGGCACAGACCATGACTCCGTCCGAAAACGTGATCAAAGTATATGACGCATATGTTGGACTTGCCAATGCGCTGGAATACTGGAGCGTGGATGAAAGTACAAGAGAAGCCGTTGCCGCTTTTGATGAAGTGGCAGATATCTTCAACGAATTAAGCAGTGAGGAACTAGCCGATTTGGCACTGCTGATGGGCGAAGAAGACGGTCCTGCGGCATGGAACGCTGTATTTTCCGCTGTGATGGATCTGAACATCCTGATTTCTATGGATGATGTTTATCAGGCATATATGAACGAACCGAATGCAGAGACAGCAAAGGCTTTCGCAGAATACTATGAAGGCGTGTTCCCTGCAAATCCGGATGATGCTATGATTGACGGAGAACTGGTGCGCAACTTCTTCATGGGAATCGATGATACTTATGCAGAAGCGAAGTCTCTGTTAGCCGGTGGCGGCCAGGGAGATGCGGTTCCAGAACCTGAAACAGAAACGGAAGGCGAAAAGGCACCGGAAACCGGCGACGCCAATACGCTTCTTCCGCTGGCAGCACTTGCAGCAGCAGGCGCGGCAATGATCGCACTGAGAAGAAAGGCTGCATAATGAAAGTCAGATTAAACGAAGATGCTGCCGTAGTCGCAGCCATCAAAGACGGCCTTGCAAAGAACGACGGCTATTGTCCTTGCCGCTTTGACCGGACGGAAGACACAAAATGTGTCTGCAAAGAGTTCAAGGAGCAGATTGCAGATCCCGAGTTCGAGGGCTACTGCCACTGCCTGCTGTATTACAAGGAAAAATAGAATGGCTGTTGGACGAATGGAAGCTGTGCACACGATATAGATGAATTGTACTAAAAAAGGTGGTTAATCCTGTTGGATTGAACCACCTTTTTGAATGCTTTTTCGCACATTGAGTCGATGTGCTTCATTTTATGGCTGATAAATCATATCAATCCCCGCCTGCAGGTACGCCTTGTCGATGGCGCCCATGGCCCGACCGACGCCGTAACCTTCCTCGTCGATGAAGTAGGTTACCGGCACGGAGGAAACACCGTAGGCCTGAGCGGCTTCCAGATCGGTATCATAGAATACCGGGAAGGTATAGCCCTGCTCTTCAATAAAGGCAGATGCCGTATCAGTGGTTTCCTGATAGCCATCGGTCAGGTTTACCATAAGGAAAATCACTTCTCCGCCAAGTTCTTCCGCCGCTTCATTGAAGGCCGGCATCTCGCTCTTGCATGGTCCGCACCAGCTTGCCCAGAAATTCAACACCACCGGTTTGCCGCGGAAGTCAGATAAACGGACCGCGCCACCTGCTCCGTCATAAACCGTGAAGTCCGGCATCAGGTGTTTTGTCTCTGCCTCTGTTTCCCCCTCTTCCTCGGTGACCGCAACGCCGGGCATCGTGTTGGAAAGGAGCTGTTTATACAGCAGGGTGCCTCCCACCATCAAAAGTGCCAGCACCAGTATTAAAATCAAAACTTTTTTCTTACTCATGTTCATTCTCCTGTCTGGAATCCATTATACTTTATCCCAGCAGAGCCAGCAGCCTGCCGAGTGTCCCTGTGGCCATCATCACGCCGACTAGAATCAGGAATCCACCGCATACAACGTTAATCACCGCGTAATGCTTCTTTACCCAGTCAAATGCGCCCTTCAGCTGATCGATGAGGACCGCACTGATCAGAAACGGAATCCCCAGCCCCAGCGAATAAGCCAGCAGCATCAACATACCGGTCAGTACCTGCCCCTGGGTAGATGCCATCAGCAGGGCAGAGCCCAGGAAAGCACCCACACACGGTGTCCAGCCAATGGAAAAGACCACGCCGAAGACCATGGATGACAGGAAATTCAGGTTGCTGGTATCTACTGCACGCTTTCTGCCGCGGAACAGGTTGATCTTCAAAACCCCCAGATAGTAGAGGCCGAACAGCACGACAATGGCTCCGCAGATCACATTGACCGCTGTCTGATAGCGGATCACAAAACTGCCAAAGGATCCCGCAAGGGCTCCCATAGCCATAAAGACTATGGTGAATCCCAGAATGAATCCGAAGGCACACCGCAGGGTCTTCCGTACGTCACGTTCGCCGCCTCCGGCGAAATAGCTGATGTAAATCGGCAGCATCGGCAGCAGGCAGGGCGAGATAAAGGTAATGATGCCCTCTAAAAAAGATATCAGATATTGCATCGGAACGCCCCCTTACAGCCCTACAGATAAGGCAGAATTTCTTCCTTCGGACGCAGGCCTTCCAGTCTTTCCACTGCTTTGCCGTCTTTGATGACGAAGAGGCAAGGAATGCTGGTGATGCCGAATCTTACCGCAAGTTCCATCTGCTCGTCGGTGTTGACCTTGCAGACTTTGATGTCAGGTCTTTCTGCGGCGATTTCTTCCAGGGTCGGAGCCAGCATACGGCAAGGCATGCACCATGGCGCCCAGAAGTCAATCAGGACTGTTCTGTCACTCTGGATTACTTCTGCTTCAAAATTATCTTTTGTAATTGTTAAACTCATATCTTTATCCTCCGTAATATTCTTGCTTGCATATTAAGTATACCACCATTGCCCTCATTATAACAGATATGGTAGAATAGTCACAGTGACAAAGTCACAAAGGGAGGTTTTTGCATGAGATTCAACATGGATAATTTTAGAATAGAGGGTACTATCTACCGTCCGCCTGTGGAAGCGGACACGTTTCTGCTGCAGATTACGGCAGGATGTACCCACAACGCGTGCAGATTCTGCACCATGTACAGGGAGAAGGACTTTCATTTGATCGACGAAAGCGATGTGCGTTTTAACCTGATGGAGGCACAGCGCATCTCCGGCATCTACAAGAAGCCGGTTAAGAGGATTTTCCTGATGGATGGAGACGTGTTCTCTTTGTCCGCCGATAAGCTGGAGGCGAAGATCAAGGAGATCCGCATGTATCTGCCGGAGCTGGAAGTCATCAGCATGTACGCAGCTGTCCGCAGCATCAAAACCAAGAGCGACGAGGACCTGCGCCGCCTGCAGGAGCTGGGCGTCAATGACCTGCACATCGGCTACGAGTCCGGGCTGGACGACGTGCTGGCTGCCATGAACAAAGGCACCACCGTGGAAGACTGCATCACCCAGGTACAGAGACTGAAACGCGCCGGCATCCGCCACAATGCGACCATGATTTTAGGCCTGGGCGGCAAGGGACGAGGCGAAGAAAGCGGACTGGCGGCGGCGGAAATGATCAATCGGGCGGAGCCGCAGATGGTGAGACTGATGACTCTTTCCATCTTTGATGGTTGTGAACTGGCCGAAGACGTAAAGAACGGCAGATTTGAAGAGGCTGGGGAGAAGGAAATCCTTACCGAGGAGAAAACCATACTGGAGAACCTGGAGCTGCCGGAGCTGCATTTCTGGGCGAACCATATTCTCAACTCCACGCCGGTTGCAGGCTATGTGGGACAGGACCGGGAATGGATGCTGGAGCGCATCGAGAAGAGCCTGGAAAAGGTGGACGATGAGACTTTCAAGAAAAGCTTTAAAAGACTACATTTATAATGAGAGATGATCGATGAGAAAGACGACTTTGACGGAAAAAATCGGATACAGCGTGGCATCCCTGGGGGACGCATCCTTCTATGGATTTATCAGCGTTTTCCTGCTGTTCTTCCTGACCACCATTGCGGGGATTTCGCCGGCGGTGGCTGGGACCATTGCGGCAGTGGGGGCTTTTTGGAATGCCTTTTTTAATCCTTTGATCGGGTATTTCGCGGACAGAGTCTATACGCGTTTCGGCCGTAGAAGACCGCTGATCTTTGCATTTGCTATTCCGATGGCGGTAACGTCTTTCTTGCTGTTTACCAATATCGATATGCCGGCATCGGTAAAGCCCTTCTATTACGGCTTGATGCTGATGCTGTACTGGACCAGTTACACGGGCTTCTTTATTCCATATCTGGCCCTGGGAGCAGAGTACACATCTGACTATGACGACCGGACGGTGCTGAGACTGTTCAGCTCTTTCTTCAATATGATTGGGACATTATTTTCCATGGTTATTCCTAACCTGCTGGTGGCATTCCTGGAAGAGCATGGCGCGACAGGCAGTGAAGCCTGGTCTGCTACGGGTCTGTTTTTAGGAATTGTGGCCGCGGCATCGGTGCTGATTACCGTGGCGACCTCAAAGAAGAAGGATCCGCCTTGTGAGAAACCGGCGGAAGCAGAGGGAAGAGAATCCTTCGGAGCTGTTTTGTTGAATTTGTTCAAGGAATATGCGTCGGTGGCAGCGCTGAAGCCGATGCGTTACCTGATTGCAGCCAGCCTGGCGGGACTTATCGTCTTTACCATGCTGATGAGTGACGTAAACTACTATTTCATCTATGTGAAAGAGCTGTCGGCCGGTGAAACCTCTTCCTGGCTGATGCTGCGAACCGTGCTTGGCATCGCATTCATTCCGATTACGGGAAAACTGGTGCTCCGGTTCGATAAAAGAGAGACTATGATTGGATTCCTTGCGGTCGGAGCGGCAGGGCTTTGCCTCATGCGTTTCACGGAGTTTGGTATTGCCCTGGAAATCGGGCTGTACATGGTGTTCCTAACTATATGTACGGCCATCTACTGGCAGATTATGCCGGGAATCTTTTACGACGTGGCGGAATATGACCGCATCAAAAACGGCAGAACGCGTACAGCAACCATCGTATCCTTCCAGGGACTGGTGGAAGCGCTGGCCGTAGGTATCGGTGGTCAGATTCTGGGTGTCGTGCTGGAGCAGGCAGGCTTTGACGGCACCTCACCTGTGCAGACGGAGAACGCCCTGGTATGGATTGAGAACGCGGCGACATTGATTCCGGTTGCGTTTATTCTTGTGGTCTGTGTGGCTTTATACAAATATCCGATTACCAAGGCCAGGTACGAAGAAATGCTGGAAAACGAGGAAAATAGCGAGTATAATAGGGACGTATTGGAAAAAACAGGAGAAACAAAGGAGAAACAGATATAAATGGAGAAACGTTTGAATATTAGTTACGCCGGCATTCAGGCGACATATTGGATGGTTTATGCCGTTGTTGGCAGCTTTGCATCCGTGTTCCTGCTGGCGAGAGGATATTCCAATTCCGAAATCGGGGTAATTCTGGCAGTTGCCAACGTGGTAGCGGTGGTGCTGCAGCCAATGGTTGCAGACCTTGCAGACAGAAGCAAGAAAATATCCCTGGTAGGAATTATTGAGATTATGACTATCATCATGCTGCTGTTCATGGCGTGCCTGTTCGTGTTCCAGCAGAAGACACTGGCACTGTCCGTGATCTTCCTGCTGCTGCTGGCATGGCATACGTCCCTGCAGCCTCTGATCAATTCCTTGAACTTCAAGCTGGAAGAAAGCGGTCTGAAGATTAACTTCGGCGTAGCCCGCAGCATGGGATCTTTGGCATATTCCATTCTTTGTGCATTTATGGGAACGCTGGTGGAAACGTACAGTGTCAGCATCATGCCGGTCAGTGGCGTTGTTGTCATTCTGATGCTGATGACCAGCCTCCTCGCAACGAAGAAGATGTTCGACAAGGCGGCAGCCGCAAAAGCTGCTGGCGGTGAAACCGAGACTGGGAATGTTGTAAAAGAAGAAGTGGAAGAAGAGATCAACCTGATCGCATTCCTGAAGAGAAACAAGGTTTTCCTTCTGCTGAACATCGGCGTGCTGGGGATTTTCTTCAGCAACCAGGTGCTGAATAACTATATGATTCAGATCGTAAGCAATGTAGGCGGTGACAGCGAAGACATGGGCAGAATCCTGTCCATCATGGCTTTCCTGGAAATCCCGTTGATGATATGCGCAGGATCCCTTCGCAAAAAGTTCTCCTGTGAACTGATGTTGAAGGTGGCGGCGGTGGGATTCACCGTGAAGATTGCGCTCCATTATATTGCGACAACCGTGGGCATGATCTACTTCGCACAGCTGTTCCAGCTGATTTCCTTCGGGCTGTTCCTGCCTGTCATGGTTATGTTCATCGATGAGGTCATGAGCAAAGGTGAGGCTGTCAAAGGTCAGGCCTTCTTCACCATGATGACGACGGTGGCATCCATCATCGGCAGCTTGATCGGCGGCGTCATCCTGGATATTAGTGGCGCGAAGATGCTGACTCTGATTGCGACGGTATTTACTGCTGTGGGAACACTGATTCTGATTGCAACGGTAGATAAGGTGAAGAAAAACTAAATATATGAAGTTTATTGGCGGCACGTGCATTTGAGGCATGGGCCGTTTTTTTAGTGAACACGAACAGTGACTTTGCCTAAGTCGCGCAACCATATGTTGAAATCTTGTGATTATACTGCGCATGAGAACAATTACGCAACCATGGGAAGTGATTTTGGCATGATACTGCGCAGTTTACAGTCTTTGAAAAATATAATTAAATTTTATATCAGATTCCTTGCGTTTACACTGGAAATGTGCGAGAATATCAGCGTAGAAATTACCATTTATTTCTATAAAAATATAATATTTCCAATTTAGGACCGTTTTTATCCATTTATCCAGTCTCATACGCCTCACTTAGTTGTTTTTTAGTCGTGTCGTGCAGTAGTAACCATTAAAAATAAAGAATGGTTGCGTTTTTTAAAACGAACGCAGTTGAATGACAAAAAAACACTAGAAGGTTGCGTGAAAAAATCATAAACGAAAGGAGTAAAGCAATATGGATGCTTTTCAAAAAATGATTCAATTGGAACTATTAAAACAACAACACATGCTGGAAGAACAGCAACAAATCCTAAATACTTCTCCGGAAGGCTTTCTTTTTCCAAGACAAAGAAAGGATAGCATTTCTTATTACCACCAGCACAAAGCGCGTATGGGTAGAGGGTGGCAGACGGTGCAAACGAATATAACGTCTGATTATGAAATGCAAAAGCTTCTTCTCGACAAGAGGTTAGCCGAAAAAACAATTAGGAGCTTGCAAAACAACATACCTTTACTAGAGAAAATGCAGAAGCAGTATCTTTCAGTGAGCCTTTCAGATTTGATAAAAGGAATCCCGGCCAATTACCATGACCTTTTGAGGGAGAAAGAACAGCAGGAGCTAAAGGCCTGGCAAAATGCCTCGTACAAAAGATGTCCATATTATCCGGAAAGGCTGACCCACCGTACCGCCTTTGGCGATTACGTGAGATCAAAGGGAGAGGCCATCATCGCCAATGCCCTATATGGATACGGCATCCCGAATCATTACGAGGAAGAATTGTTTTTCCCAGACTATTCCCGGCCAATCTATCCCGACTTTAAGATTCGGCTGCCTCACGAGAAATACCTGTATTGGGAGCATTGGGGCCTTTTGAATAAAGAAAAATATCGAAGAGATAATGTTGAGAAGCTTGCGGCATATCAGGCAAATGGACTTATTATCGGCCATAATCTTATCATTACCCAGGATGATGCGGACGGAAATTGTCAAAGTCAGGTTATCTATGATATAATCGAGAAAATGATTCTGCCACACTTTGAAGGAATGATATTACCCCGGAGGTCTATATGAATATCGAAAAAACAATAGAGAATTTCAAGAAAAACGGATACGCGGTATCGCTATTTGACACTGCCACAGAGGCAGCTGACTATCTGAACCAGTCCATTGACGGCAAGTCCGTTGGCTTCGGAGGGTCTGTAACACTGCAGGACTTGGGGGTTTTCGACACGCTGTCGACACACAATACCTGCTACTGGCACTGGCCAAAATCCGGAAAAGCCATGCCGGAGGTTATCAAAGCGGCTGCAGAAGCGGACATCTACCTGACGTCCGTCAACGCCCTCAGCGAAAACGGCGAAATGGTCAACATCGATGGAACCGGCAATCGTGTTGCGTCTACTCTCTACGGACATGAAAAGGTTTACTTCGTGGTTGGCACTAACAAAATCACAGAAGATCTGCCGTCTGCAATCCATAGGGCGCGAAACATCGCATCTCCGCTGAACGCAAAGCGCCTTGGCCGCAAAACTCCGTGCGCCATCAAAGGAGACAAGTGTTACGACTGCGACAGCCCGGAACGTATTTGTAACGGCATGGTCATTCATTACAAGAAGATGGGTTCCTGCGACATGGAAGTGGTACTGGTAAAAGAAGAGTTAGGATATTAAGAAAGGGTAAGTTGAGAGAAGGAGCGGCCAGCTCCTTCTTTTTTTCTTGTAAAAAGGTTTGCGCAACCATGAGTGCATATCTGATGACGTTACTGCATCTCAGGAAAAAAACGCAACCATATTCTCATCTTTTGTGTTGCTACTGCGCGAAGAACGCGAGGAGAATTGCTTATATGGCATTTTAATTTTCCACAAGCTGTCTGAATCCCTAAAATAATGTCACAGCCGATAGCTCTGCAGTTTCTCTAATAAAAAATGTCTCAAGATTGCGTGTAACCAATTAAATCGGTGTTGATTTGGATTAAATAATAAAAATAACGCAGTGCATAGATGCAAAACTGCGTTAGGGTTGCGTTTTTCTAAAAAAGTGCAGTACAAGAGCGGTTTCATAGAAAATGGTTGCGCACATACCGTTGCGTTACTGCTTCTGCCATCGCAGAAACCGGCGGATTAACACGCATCGTCCGGCGTCCAGCCGCCGTTTGCTTTGTCATATAAAAACCTGCGCTGATACTTCAGCTTGGCGTATTTGAGCACCTGCTGGAGATAGACGGTGTTATACGCGCCGCCTACCGCACCCACAACCGGGAACCCCTGCAGGAACTTCAGATAAAGAAGCTCCTTGGACATGGTTGCGCTGGTGGATGCGATCTGTGCAGGCAGATCATAGTCTTCCGGCAGTGCAGGCGATTCGATGTACTGGTTCAGTGCCGCATTGCCCCGCACAAGAGGCTGGCCGTGGGACAGGGCCGTCTCGATCAGCTTCAGGATGAAATACTGCTCTTCCGCCGTGTCATAGTTGTAGCCGTAGCTGAGGGCTACCTCGTAGACGCTTTTCAGAAGCACGCCGACGAAGACGGGAATGTCAGGCAGGCCCACGCCGAAAGCGCCCATGCCGATACCTTCCACGCTGGTCAGCAGAAGATTCTTCGTGCTGGCCGACCCCGCCTGTTTGCTGAACTTGCGCAGGGTCTTCTTGTTTTCCTTCAGGTCCGCAGCAAAGGCGTTGACCTGATACTGGTGCTCCAGTTCCTCTTTCTTATATGTTTTCTCGATGATGCCGGTACCTTTCTGGAAGATGGTCTCAAAGGCCTTTGCGAAGGCCGCATCCAGTGTCCCCTGCAGTTTGTCCGGCACTTTTTCCGCCAGCAGCTGGTTCAGCATGGTGTCCTTCTTACTGGCCCCCTTCACCAGGAACTCCTTCTCCGCCCGAATCATACGGTTCCACTCTTTTTCTCTCGCTGTCAGTCTCATAACTGTCGTCACCCCCTCTTTGATTGGCTCTATTTTACCACCCCGCGCCGGCACATGCAAACAAAAGAAAAAGAACCGGGGTTTCCGGTTCTTAGTTTACATAGCTTTTATCAAAGTTGATAACCACGCAGTATTTCTCGTCGCAGGCTTTGACCTTCTTCTCGAAAATAGCGTGCAGTTCCTCTTCGCTGTATTTGCAGCCTGGTTCTATTACCACATCAAAGATGATATTGGTGTGTGTTACGCCGGGTACCACGCGCAGGTCGTGGGCGTTGGTAATGCCTTCTGTTTCGCCCACCGTTTTGGCTGTCAGGGCCATCATCTGATTTACCAGAGGGTCATTAAGCTTAATCGGATCCAGATGACAGGTCAGCATGATGTTCAGTCTGTCGGCAGCCTGTTTTTCGATGTCATCTGCCAGATCATGGCTTTCCATCAGGTCACCGTCGGCATCCACTTCGATATGAATGGAAGCGAAGACTTTGCCGGGACCGTAGTTATGAACTACCAGGTCATGGACTCCCAGAATCGCATCCGGTGCCAGTGCCAGGCGGCGGATTTCGGATACCAGTTCGTCGTCAGGAGCCTCGCCCAGCAGCGGACTGATGGTTTCTCTTACCAGAGAGATACCGGACCAGATGATGAACAGCGCAACCAGACATCCCATGTAGCCGTCGATGGCTATACCAGCGAATTCGCCAACCAGCACACTGATTAGAACCACTGTGGTGGAGATTACGTCGTTACGGCTGTCAGCACCTGTCGCGATCAGAGTCATGGAATCAATCTTGTTGCCGACTTTGATGTTGAACAGAGCCTGCCAGATTTTGATGGCGATAGACAGCACCAGAACCAGAACGATGGTCCAGCTGAAATCCAGCGGCTGCGGATGCATCACCTTGTCGATGGAACTCTGGCCCAGCTCGACGCCGACCAGTACAATCAAAATAGATACGATCATGCCGGTGATATACTCGTAGCGGGCGTGACCGTAAGGGTGCTCTTTGTCCTCCGGCATAGAAGCCAGCTTGAATCCGACCAAAGTAATGACGGAAGAGGATGCGTCGGCCAGGTTGTTGATCCCGTCACCGATGATGGCGATGCTGCCGGAAACGATGCCAATCAAAATCTTTGCTGCGCATAAAATCAGGTTAGAGATGATGCCTACCACACCTGCCAGCTTGCCGTAGCTTTCGCGGACTGCCGGATCCTCCGTGTTTTCATGGTCCTTTACGAACCATTTACAAAGCAATTCGTTCATGGCCTGTACCTATTTCGCTTCTTCCAGAGCAGCTTCCATGGCCTTTACCAGTTGGTCAGGGCAGGAAGTCTTCTTGAAACCGCAGGTGATGCCACCGACTCTTTCTTTGATTTCCTCGTAGGTCATGCCTTTGCAAAGAGACGCGATGCCCTTCAGGTTGCCGTTGCAGCCTCCGTGGAAAGTGCATTCTGTCAGCACGTTGCCGTCCATTTCGACGTCGATGTAAGCGGAACAGGTTCCGTCAGTTTTGTATCTGTAAAACATATTTTTCTCCTTTCATTTTTCGTTGTCTTTTCCCAAATTATGCCTAGAAGAGTATATCACAAAAACTACATCAAAGGAACAGGAAAACACGTTGAATTTCACTTTTGCTAGGTGTATAATTTTCGTAGTTTAGAGAGTTAAAGCGAAGGAGGGGCTAGTATGAATATGAGAGACATTCCGCATGTAACAGGGGAACTGAGAAAGAAAAGCGTACAGGTTCCGGAACCGATTTGGCAGGCAAAGGGAATCATTATCATGGGCCGCCGTATCAAGTCCGCAATCTTTACCACTGATATAGCGATTATCCGAAACTGCAATGCCGACGCAGTGCTGGCAGTTTATCCGTTTACGCCGCAGCAGATTATCACCCAGTCTATTATTAACGCCGCATCTATTCCGGTGCTGGCCGGTGTTGGCGGTGGTACTACACAGGGACTGCGTACAGCTACCATGGCAAAGGATGCAGAGGCCCACGGCGCATTTGGTGTCGTAGTCAACGCACCGATGAAGAACGATAACATTGCACTGATCAAAAAGGTCATCGACATTCCTGTCATCGCCACCGTAGTCAGCGACAAAACCGACATCGATGCCCGTCTGCGTGCCGGTGTATCCATCCTCAATGTATCTGCCGCAGCAAAGACGGCAGAACTGGTAAAGCACATCCGTGCGGACTTCCCGACGGTGCCGATTATCGCAACCGGCGGACCGAACGACGATACCATTAGGGAAACCATCGCGGCAGGTGCCAACACCATCAGTTTCACGCCGCCGACCTGCGCAGACATCTTCGCAGGCATGATGGTAGACTACCGTATCATGGCTGAACAGGAACCGGAAAAGCACAAGGTTCCCGAAGGCGACCACGATTTAGAAGAACTGCTGGAACTGGTATAACAGAGAATTTATATTGTGCGGGCGGGCCTGAAAGCCCGCCCGAAACTTTTTTATATTTTTTTCAAAAAACTTTAAAAAAGTTGTTGACATTCATCTCTATAGGTGGTAATATAATACCTGTGCTTGAGAGCACAACAACTTCAAATGTGCATCCTTAGCTCAGCTGGCAGAGCACCTGACTCTTAATCAGGGTGTCCAGGGTTCGAACCCCTGAGGGTGTACCAAAAGAAAATCGAGTATCCAATCGGGTGCTCGATTTTGTTTTATGTAGAACTCCAGGGCGTTCGAACCCGCAAGGGCATGGCCGTGAAACGAGACAACCCTGTGAGTTGTCGAGTAGGCCATGGTCCAAGCAGGCTGAAGGGGCCTGCGCAGGACGGCAGACTTGCGAAGCAAGGATGCTAAACCCCTGAGGGTGTACCAAACAAAGCTTGAAGTCATTGAGATTTCAAGCTTTTTACTTTTTTGTACAACGACTAGATTCTAGTCTTCCCACAAATCTTCCCACAAGGCCGTGGGAAGATTTTTTTGTGGAATAATATCGTTTGGTTAACTGATTGCCTGTTCTAATAAATCTACGGCACCTCTACGAGAGATAGCATCATCATGGGCGTAGGTGTTCATGGTAATCTTCATATCAGAATGTCCAAGCAGTCCCTGCACATCTTTCATGTTTGCCTTGTTTTGAACTAAGGTGGTTGCGTACGTATGACGCAGACCGTGAAACGTATAGTGGCTAATATCCGGCAGATTCTTTTTAATTATTTTGGTCACGTATTTTATTGACTGCGGTGTTAGTAGTTCGCCACCAGGTTTGGTGCAGATGAAAGCAAGTTTTCTTTTCGGCTGGCATGGATCAAGTTCTTCCATGAACTTACCTTTGGTTGTCCGACTGCTGAGAATACCATTGTCTGTATAAGCATCGGTGAAGATTTGCCAGTGCACAAGATTCCTGATTTCTTTTGTCTGTACATAGTGCTTATGATAGTAGATTCCATACAGTTCCTCTTCTTGGAGTTGTCGCTCTTTTTCTTCTCTCAAAATCTGTTCCAGAGTATTACCGAATTCGACAATTCTTGATTTACCGCTTTTCGGCACTTTTAATTCCCAACATTTTTCTTTAGGGTTATAGGTCATAGAACGTTTGAGATAGATGCATTTCTTTTCGAAATCTATATCAGACCAGTCCAGGCCGCAAATTTCCCCTTCACGAAGACCTGTTAAGTAAGCAATCTGGATTGGCAATGCCCAATGAACATATCTTTCATCACTTTTCAGGAAAGAAATAATCTGCTCATATTCTTCGTGGGTAATTGTCTTTTTCTTCACTTTCTGTTCTTCGTTGCAGCTGAATAAGTCGACTTCCTGCACTTGCTTACGCTGCTTCACATATTGCATAGGATTTTCTCGAAGATACCGTTTTGGATAAACTGCAAACTTAAAAATGTTGTTTAGTACAAGACGGTGTTTTCTGAGGGTACTCTTTGCATAAGCCTTCTCAATTCTCTCTCCTGCATCGTTAAAGCTCCCGTAGGTTTTCAAGTCTATATAGGCTTGTATATCCTCAATGGATACATCTTTTAGTTTCTTGCCTCCCAGATCATGTCTCTTAATGTGCTGAATTGCATTTTGCAGACAACCGCGACTAGAGACGGCTAAGGTGCCGTTTTCAATTTCTGCTTCCCACCATTCATCACATAGCTGTGACACAGTGATGGAACCGGGCTCGAAAAGCAGTCCCTGCTCGTTGTAGTCTTTGATTGCCTGCGCCAGCATCTGTTGTGTCTCTCTTTTTGTCAGTCCTCCTTTAAACTCACGGAGCTTCCATGTGCCGTCAGGTTCTTGAACGCGAAAGCGATAATACCAGGAGTTGCCTTTTTGTCTTACACTTCCATTTTGTGTTGATTGATTTGTTGTCATTTGTGCTCCTTTCCGCAGAACACTTTGTGGGAAGATGACAACACTATTATTTTAGGGAATCACGCCCAGCTTGTATTCTGCTGCTGTTATGTATAGAACTCAAGGAGTCTCTTTAGGCGCAATAACGCTGATTCATGATCTTTCGGATAGTCTTCAATTAATGCAGCAAGTTCCGAAAGCGTATTCGCTGTGTGTGTGATTTCTCTTGAAAACATGACTTGGCTTAATTCGTCGGCAGAAGTGAATCCAATCTGCTCTGCAATCTCACCATAATTCTGATTCTGATGATAGTGCTTGTAAGCGGAATCCAGAGATTTGTTAAATTCTTCGTATTCCTTCAAGAAAAGAAGAAGCAAAGTCTGTGCGAATTCTTTACCAATCTCATCTGCACTAGCAGGGTAAACGGATTTTGTGGACTCTAAAGCGTCGAGAACTTCAATGTGAATTTTGCTGGACACCTCTGTTGTTAAATCATCGGTTTTGCCTGTGAGCCATTCCTGTGATACATGCAGTGCGTTGGCTAATCCTTCAACAACCAATTTCTTGGTGTTGTCAATGGTACCACTTTCATATCGCTGAATTGTGGACTTGTTTACATCTAGTTTTTCGGCTAGATATTCCTGCGTCAGATTTAATTCTTTGCGTCGTATCTTAGTGCGACTGCCAATTGTTTTCCGGAGTTCCTTATCAAACATGAATTTTCTCCTTTCACTATTTGTTACAGTATAACATAGAAATTTATAAGTTGCAATATGCAATTTATAATAAAAAATATTGATGCGTAATGCTTGACAAAGTGGTGGGAAGTGATATAATGCAAATACAGAAAAAGTTGCATAACGCAACTTATGAAGGGAGATGAGATTGCATGGTAGAAATGAAGATGGCTATGACCATAGAGGAAGCTGCGGAATATACCAGCATTGGACGTAACACAATGAGACAACTGGTTGAATGGAAAATGATCCCGGTATTGAGAGTAGGCAGAAAGATTTTAATTCCTACTGAAGAACTGAAAGGCTTTCTGCAACTGAACCAGAATGTAGATCTTCGTAAACGAGATGAAATCCGTCCATGGAGAGGTTAGAAGAGTCGGCGCGAAAGGAGTGATTAGGATGGAAGAAAACAAATTGAAACTGATTAATATGGCAGATGTGGAGGTAGAGGAAGTCGACTGGCTCCTCTACCCACTAATCCCTTTTGGAAAAGTAACGATTTTGCAGGGGGACCCAGGGGAAGGAAAGACAACGGCAATGCTGCATATTATCGCTTGCTTAACAAAAGGAGAAACGCTGTCTTTTGTTGAGGATGAAAAGGAGTATGAACCAATCTACGTTATCTACCAGACTGCAGAAGATGGTTTGGGCGATACGATAAAGCCGAGATTAGTAGCGGCAGGAGCTGACTGTTCTAAGGTGCTGGTTATCGATGACAGTGATGAAGCACTGACGATTTCAGACGATAGGCTCGAAATGGCAATTGAGATGACAGGGGCAAGACTGGTTGTACTGGATCCACTGCAGGGATATCTTGGTGCAGGAGTGGACATGCACCGTGCTAACGAAATCAGACCGCTTATGCACAGACTTTCCGTACTAGCTGAGAAGTATGGATGTGCAGTCATTCTGATTGGACATATGAACAAGAACAGTATGGGTAAAGTCAATTACCGTGGTCTTGGTTCCATTGATATTACGGCAGCAGCACGGAGCGTTATTGTATGCGGGAGAATCAAGGATGAGCCTGAAATGCGTGTCCTGTGCCAGATTAAAAACTCACTTGCACCAGAGGCACAGGCAATTGCATTCCGGCTGGATAAAAAAGCCGGCTTTGCATGGTGCGGTGAGATTGACATTACAGCTGATGAACTAATGTCAGGGGATTACAAAGTCAGTAAGGTTAAGGAGGCCGAAGATTTCCTTAAGGGAATTCTGGAAGAAGGTGAGCTTCCGACTACAGAAGTTTATAATCTGGCGGGCCAGGAAGGTATTAAGGAGAAGACCCTTCGAAAAGCGAAGGAAAACTTAGGTGTCCTTGTGATAAAGAAGAAAAATAAATGGTATTGGAAACTGGATGATTAAAGCAAGATGGCAAGATGGCTATGTTTATAAGGAAGGGCATCTTGCCACCTTGCCATGTTGAAGGGAGGTTAATGACATGGGAAAGAATGTGCTGATAAGCAAAAGGCTGTTTAACGCACTATGCAGATATCATATCCACGAAGAACATAGTGATGAAGCGTTGATTAAAACGGAGCTGGAAGACAAGATGATGTGCCACGCAAAACGCATTGTGTACAGCGAGCATAAAACAGGCAGCACAGAAGAACACAGACAAAAGGCGTTTGAGGTTTATCAGGAATTACAGAAACGTTGACGTTTCTGTTTACAGATAAGAAAGAAGGTGGTGAGATGAAAGTATTAACGCCGTTGAAAGCGATTCGGGCAAAATGCCTGGATTGCTGTTGTGGCAACATGAGGGAAGTAAGAGAATGTCCGATTACAAGCTGTCCAATATGGCCGTTTCGGATGGGAAAAAGACCTGCGGTCGATGAATTAGTCGACGAAGCAGTTTTATCTTAAAAAAGCTGAGCTAGCGCAGGGTTTTCTGCGAAACAGGCACCGAATTAATACAGTTTGGAAAGGACTACAGTCATACGGAAAAAGAACGATAACTAACCAGAAAAACAGAAGAAGCCCTCGGCGCCTGAGAGCGAAATACACCCAATGCACAAATCATAGATTTATGCGCTGGGTATTTCGCCCTGCGGGGCCAGGGCAGTTTCGCAAGTTAGGGGGGATTAGATGGCGAGACATTCATTCATACAAATGACGAAACTGCATGATGTAGCAGGAAGAATAGATTATATTTCCAGTGAACAGAAACAGGAATTCCTATATGCGGTGTATAGTACCTGCGAGGATCCTTTCTGAACGAAGCTGGCGAAGGAGAATCAGAGAGACTTTCTAAGGAGTGGAAGTAAGGGTGTATGCATCGAAGCAAGGGAACTGGTTATTGCATTGCCAGAAGAATATCTTAGCTTAAACGCAAATCGAATCCTAAAGAAGTTTACTGATTTCTTCAAAGAAAAGTATGGCGTGGAGTGTATTGCAGCACTGCATCACAATACAAGTCAGACCAATTATCATATTCATTTAATCTTTTCAGAACGGAAAGAACTACCGGAGCCTGAGGTGAAGATTGCGACAAGGAATATGTTTTACGATGAAAATGGCAAGCACTGCAGAACGAAAAAACAAATTTTAGATGACCAGGGAGAACTTCGGAAAGGGTGCTATATTATTCCAAAGGGTAATCCATATAGTGGACATTACTTTGGACAGAAGAATAGTTTCTTTAAGAAAAAGGCTTTCCTCCGTGAACTTAAAACCGTGTACACAGAACTAATTAACGAAGAAATTTACGATGAAAGAAGAAAGCTTAAGATATTTCCTAAGGATAGTATTTTCCTGGCAACAAAGAAAATTGGCAAGAATAACCCGATGGAAGACGTTATCCGAAAGAACAATGAGGCGGTGCACAAATGGAACTACAATGCATCTTACGCAGCTACTATCATGTCAGAAGACCATGTAAAAGAGGTGAAAAGACAGATGGTTTTACAGCCGATTAGAGAGTCAGTAGCTGCAGGCAATGGTCCGGAACAGTATCGCAGTATTGTGCAGCTGGCCACGAAAACACTGAACAGATTAATTAGGGAATGGGTTGATATATTTCCAAAGGAAAGACCGAAACCGAAAGATGAGATATTTGCAAAGATGATTTCGTATTGTAGGGACAGGGTGCAGAAAAAGACAGAACGAGAAGTAGAACGATAAAAGATTTGAAAACAGTGTGACGTTAATGCACTGTTTTCGTTTTTTCTGTGGACCATTAACCTGTCAATACGCCTGATTTTCTTAGATAATTGACATTCGAATCTGTTTATTATATACTCGTAAGGTCTGTCAAAAATAAAAGACGGAAAATAAGTTTAATAAGGAGAATATGAATGAAAAAAAGAATTTTAGCTTTAGTGTTAGTGTTGTCATTATTTGCGATGAGTGCAAATGGAGTGGCATATGCATTAGGTACAGATGCAGTATATGTGGATAACAATTTGTCTGCCGCAGAGGTGAACGAATTAGTGGAAGAAATCGAAGATGAGGTTTTGGAAACTGATAATTCTGTTGAAGATACCTATTCGGCAGAAGAACTTGAGGAATACATTGAGGACTCTGAAGGTGTAGAGTGCGTTGAAGCAGAAGATACCGAGATTTCCATAAATGATGCAGTAGAAGAACTTTTTAATAATGCTACATTGAATGAGCTGGATATGGAAGATAGACATCTTGCGATGGACGAAGGTATGTACTATATTACGGAAACATATCAGGATGAAGGGGTGACTTATGTTAAGACGTATTCAGATGATAAGTCGAAAATGTCATTATCCTGGATAGAAGAGGGACAAATTTGTTCTGAGACTTATTTATATGACCCTGAATTACAGTGTTACGAAAAACAGACAGTGGCATTTATATGTAACGAATTAGCGGATGAAAAAGTTGCGCATGCACAAGGAATTAGCTATGGTAAGAAGACGAATTCGGCAACATGGGACGATACAAAGTTTTGGTACCAAACAGGAAATAATGGAAAAAAGACTTATTTAAAAATAGGTTGTAAAGCAACGTATCGAATCAGAACGGACAATATTTCCAGTGCGAGAGATAAAAAGTGCGAGAATTATATGAAAGCGGTTAAGTCGTCAAAATCCTATGAAACTAAGGCTATTGCTTATCTTTCAGGGACTGGGATTAGTATTTTTGCTATTGAGGTCGCGATTCTTGCTAATGCAGCCTTTCCACCATCAACAATTGTAACAATTGTATGTGGATTGTTTAATGGTGTTGCAATCTATAAAGCTGTTGATAATATGGTTGACAGTTATGAAAAATGGCAAGATGCGAGAGATTACTATAATGTGATAAAGACATATGGAACTAAGCTGTAGAGGAGGATAACATATGAATAAAATTAAAAGTATTGCTATTTTAAATATAATATTAGTAATTGTTGGCATTATTATTGTTGTGGTTAAGCCGTTTGCCAATAGTTTATGGTGGGGTGTGGGGATTATGAGTGTATGCTCTGTAATCGCACTTGCGTCGTATGTGATTAAATTTAGTTCAAATGGAAAGAAAAAGTAAGTATTGTGCGTGTGCTTTATTGATAATTATATTTCTTATTGCAGGAGCAGGAACTTTGATTTCCGTTAATAGGCTGAATTCTTCCCCGAACAATTGCAATGAAAAAGTTATTGTTGCTTTCATTGATTCCTCTTGGTCAAACGAAACAAAAAAAGGATTAGAGGAAGGTTTATGGTGCAATATTAATGAACAACCAAATCAAATTGATGACGATCAAAATGGGTTTACAGATGATATCTATGGATGGGATTTTATAGACAAGGGCCAGATTAAGTTTATGTCTTTAAATGATCTTTCACATGGAGATTTAGTCATTAAGAACTATATTGATAGCGTACAGAAACACACTGGAAATGAATCGAGATATGAAATAATGTTATTACGCGTTATGAATGAAGATGGTGTTTGTAAAAATAGTGACATTATTTCTGCAATTCGATATGCAGAAGAAAACGGAGCTCAAATATGTAATCTTAGCATTTCTACATATCATGACGATGATGAATTAAGAGCGACGATCGAAGCCTCGGAAATGCTTTTTGTGGTTGCGGCGGGAAATGAAAGTGAAAATTTGGATGGAGACTTTCCTAGTTATCCAACAAAATACAAACTGAAAAATGCAATCTCTGTAGCTGCACTTGATGAAACTGGCAGGCTCTTAGAGACGAGCAATTATGGAAAGAATTCTGTAGATGTTGGCGCACTTGGAGTTATAGAAGATGAAAGCATCATAGCTGAGGGAACATCTTTTTCAGCACCAAAAGTAACCGCGATGGCAACCATTCTGTACTCTTGTAATCCAAATTGTGATGCAATAGAGATAAAGAAAGAGCTTTTGTTAAATGTAAAGAAGAAGAGAGTTTTAAAAAATAAGCTTATCACTGAGGGTTTGCTGGACGAAGATGATATATAATTCTTCCCACAAAATGTTCTGACTTTCAATAAAACTTAATAAAAATTATATCGCATCTTCTCGTGTTATATCAGTTAGGAGTTATTGAATTTCCAACGATATCGACGAATAAGATAACATTAGAAGAACGAGTATAAACCTACATAATTAAAATGAAATCCCACAGGGTGTCCAGGGTTCGAACCCGCAAGG
The DNA here is from genome assembly GCA_017522185.1 of Bacillota bacterium. Taxonomy (GTDB): domain Bacteria; phylum Bacillota; class Clostridia; order Peptostreptococcales; family Anaerovoracaceae; genus Senimuribacter. The sequence continues at coordinate 503 of JAFWZZ010000026.1, read as the reverse complement.
GCGCGAGCGTCGTGAAACAGTTCGGTGAACTGTTGAACAGGGAGCGGTCCAAGGCGACTGAAAGAGGAGCCGCAGGACGGCAGACTTGCGCAGCAAGGATGCAAAACCCCTGAGGGTGTACCAAAACGTTCCTATCCGAACTATTACTTCTACAGACCCGGATTCGCGACTGCAGTATGGTTCGATTAGGAGAGACAGAAGCGGTAATTAGAACCGCTTTTTTCTTTTTTTGGGCCTTTAACTTTGCTTGTTGCTTACATTTTTATGGTACAAAAAAATGGACCACAAGGGTCCATTTTCATTGTCTTGAAAGTAGTGACCAGTTATGGCAAGCACTTCCCTTTTAGAAGCAGGATATGGATGGGATTTTTTAATAACTTCGTTCCTTCTCCTTTTCTGAGGGAAGTCACGGTTGCGCTCGGTTTTCTTCTTGCGCTTGTCTACCAACTTCCCTCGGGTTTGAAGAATATGCTCGGCGGTGTTTTAATTGGCGGCATTTCCCT
>JAFWZZ010000006.1 GCA_017522185.1 Bacillota bacterium | reverse complement strand
TCGATTCTCATCACCCGCTCCATTTAACAGAGTGTGGGCTCATAGCTCAGCTGGATAGAGCAACGGCCTTCTAAGCCGTGTGTCCGGGGTTCGAATCCCTGTGGGCTCACCAATTAATTACATAGTTTGTTTATCGGGGTGTAGCGCAGTTTGGTAGCGCAACTGGTTTGGGACCAGTGGGCCGCGGGTTCAAATCCTGCCACCCCGACCATTTTTTTTAATCACATATTGTATCAAATGTTTGCCCAGATAGCTCAGTAGGTAGAGCAAGGGACTGAAAATCCCTGTGTCCTTGGTTCGATTCCGAGTCTGGGCACCATTGATTTTTTGATGTGATTTCACAAATTGAATACGCTGGTGTGGCTCAACGGTAGAGCAGCTGATTTGTAATCAGCAGGTTGGGGGTTCGATTCCCTCCACCAGCTCCAAACGAAAAAGAGATGTGACTGTAAAGTTACATCTCTTTTTCGTTTAGTGTATGATTGTGGGGAATCGAACCCAACGTTCGGCTACACCTCACTCCTCCGCTCATTGCATTCGCTACGCTGTCCGTTTTGCCTAGCCAAGCGTAGCTTATGGTAAAAAGGCGAAGGGGCATCGCCGCAAAGTGCCTCTACCAGTATATTCTATGCCGAATTTGATTGCAGAAAGTATAAACTAGAATAGCCTTATATACAAATATAAGGCTCTGTTTACGTTAAATTTACTTTCGCAGGCGTCTCATCTGTGGATTAAAAGTGAAGAATAACCGTAGAAACGGTAATCGTTATGTAAAATCAAAAAATGGTCTTTTCAATACCCAAAGGAAGTATTAATATGTAACTATGCTATACCATATAGGGTTTTTTGAAACGAAAAAGAAATATTGCTTTGTGTCTTAGAGAAAGGTTTAAAAAGTGTGACAAAATGAAAAATGCTATGCGTAGAATTTTAGCAATTGTTATGGCATTTGCAGTTGCTATAACATTTATGCCGTGGTCAGGTATCGCCAATGCTTATGCAGAAGAAACTGCAAGTGCAACGACACAGACCGTGACCATGAATGGCTCCGGTACACCGGAAGACCCATATCAGATTTGTGATAAATATCAGTTCGATGCGATTCGTTATGATATGACAGCATCTTATGTTTTGATGAACGATATCGTGTTCACGGAAGAAGATTTTCAGCCAGGAGGAGATTTCTTTAATGACGGAAAAGGCTGGAGAACACTGTGGGAAGTACAAATAAATGGTGTTATTTCACATCATAACTTTACAGGGATACTTGATGGGAATGGCAAATCGATAAAGGGAATAAGAATAAATGATGGCGGCAGTATTTTTCGATGTATCAAGAATGCAACTATAAAAAACCTTAATTTGGAAAATGCGATTTTGACATGCGGTAGTGGGCGCACTGGGACAGGTTTACTTGCTGCAGAAATGAAAGGTGGAAGCATTGAACAATGCACTATAGATCAAACATCAGCTTTATTTTCAGACGCAGTTAAAGACGATGGCTCTCTTGGAGGATTTGTAGGCTATAGTTCTTCAGGCGCAATAGTAGATTGCATCAACTATGCTGATATTACAGCGGGAAAATATACTAATGCTGGGGGATTTGTTGGGTTTGCTTTAGACGATTCTATAATCAGAAACTGTAAGAACCATGGTGCCATTTCGGGAAGATGGACGGGAGGAATAGCAGCTATAACAGGGTATTCCTCTGCTATAGAACAATGTGAGAATTATGGTCATATAAGTGGACAGACCGCAAGAAACGATATTCGTGTTGGAGGGATAAGCGGGTCTATTGGCGAATACTCTACCATAAAGGAGTCATTTAATCTGGGCAGCGTTACGGGAACGACATATTCTGAAAGATATTCGGCCAATGTAGGCGGTATTACGGGTTCTAATTACAGCTCTATTAAGAATTGTTACAATTCTGGTGAAGTACGTGCAACCGGCAATAGTGAAGATGTTGTCGCTAATGCCGGCGGTATTTCTGCAGTTTGTGAAGCCGTGATTTCCAATTGTTTTAACAGTGGGGAAGTAACCTCCCTATACCGTGCAGGAGGGGTTGCAAGTTACATTGATGGATCAAATTCAAAAATCAGTAAGTGCTATAATGTTGGTATTGTTTCTGCAAATAATCTTGTTGCCGGCATAACCACTGATGCGACTGGCGGAGCAACGGTATCTAATGCATATTATTTAACGGAAGAGACAAACGATAACGTATCTGCATACGGTAAGAGGTCTAATGAAGCATTGTATTCAGCAGGCCCGTCAGAGGTTAATGAACAGGACGATGTACAGATTGTATCATATGGTGAACGCACGAATATACAGCTGATGGCACCGAAACCTTATGGTTCTGGATTAACCAAAGAAAAGATGCAGAAAAAATCCAGTTTTAAGAATTTTGATTTTTCTAAAACATGGACAATTTCTAATACTAAATCATATAAGTATCCAACCTTAAAGAAGATGGCATATCAGGAATCTGTTAAGGTTAACAGTATTGCCATTATGCCAATTGTAGGAACTGCAGATGGAGCATGTCAGTTTGATGTTGTTTTTGCACCGACAAATACAACCAGTAAGTCTGTAAAATGGAGTTCTAGTAATGAAGCTGTTGCTACAGTGGATGTTGCCGGAAAAGTGACTGCAATCAGTCCGGGAACAGTGACCATTACATGTAAAACAAAAGCCGGAAATAAAACTGCAACAAACAAGATTACTGTTTTAAACGATTTGTCTATTTCTCCATCAGTGTTTGAGGTTAAAGCACCTTCAACTGTAAGTGCATCACTTCGTACAGTAAGTGGTGGATATGATGATATACACGTAACTTGGCAGGAATCTGCAGGCGCAGATGGCTATGTAGTTTATTTGAAAAAGGGAAAGGGCAAATATAATAAGCCTGCATATACTTTTAAAACAAGCTATATAGCAAATAATCTTGCGGATGGAGTGCTCTATACGGTGAAAATTGTTCCATATTCTAAATCTAAAGATGGCACAAAAAAATTGAGCAATCAGTTTAAAGCGACGACCGTTCGGACGTTGAAGAGAATCACACTTTCTAAGGTGAGAGAAAAAGGAACAAAAGTTGAGGTGATCTGGAAGAATATCAACGGTGAAACCGGTTATCAGATTTCCCAATCTGCAAAAAAAGCTGGAACAAATATTGTTTCGACTTATAAAACCACAAAAGGTAACTATAAGAGTATTACTGCCAAGAAGGGCAAAACTTATTATTACAAAGTAAGAGCTTATAAAGTTATCGATGGAAAGAAAGTATTTGGTCCGTGGTCTAGCGTAAAGAAGTTTAAAAGAATATAAGTCCTATATTGTAAGATGGCCTGGTCACATCTATGGCATCCAAAAGGGTTTGCACTTTAATACATCCACACGATAATTTAGAGCGCTATAGTTATTGCAAACTATCAAAGGGACCGAGTTAATCTCGGTCCCTTTTAAAGTGCAATAATCCCCTTTATTCTATCATCCATTCCTGCACACTCTTACATCTCTTCGTCTGCTGCGCACGGTTTTCTTGAGGTTTTGATGGAATCATACAAGGCATAAAGAATGACTTTGGCTTGTCTTTCACGGGTGAAACCCTTTCGTGAAAGACTCAAAAGTCGCTGCGTGTCTTGTCTATGATTCCCAAAACCGAAAGCACCGTAAGCGGCAGACGAGGAGACAGGAGCGGCGTGCAGGAAATCCCTGGATTATCTTGCTTTTCAAGGCCATTTCCTTTACAATAGAAGGGATATAGGAGGATATTTATATGGCACAGTTATATTATCGATACAGCACCATGAATGCAGGAAAATCCATTGAACTGATCAAGGTAGCATACAATTACGAGGAACGTGGCAAACACGTTCTGACACTGGTACCTGCAGTCGATAACCGTTTTGGCATCGGGGTGATTACATCCAGAATCGGACTGCAGAGAGAAGCCATGGTCATTCAGGACGATACGAATATTTTTGAGATGTTTCTCAGAGAGAATGCCAAGCAGAAAATCGACTGCGTCCTCATCGACGAGTGTCAGTTCCTGAAGAAGCATCATGTGCAGGAACTGGTTGAAATTGTGGACAGCCTGGATGTTCCAGTATTGGCATATGGTCTGAAAAATGACTTTATGAATGAGCTCTTCGAGGGCTCATATTACATGCTGGTCTATGCAGATAAGATTGAAGAAATCAAGACAATCTGCTGGTGCGGCAGAAAGGCTACCATGGTGGCCAGAATTGTGGATGGGAAGTTTGTAAAACAGGGTGAACAGGTCATGGTGGGCGGCAACGATATGTATGTTTCTCTTTGCAGAAAGCATTACAACGACGGTCGTTTGGGGAAAGAGAAATAGGAGATTTTTATGGGATGTTTTAGACAAAAGGCGATTCGGATTACGTTATTACTCTCTATTTTTGTAGTGGTGTTTTTCTGTACGGCACTGCATTCTTATGCGGGAGAGCCAACCGCAACAGGTACTGTCTGTGAAGGCGGTGTCAACGTGCGTTCTAATTATTCGACAGATGCAGGCATCGTGACAACATTAGGCGAGGCAAGCATCGTGACGGTTGTGAAGGAAAAGCATACCAGCAGCACATCTACGGCGGAAACGTCCAGATGGTTTTATATTCAGAAAGGCTCCGCAAAGGGCTGGGTGAGAGCTGACTGCCTCAGTGTATCCTACAGTCCGGTAAGCGCAACAACTACAGGAAAAGTGAATGTACGCAAGGGACCGGAATCAACTTACGCTTCCGTTGCCCTGGCGCCTGCAGGAGAGGAAATCAAAGTCCGCCTTAAGACGGAGTCCGCTTCCGGTGCGGCATGGTACAAGGTGGTTTATAACGGATATGTCCGCTATATCAATGCCAGCTATCTTGCGTTTCCAGAGGAAAGCATTACGGAAAACACTAATTTCAACAACGAACTGGCGGCATTTCCGGCATCTTATCACGACGCACTGAGAAAGCTTCATGAGAAGTATCCGGCGTGGCATTTCAAAGCCAGAACCATGGACTACACCTGGGATGCAGGCCTTGCAGAGCAGATGTACAGCTATAAAGCGAACACCATTCCGACCAGCAAGCCGGATGGTTTCAAGATGGTAGCTAATGGCACATATAATTTTGATACAGACGCATATATCGGTCTTGACGGGGCCAGCTGGGTTGCTGCATCCAAAAAAGCCGTGGCATTCTATATGGACCCGAGAAACTGGCTGGATGAAATCAATATTTTCATGTTCGAAAGCCTGGTCTATGATCCGGCAACCCAGTCAGAAGCAATGGTAAAGAGTCTTCTCAGTGAGACTGCCATAAATCAGAAGTTCTCATCTTCTTACATGAAGGCAGGGGAAACCTACAACATCAGCCCGGTGTATCTGGCTGCGAAGTCCAGACTGGAGTTGGGGCCTTATGACTATATGGTCAGCGGCACCAAGTTTACCTATAACGGGAAGACCTATCAAGGCTATTATAATGCGTATAACATCGGTGCTTCTGACAGCGCATCGGGAGATGCGGCAAAGAAGGGGCTTGTCTTCGCGGCAAGCGGATCCTCTTATCTAAGACCGTGGAAGACCCTGGATCTTGCAATCCGCGGCGGTGCGATGTACATCGCTGAGGATTTTGTCGGAAACCAGCAGCATACGCTGTATTACGAAAGATTTAACGTGGCAAACGGTCTGCCTGCCATTGGAACCCATCAGTATATGACCAATACCATGGCAGCGGCGACCCAGGCCAATATTACATACTGGAACTACGAGGAAAACAACCTGCTGAATACGGCGTTTACCTTTGAAATTCCGGTATACCAGAACATGCCGGCGACAAAAGCCAAAGAGCCAGGCAAGGGCAATAACAATTACTTCCTGGATTCTCTGAAGGTTTACGAAGGATCTACCAGAAGATACTTCACGGCGACCTTTGACCGGTTCACAAATACCTATACGCTGAAATCACAGGTAGGTGCAAGTGAATTAAAGGTAACGGCGGTACCAAATGCGTCTGATGCGACCGTCACAGTAACAGGAAACACCGCTCTGGTCAGCGGAGCCAACAAGATTAAAATTAAGGTAAAGGCTGCCTCCGGTCTTGTAAAATACTATTATATTAACGTGACAAAGAAGGATACGGTTGAACCACCGGTTGTTACAGGTCAGTCTGATCCTGTGACTGGAAAACCGAAGATAACCTGGGAGCCTGGTGCGAATGCAGATCACTATGAGGTTCATATGGCGACTATGGCGGAAGGTCCGTTCACTTTCTTAACCGGTACGACGGAAACAAGCTATGTACATACTGATGCACAGCCTGGACAGACTTATTATTATCTGATTAAATCAAAAGGCGTGGAAGGTGTGATTGGTACGGCAGACGGCAATGTTGTCAGCGCAGCATGTACTTTACCGGCACCAGCACCGACAGTTTCAAATCGTGCAAAAGACGGTAAGCCACAGCTTTCCTGGGCGCCGGTTGAAGGTGCTGTAAAGTATCAGATTTACCGGGCAACCGCAGCTGATGGCGAGTACACCAGAATGTGGACACAGTCTGGAACCACATACACCAACACCAAGGCAGACCCGGGCGTATGCTATTACTATAAGATTAAGACGGTAGCTGCAGAGGGTTCACACATGGATTCTGCGTTGAGCAACTATGTGAAGCGCGTCTGCGACCTTCCTCGTCCGGTTGTAAAAGCAGGTAACCGTGCATCAGACGGTAAACCACAGCTGACCTGGGAACCGGTAGAAGGTGCAGCAAAGTATCAGATTTACCGCTCTACAACAAAGAACGGAACTTACATCAGAATGTGGACACAGACCGGAAACACATACACCAATACGAAGGCAGAAACCGGTAAAATGTACTATTACAAGGTCAAAGCGATTTCTGCGGTAAAGTCTTCTGCGAACTCTGCATTCAGTCTGTACAGAAGCCGTACATGCGATCTGCCGCGTCCGGTTGTGAAGATTAAACTGCGTGATTCCGACGGCAAGCCGCAGCTGACCTGGGATGAGATTGACGGTGCGAAACAGTATAAGGTTTACCGTTCCAAAACAAAGAACGGTACTTATTCCAGAATCTTTACTACCAGCAGAACCAGCTATACAAACACCGGGGCCGTCTCCGGAACAAAGTACTATTACAAGGTACTGGCTGTATCCGAACTGAAGTCATCTGCAGACTCTGCATACAGTGCAGTAAAGACAATTACAGTAGAATAAAGTATAAAAGAAAGGAATCCGGATTCGGATTCCTTTCGTATTTTTTGATATCTTATTTCTCGCATTTACATCCCTGATAACTGCCGCGTCGCTTTAGTTCGTGCTGAATCCCGTTCAGGATGGTCCGTTTGCGGAAACTCCATTCCGGAGTAATCAGAATCTTTCTCGGCGCATCAGCACTCAGGCGGTGCATGACGATTTCCGGCGGAATGATTTCCAGCAGATCGCAGACGAAGTTTACATATTCCTCGATGGATTCGAAGGAATTGTAATCCGAATAGTCTTTTTCCATGCGGGAGCCTTTGACCACGTTGAGCATATGAATCTTCATGCCCCAGGCACCGGACTTTGTTACGTAATTGACGGATTCGATCATGTCCTGCTTCGTTTCGCCGGGAAGCCCAAGAATAAGATGTACCACGGTTTTGATGCCACGCTCATTTAAGGCTTTGATGGCGTAGTCGTAAACAGGCAGTTCATAACCACGGTTCATCCATAGGGCCGTGTCCTCGTGGATGGTCTGCAGACCCAGCTCGACCCAAAGGAAGTGTTTCTCGTTCAGCTCGCTGAGAAGGTCCAGTACCTCTTCGTTAATACAGTCCGGACGGGTAGCGATGGCGATGCCGTTAATCAGAGGATGGGCGAGGACTTTTTCATATTTTTCACGCAGCTCCTCTACTGGTGCGTAGGTGTTTGTATGGTTTTGAAAGTAGGCCAGATAGTTGGCATCAGGCCACTTCTCTGACAGCAGTTCGACCTGCTCTTCGATGTTGGAGGCGAACTCACCGCTGCCGTTTTCGGAGCAGAAGATACAGCCGCCGTAACCCTTGGAACCGTCGCGGTTAGGGCAGGTGAACCCACCGTCGATAGACAGTTTTACGGTCTTCTTTCCAAAGTGATTTTTCAGGTAAGAACTGATGGAATTAATCTGTTGATTCATGGTAAACCTCTTTTATTTAAGCTAACAATATGGTATAATATATCGATTAGTTTGTGAAGTAAATTTTGCAAAAAAGGGGGAAGAAAAGTGACGAAAAAATCAGCACAGCCACAATGCAATCTGCATCAGACTGCAGTCATGTCCGATGCGATTACGGCGATGACAGGCATGGCGGAGACCACCTGCAAACCGGCCCTGCTTCTGCACAGCTGCTGCGGACCCTGCAGCACGGCAGTCATTGAGAGGCTGGTAGATGATTACGATATTACCGTCTATTTCTACAACCCATGCATTACGGATCGGGAAGAATACGAAAAACGAAAAGAAAACCAGATTCGTTTTATCGAGCATTACAATCTGCATCTGGGCGGCACTGCCAAAGTCAGCTTTATCGAAGGCGACTACGACCCGGAAAACTATTTTCAGGCAGTGGCAGGCCACGAACAGGAACCGGAAGGCGGTAGCAGATGCACCATCTGTTTCGACCAGCGTCTCACAAAGACGGCAGAGGCGGCGAAACTGGGCGGATATCCGCTTTTTACGACGACACTGACTGTCAGCCCGCATAAGAACTATCCGTTGATTTCGGCTATCGGAAAGCGGGCGGCAGAGGAATACGGCGTGGAATTCCTGGATCTTGACTTCAAGAAGAAAGCGGGATTCCAGCGCAGCATCCAACTGTCCAGAGAGTACGAACTCTACAGACAGAATTACTGCGGATGCGAATTTTCAAAGAGATAAAAATCTAGTTAAGGAGAAAGATAACAATGGCACAATTAATTAAACCGGAAAACTATTCCCCTGTGATCAGCCCTCTGGAAACACAGAGAGCCATCAAAAAAATCAAAGACTATTTCCAGCAGGAGCTGGCTTACGGACTGAATCTGCGCAGAGTGTCCGCACCGCTGTTCGTAACACCGGAATCCGGCTTAAACGATAACCTGACAGGCGTAGAAAGAAAGGTAACTTTTACCCTGAAGGATCTGGACGAAAAACCTGTAGAAATCGTACAGTCCCTGGCAAAGTGGAAGAGAATGGCTTTGGGCAAATATGGCATCAAACCTGGTAACGGCATCTACACAGACATGAATGCGATCAGAAGAGACGAAGAACTGGATAATCTGCATTCCATCTACGTCGACCAGTGGGACTGGGAAAAAGTAATCACAAAGGACCAGCGCACAGAAGAATACCTGCATGAAGTGGTAACAACCATCTATAACGCAATCAAAAATCTGGGCGACTACGTAAACAGACTGTACAGAGACATCCAGACAGAACTGCCAAATGAAATCTATTTCATTACAACGCAGGAACTGGAAGACCTCTACCCAAATAAGACGCCGGAAGAAAGAGAAGACCTGATTACGAAGCAGCACGGCGCTGTATTCATCGAAAAAATCGGCGGTACATTGAAATCCGGTGAAAAACATGGAGGACGTTCCCCAGACTACGATGACTGGGAATTAAACGGGGATATCATCCTGTGGAACGATGTGTTAGGTCGTGCCTTTGAAATTTCCTCCATGGGCATCAGAGTTGACGCTGAAACCATGGATAAACAGCTGACGATTGCAGGCTGTGACGACAGAAGAAGCCAGCGTTTCCACCAGCAGATCTTAAACGACGAGCTGCCATATTCCATCGGCGGAGGCATTGGACAGAGCAGACTGTGTATGTTCTTCCTGCGCAAGGCACACATCGGTGAGGTACAGGCTTCCGTCTGGGGATGGGATCACATCGACGAATGTAAAAAAGCAAACATTTTCTTACTGTAATGAAATATATTAACGTTATCATTGACCATAACAGCAGACATACGGATAATTTCTTCACTTACCGCACGGACCTGCCGGTAAAGCGGGGCAGCCTGGTGCAGGTGCCCTTTAACCGGGGTAATAAGCTGAAGACGGCTTATGTATTTGACGACAATGCAGTGCCGGACTGTGATCCGTCCATCATCAAAGAAATCGTTTCTATTGACGAGAACATTTCTCTGACAGATGAAATCATGGACACCTGCCAGTGGATGAAGACCAGATACGGCATCAAGTATCAGGATGCCGTCAAGTGTTTTGTGCCAAACGGGAAACCGGCCAGGGCGGGAAAAGAGAAGGAACCGTATAAGGACGAAGCCGGCGAACGGCAGGATATCGAATCCCTGACAGAGGAACAGCAGGCTGCGGTCGCAGTCATTGCGGACGCAGTCAGGGAAAACCGTCAGGAGAACTTCCTGATTCACGGCGTGACAGGCAGCGGCAAGACAGAAGTTTACATGCAGGCCATTGCCCGTGTGCTGGAAGAAGGGAAGACTGCCATCATGCTGGTGCCGGAAATTGCACTGACCAAACAGATTCTGGAACGTTTCATCGGACGTTTCGGCAAGGAGCAGATTGCCGTACTGCACAGCAAACTGACACCGAGAGAGCGTTTCGACGAATGGATGCGGATCCGCAGGGGTGAGGCGAAGATTGTCATCGGTGCAAGACTTGGCGTTTTTGCGCCCCTGGAAAACATCGGCATTATCATCATGGATGAAGAACACGAAGCGACGTATAAGTCTGACATGACACCGAAATACGAGACTGTGGACATCGCGCTGAAGCGACTCATGTACTACAGGGGCGTTCTTGTCATGGGAAGCGCAACACCATCTGTCGTCTCTTATCAGCGTGCCAAAGACGGCATTTACAGGCTCATCGAACTGAAACAGCGCTATAACGCCAACCCTCTCCCGAAGGTAGAGCTTGTAGATATGCGTGAGGAGCTGAAGGCCGGTAACAGAACCATCTTCAGCGACCGTCTGTATCACAAGATGGCAGAAACCCTTGAGAAAGGAAAGCAGATCATCCTGTTTCTGAACCGCAGAGGATATTCCACCTTTATTTCCTGCAGGGAATGCGGAGAGGCCATGAAGTGCCCGGAATGCGGTATTTCACTGGTATATCACAAAAGTGAGAACGCCGGTGTGTGCCATTACTGCGGCAAGCGCTTTGCAGTACCGAAGGCCTGTCCGGCCTGCGGCAGCAAATACATCAAATACTTCGGCGCAGGGACGGAGAAGGTAGAAGAATTTACGAAAGAACTGTTTCCGGACCGGACCGTGGAACGGCTGGATCTGGATACTGCGAAAAATAGCAGAGAAATCACGAGAATCATCAACGGATTCTCCAAAGGAAAGACAGATATTCTCATTGGCACCCAGCTGGTTGCCAAGGGGCTGGATTTTAAGAACGTCGGCCTGGTCGGCGTTGTTGCAGCTGACGTGAGCCTGAACATTCCAGATTATCGTTCTACCGAAAGAACCTTCCAGCTGGTAACCCAGGTTGCCGGCCGTGCAGGAAGAGGGGACGAAGAGGGCCTGGTTATCGTGCAGTCCTATACTCCGGATAATTTTGCACTGACGACGGCTGCGGCGCACGACTACGAAAGCTTCTTTGAAACAGAGATTCAAATCCGCGGATTCATGGATTATCCGCCGTTTACTGACCTGATTCTGGTGGAGTTTACCAGCGGGGACGAGACGACCGCTATGGAGACTGCGGACAATTGCAGATCCTATCTGTTGAAGTGTCCTGTGGACAACGAGGAGGATCAGATCTTTGCACCGAAACTTTCCAGTCATTTCAAGGGAAAAGACAGCTACCGATACTATATACTGATAAAATGTCCGAAAGGACTTCGAAACAAATACATCCACTACATTCACTGTTTTGGCAGTGAACTGGTGAAGAATAAGATTGACTGCAACCTGACCATTGACGTCAATCCATACAGCACTTTTTAGAAGGAGAGAAGAACTATGGCAATTAGAAATGTTGTAACAGAAGGCGACGAAATTTTGAGAAAACGCTGCAGAGAAGTCGGCGAAGTCACAGATAGAATCAAAATGACCATGCAGGATATGCTGGAAACCATGAGAGAACAGTACGGCGTGGGTATCGCGGCACCACAGGTTGGTATCATGAGAAGAATGTTCATTGCGGAACCGGAACCGGGCAGAGTGTATTTCATGATCAACCCTGAAATGCTGGAACAGAGCGGATCCCAGATTGATGACGAAGGCTGCCTCAGCGTGCCTGGCATGATCGGTACTGTGGAAAGACCTGAGAAGATTAAGATCAAGGCGATGGATCTGGACGGCGTAGAACAGGTTTACGATTTTGAAGGTTTTGATGCGAGAGTCATGTGCCACGAATACGATCACTTAGAAGGTATTCTGTACATCGACAAGGCTGAAAACATCAGAAGCGTTGAGGAGGATTTCGAAGAATAATGAAAGTTGTATTTATGGGAACACCGGATTTTGCGGTACCTGTGCTGGATGCAATCATCAAAGCCGGACATGAAGTGGGCTATGTGATTACCCAGCCGGACAAGGCGAAAAACAGGGGAAAGAAGGTCCTGTTCACACCGGTAAAGGAACTGGCTGTTGCAAATGACATTCAGGTGCTGCAGCCGGATAAAATCAAGGAAAGCCCGGAAACCATGGAACTGCTGAAGGCCTATGAACCGGACATCGCAGTGGTCGTGGCTTACGGACAGATTATCCAGAAGGAGCTGCTGGACCTGCCGAAGTACGGCTGTGTCAACGTGCACGCATCCCTGTTGCCGAAGCTGCGCGGCGCCTCTCCGATTCACCATGCCATTCTGCAGGGCGAAGAAGAAACAGGAGTTACCATCATGCAGATGGCAGAAGGACTGGATACAGGCGATATGCTGACAAAGGTAAGCCTGCCAATCGGCGACATGAACTGTGAGGCCCTTCATGACAGACTGGCTGCGCTAGGTGCGGAACTGCTGGTTGAAACCTTGCCGATGATTGCGGCAGGAGAAGTCGTGCCGGTACCGCAGGATGATGAAAAGTCTTCTTACGCAGGTCTGATTTCCAAGAAAGACGGCGTTATCGATTTCCAAAAGACACCGGAAGAAATTGAGAGACAGATTCGTGCTTTTGATCCATGGCCGGGTGCATATTGTACCTACAAAGGGGAGACCATGAAACTATGGAAGGCAGAATGTCCTGATAAACCATGTGATTCTGCTCCGGGAACCATCGTAAACGTTTCCGATGCAGGCATCGATATCTGCTGCGGAGGCAGACTGCTGCGTGCAACAGAAATCCAGATGCCAGGCAAGAAGAGAGTCGAAGTCAAGGCTTTCCTGCGCGGCAACACAATCGAAAAGGATATCGTATTAGAGTAAACAAAAGGGGGAAAAACATGTATTATTACGATCCGACATATATTCTCCTGGTACCTGCAATCATTTTCACACTGATTGCCCAGGCAAGAGTAAACAGCGCATTTAAGAGATATTCCCAAGTCAGAAACCGCCGGAATCTGACAGGTGCAGAGGCAGCAAGAAGAATGCTGGATTATAACGGCCTGCAGGATGTGCGTATCAATGCCATCAGCGGAAATCTGACCGACCACTATAACCCAAAAGACCGTACGCTGAACTTATCCCAGTCCGTATACGGGGTGAATTCCGTTGCGGCTGTCAGTGTTGCCTGCCACGAAGCGGGCCATGCACTGCAACACGCACAGGGCTACACGCCGCTGAGACTGCGGAACTCCATTGTACCGGTTGTCAACTTTGCATCCAGACTGGCATGGCCGATGATCTTTATCGGTATCCTGCTGCTGGGCGCAGGAAGCTACGAAATGGGTTATTTCGGCATGCTGCTGCTTGATATCGGTATCATCGGTTTTGCCGGTGTCGTGGTATTCCATGCGGTAACGCTGCCGGTGGAATTTGATGCCAGCCGCCGTGCCATCGACAAGATGGAAGAATTCGGACTGGTGGCAGTAGAAGACATTCCGGGGTCAAAGAAAGTACTGAGAGCGGCAGCCTTAACTTACGTGGCGGCTCTGGCGACAGCAGTAGCAAACTTATTAAGAATCTTAGCAATCAGAGGCAGGAACGATTAATGGCAGATATCAACCGTAAAACTGCATATCAGACTTTACTGGAAATCGAGAAGAACCAGGCATACTCCAACATCGAGCTGAATCACCAGATTAGTCAGATGAAACCGGAGAACCCGGCTTTTGTCAGAGAACTGGTCTACGGGGTGCTGGAGAATCAGATGTATCTGGATCATATCCTCGGTCAGCTGATTCCAAAGGGGCTGAAGGGCGTAAAGAAACCGATCAAAGTGCTGCTTCGGATGGGCCTCTATCAGCTGATGTTTATGGATTCCGTGCCGGAATATGCGGCTGTCAACGAAACTGTTAAACTGGCCCGCAAGGTGGCGCCGGGAAGAGACGGTTTCCTCAACGGCGTGCTGCGGGGCTATGGAAAGAAGAAAGAGCAGCTTACCATGCCGGATCCGGAAAAGGATCTCACGGGGTATCTGTCTGCGAGGTATTCTTTCGATCCGACTATTGTGGAGCTGTGGCTTTCCCAGTACAGTGCGGAGGAGACCGAACGACTTCTGGCCTGCAGTAACATGCGGCCGCCGCTTTCTATCCGTGTCAATCTGACAAAGACGACAGCAGAGGATTTGGAAAGGGAACTGACCGGACAGGGCTTTACTTTAGAAAAAGCAGCACTCTGCGACAGGGTGTTCTTTGTGAAAGGAAGCGGACTTCTGGATACAAAGGCCTTCAAAGACGGCCTGTTCTCCGTACAGGATACGGCCTCTGTTCTGGCCGTGGATACGCTGGCACCGGAGCCGGGAGATGTGGTTCTGGATATCTGTGCCGCACCCGGCGGTAAAACCCTGGCTATGGGAGAAAAAATGGAGAACAGAGGGAGAATTCTCGCCTTTGATGTCTATGCCCATAAACTGGAGCTGATGCAGGTACAGGCGGAGCGTCTGGGCCTGTCCATCATCGAAACCGGAGAGCAGGATGGCACGGTATTTAACGGAAACTACGTCGAAATGGCAGACAAAGTGCTGGTCGACGGACCTTGTTCCGGACTGGGCGTGCTTCGCCGCAAACCGGAAATCAAATACAGACCGGTTGAAAACGAGTCACAGGATCTGGCAGAAAAACAGCTGGCGATTTTGGAAAATGCCTGTCGCTACGTGAAACCGGGCGGAGATTTATTATACAGCACATGCACCATTAACCGAAGGGAAAACGGTGATGTGGCGAGGGCTTTTTTAGAGAAGCACAAGGAATATGAAATGATATTGGAAAGACAGTTACTTCCAGGCATCGATGAAGCAGACGGATTCTATATCTGCAGGATGCATCGGAAGCTGAAAGGAGACAGATAGATGGAAGTTGGCTTCAAAACGGACAAAGGCCTGCGGCGAAGCAATAACGAGGACGCGTGTTACGTATTGAAAAAAGATAAAGTTTTCATTGTGGCTGACGGCGTCGGCGGAAACAATTCCGGCGAGCTTGCCAGCAAAACATGTGTCGATGAAATTGCGAAATATGTAGAAGCCCATGATTTACATCAGATGCAGACGGAAGATGAAATTCAATCCTATTTCGGACACTGCATCAGAGACGTGAACTTTAAGATTTTGGAATTGTCCCAGCGTCATGAAGAAAACTGGGGGATGGCGACAACGTTGGTTATGGCATATCTTCGTGATGGACAGCTCTATATCCTGAACGTGGGAGACAGCAGGGCGTACATCTTACGAGAAGGCGTGCTGACCCAGATTACGGAAGACCATACATATGTGAACTCTCTGGTAAAGGCAGGTCTGATTACAGAGGAAGAGGCGGAGCATCATGAGAACCGCAATATGATTACCAGGGCGGTGGGTGCAGACCATCGCATCGAAGCTGACTTTTTCGTTTTACCGGTAGTCGTTGGTGACAGGATTCTGATTTGTACCGACGGTCTGCATGGAGAGGTCGGCAGCAGTGAATTGACAGATATCATGAGTAAAGAAGAAACGATGACAGATATTTGTGAGGAATTAGTAGAGATTGCAAAAACAAAAGGTGGAAATGAAAATATCACAATGGTTGTTGTAGAGGTTACGGAGGAAGATATCAATGAGTAAGCTATTAGCAGGAAGATATGAACTGATTGAGAAAATCGGTGAAGGCGGCATGGCCGTCGTATATAAGGCAAAGTGCAGACTGCTGAACAGATATGTGGCAATCAAGATTTTGAGACCCGAGTTTACGAAGGATGCACAGTTCGTAGAAAACTTTAAGAGAGAATCCCAGGCGGCTGCAGGTCTGCAGCATCAGAATATCGTCAGTGTTTATGACGTTGGCAAAGAAGGAAACATTCATTTCATCGTTATGGAACTGATCGACGGCAGACCGCTGAGCGATCTGATCAATGAGCATGGTCCTTTTGATTACCGTGATGCCATGGAAATCACGAAGCAGGTGGCTTCTGCGTTGAGCCTTGCCCATAAGAATAACATTATTCACAGGGATGTAAAACCGCATAACATCATGATTACGAAGGATGGTATTGCAAAACTGGCAGACTTCGGTATTGCAAAGGCTGTCAGCAGCTCCACCATGGTGGCCAATGAAACGAGCAGAATTATCGGTTCCGTCCACTATTTCTCTCCGGAACAGGCGAGAGGCTCCTATGTGGATGAACGTTCTGACATCTATTCCCTGGGGATTGTGCTCTATGAAATGCTGACCGGACAGGTGCCTTTTGACGGTGAGAATCCGGTACAGGTTGCTTTGATGCACATCAATGATGAAATCACGCCGCCATCCCATCTGGCACACGGTATTCCGCCTGCGCTGGAAAAGCTGGTGATGAAGGCAACAGATAAATACCAGTCAAACCGTTACAAGAATGCGGAAGAAGTACTGGAAGAGCTGAATAATATCGACTTCGTGACAAAGATGGTCGGAAAATCTGTCTTCGCAGGATCTCACGAAGAACAGAGGGAAGAGCACCGAAGACGTCCGGAACGCAGAGCCGTTGAGGAATACGAAGAGGAACTGGAAAGACCGGAAGAAAAGAAGGTCAGAAAAGAGAAGAAGGAAAAGAGAGAACCTGCAGAGAAGCGGGAACCATCCGAATTACGTGAACGTACAGGTAATGGAAAGAAGAAGCTGATTATCGGTGCGGTTGCAGTAGGTATTGCCTTTGTTGCAGCTATCATTGGCATTCTCTTTGCAACTGGCGTACTGGGAAGCGGCGTAGAAATTCCAACTGTGACGGGCATGGAACCGGCAGCAGCGGAAAAACTGTTGGAAGAAGCTGGTCTGAAAGTTGAGCGTGGAGAAGATGTGCGCTCCGAAGATGTAGAAAAAGGCCAGATTGCATCTCAGTCACCTGAAGCTGGAACAAGAGCAGAAAAGGGTGACACCGTGACAATCATGGTTTGCATCGGTAAGCCGACCGGTGTTGTTCCTGGCGTTGTCGGCCAGGAATATGACAAGACCATAGAAGTGTACCTGGAAGCGGAAGGCTACAAAGTAGGATCCATCACAGAGGAAGAAAGTGATGCAGAAAAGGGAGAAATCATCAGTCAGGATCCAGCGGAAGGCACAGAGGCAGAACAGGGCACAAAGATTAACCTGGTTATCAGTAAAGGCACGGATAAGCTGAATATGCCTAGTCTGCTGGGACAGACCATCGATGAGGCGAAGCAGACTCTGCTGGATTGCGGCTTTGTTCTTGGAAAGACAAACTATGCAGAAAGTACGGTTTATGCGAAGAACATCGTTATGGACCAGAGTTATCCTCCTGGAGAAAAGGTGAAGAAGGGTACCAAGGTTGACATTATTGTCAGCAAGGGAGAACCTGAAGCGGTTCCTGAACCTGAACCGGAAGAGCAGGAACCTGAATCCGGAGATGCAGTGCTGCCTGAAGAAGGCGGCGAAGGTGAAGGCGACGGCGACGGCGAAGAATAAAAGTATAGAAACAGAGGGAAAATGGAAGGTTTAATTATGAAAGGAATCGGCGGATTTTACTATGTAAAGACCGCCGAAGGAGTATTCCAGGCAAAGGGAAGAGGCATCTTTAAAAAAGAGGGCATTACCCTGATGGTCGGTGACGTGGTTGATATTGAGGTTTTGGAGGATGGCGATGCGGTCATCAACTCCATTGCACCGAGAAAAAACCAGTTTATCAGACCGCCCATTGCCAACATTGACCGTTTTATTGTTGTTATGGCAGCGACGAAACCGAAACCGAATTTCGCGATTATCGATAAGTTTCTGATTATGGCGGAAATGCACCATATAGAACCTGTTTTGTGTATCAACAAAATCGATTTGGTAAAGGAAAAGAAACTGCAGGAAATCGTAGATATTTATAGCGGTGTTTATCCTGTTGTCTGTGTCAGCGGCGCAAGTGGTGAAGGCGTAGACGCACTGAAGCCGTATATTTCCGGACACAGGGTTGCCTTTGCCGGTCCTTCCGGCGTTGGGAAATCGACGATTACCAATCAGCTGATTCCGCAGGCGAACATGGAAACAGGTAATGTCAGCGAGAAAACGGCCAGAGGAAAGCATACGACACGTCACGTGGAAATCTTTGAAGCCTTTGATGACGGCTATGTTTTCGATACGCCGGGATTTACCTCTTTTGAAATCCTGGAGGCTGATGAAGAGAACCTCAGTGATTTCTATCCTGAAATCGCAAGGATGAAAGGTCAGTGCAGATTCGATAACTGCAGACACATGAAAGAACCTGACTGCAGGGTGCAGCAGGCGGTAGAAGCAGGAGAGATTCATCCCCTTCGTTATGCCTCTTACGTGGCTGCCATGGAAGAAATCCGTTACAGAAAGAAGTATTAGTTTAACAATGGAGGAAGATATGGGAGTTTTAGCACCATCAATTTTATCTGCAGATTTTTCAAGACTGGGTGAACAGGTACAGCTGATCAGTAATGCCGGAGCAGGTCTTGTACATATCGATGTGATGGACGGTCATTTCGTACCGAACATCAGCTTCGGAGCACCGGTTATGAAGTCCCTGAACGGATGGAATACGAGTCCGTACGATGTACACCTGATGATTGAAAATCCTGACCAGTACATTGGAGATTTTGTAACAGAGAAAACGGAATATATCGTGGTCCATCAGGAAGCCTGCAGACATCTGCACAGAACCATTCAGAACATCAAGTCCCACGGAGTGAAGGCAGGGGTTTCACTGAATCCTGCAACACCGGTATCTTCCCTGGAATGCATTCTGGGAGAGCTGGATCTGGTTCTCGTCATGTCCGTGAATCCGGGATTCGGCGGACAGAAGTTTATTCCGCAGACACTGGAAAAGATCAAAGAGCTGGATGCCCTGCGTAAGGAAAAGGGCTATACTTATCAGATCGAAATCGATGGCGGTGTTTCCCTGGATAATGTGAAACTGATTCGCGATGCAGGCTGTGACATCTTCGTCGCAGGATCTGCCGTGTTCGGCGCAGAGGACATCGCACAGCGTGTAAAAGATTTTAACGCACTGATTGGATAATTCTATATGAGATAGAAAAAAGCAGTTATTCGATTCGAATAACTGCTTTTGTGTTTTTTGATTATGCTGCCGGAATGTCAGTTTCGGAAGGCTGAAGTGCCGCTGGAGCAGGGGTATCTGCCGGAGTTTCCGGTACAGGTGTTTGCTGCTGTTGCTGCTGTTCCTGTTCCTGTTGCT